>NZ_JBMDJS010000059.1:0-500 GCF_057809315.1 Herbaspirillum sp. FG34 | reverse complement strand
GCCGTTGACGGTACCTTCCTGATGCCGGTGGAAGACGTGTTCTCGATCTCCGGCCGTGGCACCGTGGTGACCGGTCGCGTTGAGCGCGGCATCATCAAGGTCGGCGAAGAAATCGAAATCGTCGGTATCGCTGACACCCAGAAGACCACCTGCACCGGCGTGGAAATGTTCCGCAAGCTGCTGGACCAAGGTCAAGCTGGCGACAACGTTGGCGTGCTGCTGCGCGGCACCAAGCGTGAAGACGTGCAGCGTGGCCAGGTTCTGGCCAAGCCGGGTTCGATCAAGCCGCACAAGCACTTCACCGGCGAGATCTATGTTCTGTCGAAGGATGAAGGCGGCCGTCACACCCCGTTCTTCAACAACTACCGTCCGCAGTTCTACTTCCGTACCACCGACGTGACCGGTGCGATCGAACTGCCGAAGGACAAGGAAATGGTCATGCCGGGCGACAACGTGTCGATCACCGTGCAACTGATCAACCCGATCGCCATGGAAGAAGG
>NZ_JBMDJS010000058.1:0-521 GCF_057809315.1 Herbaspirillum sp. FG34 | reverse complement strand
CCCGACCATCCGCCGCAGCGGCTGCGCTATTTCATCGAGGACAGCCGCACCAGCCTGCTGCTGACCCACGCCGCTGTACTGGGCCAGTTACCCGAAGTGTCAGGGTGCCGTATCGTCGATGTGGCAACACTGTCCGATATTGCGTCTGCCGACAATCCTGGTCTGGAAATCCATCCAGAACAGCTGGCCTACGTCATCTACACCTCCGGTTCCACCGGCCAGCCCAAGGGGGCCGCGAACCGTCACGGCAGCCTGTACAACCGGCTGGCCTGGATGCAGGCAGCCTGTCAGCTGGGTCCAGACGACCGGGTACTGCAGAAGACGCCCTTCGGTTTCGATGTCTCGGTGTGGGAATTCTTCTGGCCCTTGATGACCGGTGCCGAACTGGTCATGGCCGCGCCCGGCGAGCATCGCGACCCGGCAAGGCTGGCAGCGCTGATCGATCAGGCCGGCATCACCACCTTGCACTTCGTGCCGTCGATGCTGCAGGCTTTCGTCAACGACGGCCACGGTGCGGATTG
>NZ_JBMDJS010000057.1:0-536 GCF_057809315.1 Herbaspirillum sp. FG34 | reverse complement strand
CTATCGTTGATGCTAAATCTTGCAGGCTGATCCCATTTCGCTCGCCACTACTTTGGGAATCTCGGTTGATTTCTTTTCCTGTAGCTACTTAGATGTTTCAGTTCGCCACGTTCGCTTCGTTACCCTATGTATTCAGATAACGATGACCTTACGGCCGGGTTTCCCCATTCGGAAATCTGCGGATCAAAGCTCGTTTGCCAGCTCCCCGCAGCTTATCGCAAGCTACTACGTCCTTCATCGCCTGTAATCGCCAAGGCATCCACCATGTGCACTTATTCGCTTGTTCCTATAACGTTAGCCTCTTTTGCAAGAGCGTTATATGAAGCGTTGAGTTTTAGCGTTTGCCGTATTCCAAAGTAAGTCTTCTAATTGCTAAGATCACTTCGTAATACTTTGATTGATACAATCACACCCATTTTTACTTTCGCAAGAACCGAAGTCCTGGCGATCGTTTAAATGAATCTTTACTTCTTCCAGATTGTTAAAGAACAAAAACAGCCATTGATCGTAAAAGATCAAACCTAAATCACTACGTC
>NZ_JBMDJS010000056.1:0-598 GCF_057809315.1 Herbaspirillum sp. FG34 | reverse complement strand
GCTGGCCGGCCTGGTCGGTATCGTCGCCGGCCTGTTCATGCGCCAGCAGGCCAAGACCACCAAAGCCGAGGCTGCGCAAGAAGTTGCGGAAACGAAGCAAGAGGTTGCCGACCGAAACGCTGCAGCCGCCCAGAAGGCGGCTCAGGCCACAGGAGAACGCGGAAATGTGGAAAACGAGATTGCTGCTATGCCTGCTGCTGATCGTGAGCAGCGGCTGCGAGATGACTGGACGCGTAACTAATCCGGTGGCTGGCGGCCCGGCCATCGTGGATAATGGCTGCAACTGGACCCGTCCCATCTTCATCGACAAGGCCGACAAGCTGAGCCAGGGCACTGTCGACCAGATCCTAGCGCACAACATGACCGGGCAGAGATTGTGTGGTTGGCAACCTGCTACGAAGAAATAATGCCGTGTATAATCCGCCGCTGCTTGTGGGGGAAATATTGACCAACTGGGTGCAAACGGGGCCGTTTATGCACTTGGCGCAAAAGCAACAATAGCAGATCCATGCGGCTTTGAGGGCTGTGCGGGATTCGCGCCATTGACTCGAAATCAGGCGTACGGTTTCCCGTACCGTGGGTTCGAATCCCACCCTCT
>NZ_JBMDJS010000055.1:0-603 GCF_057809315.1 Herbaspirillum sp. FG34 | reverse complement strand
GGATAGAGTCGCTTCGCTCCGACTATCCTTCTGATCCACTTTTCGCTCCGCTGCGACGGCTGGCTCTATGGGGAAAGTCCACTCGGGCTCGCCTGCGGCCTCGCCCGGTCTCCGACTCGCCTGCGGCTTTGGGTTGGCTCGCCTGCGGCATCGACCTTTTGATCGTTCCAACTCCCGTTCTGGATTTTGGGTTTTTCCTTTTTTGTTTTTTTGTTTTTTTGTTTTTTTGTTTTTTTGGTTTTGGTTTTTGTTTTTGTTTTTGTTTTTGTTTTTGTTTTTGTTTTTGTTTTTTGTTTAAATAATTTCCGTTCGTTCGTCCTGAGTAGTCGCGCAGCGACGTATCGAAGGCTCAAGAACGCCAAGGCAAAGCCGAAGGCGAGTCGGAGATATTGCGATGCCGAAGGCGAGCCGTCTCGGCCGTCCGCATCTGCGCCGCCGCTTCAGAGACCAATAAAACGGATCAGAAAAATAGTCGGAGCGAAGCGACTCTATTTTTCCCGTTTTATTGGTCTCTGAAGCGGGGACCCTCCGAAGGAGGGCGGTGCAGTTGCGGTCGCCTTCTTTTGCTTACTTTTCTTGGCGAGACAAGAAAAGTGAGCGGCT
>NZ_JBMDJS010000054.1:0-620 GCF_057809315.1 Herbaspirillum sp. FG34 | reverse complement strand
TATCTGCCCGCAATGGTCGCGCTGGGTGGGGGTCGGTTTCCCGACTAAATGGAGGGGGTGTTACGCGGCGGCTTCGGTGCCGTATTTCTTGGCGAAGTAGTTGCGGACCTTCTCGCTGACGCGGGCGTGGTCTTTGTGGCTGGGGTTGGAATAGGCTTCGGATGCCATGAGGCTTTCGATCTCATCGCCAGAGGTGATATTGCCTTCGCTGTTCGGGTTCTTGTCCTCGGCCAGCTCCGGGCCCAGCGCCGCCATGAGCTGCAGGAACTGCGGATTGTTGCCCAGCGGCCCATTCATGATCTGCTGGACATCGATGCCGGCCTTGCTGGACAGCGCGGTGGCCGCCGAGAACGCCAGGCCGACATTCCGGTTGAACGTCGCGGGCGTGGCCCAGGCCTTCTCCAGCTCCGCCTTGCAGGTGTTGGCATCGAGGACGCCGGCAGCGGCCACCAGCTGCGGCGCCATTTCGAAGTAGCGATCCATCACCAGGTCCAGCTGCTTCTGGGTCATGCCCGCTTCGAACGCCTTGGTGCGGAAATCTTGGAAGCCTTGGTCTTCTTCGGGTTTGAATGCGTCCTTGAATGCTTCCGGGACCGTGACCGTATATTCTTCCGCAGCCT
>NZ_JBMDJS010000053.1:0-650 GCF_057809315.1 Herbaspirillum sp. FG34 | reverse complement strand
CAGATCATCAACGGATTGGTGCTAGGCAGCATGTACGCACTGATCGCCCTGGGCTACACCATGGTGTACGGGGTGCTGAACCTGATCAACTTTGCCCACGGCGACATCCTGATGGTGGGTGCCATGGTCGGCCTGTCGATCCTCAAATTGGTGCAGCAGGTGGCCCCTGACCTGCCGGGCATCGTCAAGCTGATCATCGCCATCGTCGGTGCCATTCCGGTGTGCGTGATCGTGAGCCTCTTGATCGAACGCATCGCTTACCGTCCGCTGCGCAATGCGCCGCGCCTGGCACCGCTGATCACCGCCATCGGCGTATCGATCCTGCTGCAGACCTTCGCCATGATGATCTGGGGCCGCAGCCCGCTGCCGTTCCCGCAGATCATGCCCTCGACCCCGGTCAACATCGCCGGTGCCCTGATTTCGCCCACGCAGATCATGCTGCTGATCCTGGCCCTGGCCGCCATGATCGGTCTGGTACTCATCGTTGAAAAGACCAAGATGGGCCGCGCCATGCGCGCCACCGCCGAGAACCCGCGCATCGCCGGTTTGATGGGCGTGGACGCCAACCGCGTCATCATCGTCACCTTCGCCATCGGCGCCGCCCTGGCCGCCATCGCGGGCGTGATGTGGGCCGCCAACTACTCCACCGC
>NZ_JBMDJS010000052.1:0-666 GCF_057809315.1 Herbaspirillum sp. FG34 | reverse complement strand
GGACATCACCCTTTCACGGTGAGTACGGGGGTTCGAATCCCCCAGGGGACGCCAGGTAGCAAAATAGTCCGACCAAGGTTGGATTACGGAAGTCCAGCGATGTGCTTGAGCACATCGCGTGGGGATTCGAAGGGAATCGCTTGCAAGCGATTCCGCGGCCCGCAGAATGTGGGCGAATCCCCCAGGGGACGCCAGGTTTTAAGGCAGTCCGGTTGCCGCCGGGTTGTTTGAAAGTTGAAGTAGTCTGACTGATCAGGCTACCTTGAGGTTGGATAGTCCGGAGTTTGGGGCTTTTCCTTTCGCAGGGGGTATAGCTCAGCTGGGAGAGCGCTTGCATGGCATGCAAGAGGTCAGCGGTTCGATCCCGCTTACCTCCACCAGCGACCCGCATGGAAATGTGGGGTGAATTGGCGGAAGAGCTGATTCGAGGAATGTAGTAGTTGTGACCGTTTTGTCCCCTTCGTCTAGAGGCCTAGGACATCACCCTTTCACGGTGAGTACGGGGGTTCGAATCCCCCAGGGGACGCCAAATAAAAAAGCCCGCTTGCGCGGGCTTTTTTATTTGGCGGCACCTAGCGATGTGCTTGAGCACATCGCGGGGGGATTCGAAAGGTTTCGCTTGCAAGCGAAACCGGGCCCGCGGCACGTGGGCGAATCCCTCGCTCG
>NZ_JBMDJS010000051.1:0-703 GCF_057809315.1 Herbaspirillum sp. FG34 | reverse complement strand
CGACACAAGAATCACCAGCGGCACAGGGGGCAGCAGCATCGGCTGCGTCGACCGCGCCTGCATCGTCGGCGGCACCGGAATCAGCAGTAGCACAGGGAGCACCAGCATCAGCCGCATCGGCCGCACCTGCAACGTCGGCGACACAAGAATCACCAGCGGCACAGGGGGCAGCAGCATCGGCTGCGTCGACCGCACCTGCATCGTCGGCGGCACCGGAATCAGCTGTAGCTCAGGGAGCCCCAGCATCAGCCGCATCGGCCGCACCGGCGTCGTCAGCGGCTCCGGAATCAGCAGTAGCACAGGGAGCGCCAGCATCAGCAGCATCGGCCGCGCCTGCAACATCAGCGACACAGGAATCAGCTATAGCACAGGGAGGACCAGCATCGGCTGCGTCGACCGCGCCTGCATCGTCGGCAGCACCGGAATCAGCAGTAGCACAGGGAGCACCAGCATCAGCTGCATCGGCCGCACCTGCATCGTCAGTGATGCCGAAGCCGCCAGCAGCACAGGGAGCACAGGCAGCACCAGCATCAGCTGAATCGGCCGCACCGGCGTCGTCAGCGGCTCCGGAATCAGCAGTAGCACAGGGAGCGCCAGCATCAGCAGTATCGGCCGCGCCTGCAACATCAGCGACACAGGAATCAGCTATAGCACAGGGAGGACCAGCATCGGCTGCGTCGACCGCGCCTGCATCGTCGGCAGC
>NZ_JBMDJS010000050.1:0-819 GCF_057809315.1 Herbaspirillum sp. FG34 | reverse complement strand
GTTTTCCTGGATGCTCATGCGCGTAAACACGCCACGCCCTTCCGGCACCATCGCCAGCTTGTCCTTGACCAGCTCGAAGGACTTCTTGCCCTTCAACGGATTGCCCATGTAATACACATGGCCATCTACCTTGCTGCTGGGCAGCGTGCCGGTGATGGCTTTCAAGGTCGTGGTCTTGCCCGCGCCATTGGCACCGATCAGGGTGACCAGTTCACCATCGTTGACCTCCAGGCTGATGCCCTTGACGGCCTGGATGCCGCCATAGGCCACGCTCAGTTGTTCGACTTTGAGGATGTTCGTTGTCATGTTCTGTGGTCTCGCTTAATGTCCTGCACCGAGGTAGGCCTCGATCACCGCCGGGTTCTTCTGCACGTCTGCCGGTACGCCTTCGGCAATCGGCTTGCCATAGTCCAGCACCGTGATGCGATTGCACAGGCCCATCATCAGCTTCACATCGTGTTCGATCAGCAGGATGGTCTTGCCTTCGGCCTGGATCTTGACCAGCAGCTCGCGCAGGCCCAGCTTCTCGGTGGCGTTCATGCCGGCCGCCGGTTCATCCAGCGCCAGCAGTTGCGGATCGGTCGCCAGTGCGCGGGCGATCTCCAGGCGACGCTGGTCACCATACGACAGGTGACGCGCCGTGCGACGGGCGAACTGGCCGATGCCCACGAAGTCCAGCAGCTGCTGCGACTTCTCGCGGATCGCCGCTTCTTCATCGCGTGCCGCCTTGTGGCGGAACACCGCTCCGAAAACATTTTGTTTGGTGCGCACGTGGCAACCCACCATCACGTTTTCCAGCACGGTCATTTCACCGAAGAG
>NZ_JBMDJS010000005.1:0-320922 GCF_057809315.1 Herbaspirillum sp. FG34 | reverse complement strand
CTTCCGGGACCGTGACCGTATATTCTTCCGCAGCCTTCGGGCGCACATCGCCAGCACCGATGCGCTTTTCGGCATGGCCATAGGCTTCTGCCAGCTTGCGGCTGGATGCTTCCAGATCCAGGGAGCCGTCCTCCTTCTTGACCTGGTATTTCTCGGGGATGAAGGGCTGATCGACTTCGCCGCCCGCAGATGCAGCACCAGCGGCGAGAACGCTGGCCGCTCCTGCACCCGCATCACCTGCAGCGCCAGCCCCTGCGCCCTGGCCTGCACCAGCATCTGCGCCACCTGCTGCGCCGCCCGTGGCCCCGCCGGCACCGCCACCACCATCACCTGCTTCTTGCATGAAGACATACCAGTTTCTCCGGGTGAGTTGCATGTTTTCTCCTGTTAAATGAAAGTTAAGGAAGCGTGTGCGCCATCGCGCCGGATGCTGTAAAGCGTCGATGGGCCTCGTCGGAAGGGTGCGTACCGTCTTGCGTCATTCTGGCGGCCTGCAAATACGCGGTGCCACCTGATACCGCCGTGAGGGCGTTCCATGCCGTTGTCCCGTCTGTGGTCAGCAGGACAGATGTGGCCGAGTTGTTGTACCGCATAATGAGGGTTGCGTTTCCACCGCTGGCGGCCACGCCGAGGACTCGCACTTTTTTGAAGTCATCATCAATAGTGAACGCGGCCGATGCAGAATTCAGAACGTTGGAGCCAACGCTACAAACGACATCGGTAACAGTGCGGCCACCGCCCTCGGTGAGCCAAGTATTAGCGTCTTCCGCTGAGCGGTACGCCGCTGTCGAGATTGATGCAGTGACGCCTGCAATCTGGTTTTTGCGCAGCGCGCTATTCACGGCTTTCACATACCCGGCTTGTGTTGCGTTGAAAGTTTGCCCCGCAACGGTCGCCCAAAAATCGCTGCTAAGGGCTTGCGCAGGGGTGATTTCAGAGTGGTAATACTTCTTCCCGCTAAACAAGGCTGCGATAGTGGCGATGTTGGCGATCAATTGAGATGCCGTCTGGCCGAAAAATATATCGTTGTAGCCATAATTGTCGTAGATTCGCGTCGGTTTCAACAGCGCGATCATAGCGAGGCGTTTGGCGTTGCTTCCCACGAAATACATTGCCCGGTCGCTGCCTACCGACAAGTTAGAGCATGCCATTTTAGCCATGACGGCACGAGAGAAGATACCGCAACCGCGCATGTTATCAATGGTGTCGCTACTTCCATTGGCGATGGAGTCGCCCAATATGACGGCGCTCTCTTGCGTAGTCATCGCAAGGATTCCAGCTGGGTAATACATTGCGTTGGTGGCACTATTAACGGTGCCGCCCATCGTCTGGTCAGTTGCGCCAGCAGCTTGGTACCCATCGCGACCATTAGGCAAACATGAGAGATTTGCTGAAGTAATGGTGCCAGAAGCATTCTGGTAAAACGCGCGTACCCAAAACTCTGCATCACGCGGAATGACGATGGAAGGATCTGCGTCAGGAATCAAGTTCGCGCCATCCGCAGCAGTCCCAACCACCGCCCCACTAAACTTGAGCTGCTTGTAAGTGCCCGCTGGGAACTCAATCGATGCCGTAATGGTCGCCGGGCCGCCAGGCGTTGCTTCAGTGGTCGCGTTCCCACCATTAAGAAACCAATTCGGGAAGATCGGCTGTGGAGCCACGATGTTGTCCTTTGCCACGTGGCTGCTCCGGGACATAGTAGCGAATACAGTCGACGAAAATGCAGTTGGTAACCTGCCACGATCAGTAACGTTACCAAGGTATGGTGCAAATGGCCCTCCGTTTTTGACGGTCGGCTGTATGGGCTGCACCGTCCAGCCATCAGGCCCAAGAGTTGCATCGATAGGCATTCAGCCCTCCTCGTTTTCATGTACGCCGTTGGCGCGGTTGATCTGAGCGACGATGTACTCAAGCACGCGGCGCGAGCCGTCGCGGTGATAGGTCTGCAGCACGGCATCGATGCCACCCTGCACGACGGCCGGCCGCGCAAAGACTTGGGTCAGCTTCTCCAAGATGGCGGCGCCTACCTTGTGGTCCTCGAAAATCAGCTTGAAGTCAGCTGGGGTCGGCTCATGGGGTTCGCGGTTGCTCATCGGGTGGCCTGCTGCATGGCAATGGGTACTGTCTTCTGGGCCAGCTCATGCTGCTGTTGCTGCTGCTGGGCCTGCTGTTGCGCCTGGGCGCGCTGCTCGCGCAGCTGGGTCACGGCCTCGGGTGGGCGAGATATCGAGGCTGGCGCGCCCCGGCCTTCCATGATCTGGCGGGCGGCCTCGTCCATGTCCACGGTGTCCAGCACAGTCGGATCCACGGCGGCAATGGCGTTGATCGAGGCCAAGGACGATTCGATGGCGGTGACCTCCTCCAGCTTCTGGCTCTTGGCCATGGGCGAGTTGAACACCACGGTGATGGTGCGCTGGGCAAGCGACTGCGGCGGTCGGCCCAGAACACCGGCGCGCAGGGCTAGGCCGAAGCAGCGGGCCACCATCGGGCCGTACCACTCCGGCTGCAGGCGGCCGAAGATCGGTCCCAGCACCTGGCGGATCTGCTGTACGCGGAGCTGGAACTCGGTGGCAGAGCGCACCGGGCTATCGATGGGCGGCAGCTGGTCGGCCATCAGGATCTTGCGGATCGAGGCCTGCAGCGCTTCCTTCTTGGTGAACGACAGATTGAAGTTCGCGCCCGAGGCCAGCGGCTTCATGCTGTCCACCGAGTTGGCCACAATGATCTTGCGCGGGCCGATCTTCACGGTGCGCGGGTTGAGCACGCCATCGTCCTCGGCAATCCACATGCCCGAGATTGCGATATCGGCGTTCATGTCCTCCAGGTACACCAGGCGGTTGAGCTGCTTCACGTCCGGCATGGCGCGGTACATCGGGCCGACCGGATAGACCGTGCCCGGCAGCTTGGAATAGCGCGGCGCCCAGAACGGGCACTCATGAAAGCCGGATTCCTTCACCACGGCCTTGCTGTCCATCTCCACATGGATAGAGGCGAACGGCAGATTCTTGGCCGTGATGCCGGCCTGGTCGGCACTGCTGCGCGGGTAGATCGACCACACGAACTTGAATTTCTCGTCCGGGTTGCCGTTGTTCTCCATGCACTTGCGGATCTTCTCGCTGACGTTGGACTCTCCGAACTTGTTGAACGCCTGCTCAGCGGTCAGGCAGTACTCATGCACCAGGATGTCGGGCGCGCCACCGGGCTTGGATGCGGCGATGTAGCTAGTGGCCATGGGCAGCAGTTGGAAGTGGTAACCGCCCTCTTCCGGCGAGTCGCAGAACATCACAAACCAGCCGGCCGCGACCAGGTCCAGGCATGCGTCGATGCCCTCGGAATCGTAGTTGGATGCGTGGATGTTGTGCCAGATCAGCTGCGCAGCAGCGTCCAGCCAGCGCTTTTCCTCGTCGGTGTCGTTGCCGGTGGACAGGCCGACCCAGCGGGAATTGCTGGGCGTGCCACCGGTCATGATCGAGGCGGCGAGGATCTGGCCCGAGTCGGTGGCCGTGGAATCGAACAGGCGGGCGCGTTTGGCGGCCAGGGCGGCACCGTCGCTCTGCTCCCCGTAGAAGCCGTCGCCGCGCTCCGGGAATGAATAGTCGTAACCATCCTTCCAATTCTGCTCATAGATGGAGCGCGCCGACCGCATCGACTCCCGGCGCCGGATGATGGCTGAAGCTCGATCCATGGCTTAGAACGCTCCCAGTTTGCCCTGGCCCGAGGCAAGCACGGACATGGCCGCGCCGCTGCCGGTACTGGCTGCGCCGCTGGTGGTATTGCCGGCACCGCTGGCCAGAACGGTCTGCGCCTGCCGGGCTTTGTAGTTGGCCGCCAGCTTGGCATTGCTGGCCTGGCGCGCCGCATCGGTCGCTGCCTGGCGCTCCGCTGCTGGATCGACCGTTGGTGCCGGGCTGCCGCCCCCTCCGCCGCACATGGATCAGCCCTTGTCGTTCTGGGTGATCTTCTCGGGCACCAGCCAGCCTTCGGCGGTCTGGATCGGACGCTTCAGCGTGGAAACGTCGACCTGAGAGGCGCGCAGGTGCGTGAAATCGCTGCGGCCGCCGGGACCGGGACGCAGTGAGCCGGGCTTCTTGGCTGCATCAGCCTGGGCATCGGACTTGGCCAGCGCTGCCTTGAGCTCGGCCAGCTCGGCATCCCTGGCGTCCAGCTGGGCCTGCAGCGCATCGAGGTCCACCACGGTGGCGCCTTCGCCGCCGGCTGCCGGATCGTCAGCCGCCTGGATCTGCTCGCCATCCTGGCCAGCATCATCGCCAGCAGCACCCTGCTCCAGCGCGGTGGATTGGTCATCTGCGGGCGCAGCGGCCTCGCCGGGAACTTGGACTTTGGTGACTTTGGTCTTGGCCATACTGGGCTCCTTGAACGTTGATCGGTGGTGATAACGTCCGGAGTATCCGGCTGGGCGGGGGTCGGAATCCCGACTATCGGCGGGACTGGAATGCAGAGGGCATGCGTCGCTCCACGGGCAGCTGTTCGCGCTTCTGGCCGGTGACATCGGTCCAGAGCTGGATAAGGCGCTCACCGTCGAAGTGCTTGGGCTCGGCACCATCCTTCCAGCCCAGCAGCGTGGTCTTGGGGATGTGCAGCTGGCTTTCGATGCGGTACATGCTCCAGGCGGCGCGTTTCAGGTCAGCGAAGACGTTGAACCAATCGATGCGGACCTCGGGGGCGGGATAGGCCGGCAGCGGTGGCCGTGGCCTGGGGATGCGCTTGGGCGTAGGGAGGGCGTCACTGCTGGCCCCGGGAAAATCGAGTGGCAGCTGTGTGATGGGCTTAGGTGGGATGGGTGCTGTCATATCCTTTCGTTGTTGAGGTTACAATCGCCAAACGCGCGCGTGCGCGAGAATCCAATCCCTCAAAGCGCCCGAGCAAGCCCTCGGCGCGAAAGGTTGTAGTCGGCAAAGCGCTTGCAGCTGTCGTCAAACCAGAGCGGGATACGACCTTCCCAGTCGCCATTGCGGGACTTGTCGCAGATCAGCAATGCGTCTGCTTCGCTGTCCTTGACCTCTTTCCCGTCAGCGCGGTCCCGCTCCTTTTTCTTGTTGCGCCAGACGATCAGGACGTTGTCGACCAAGTCCGAGATCGAGCCGGCGCCGCTGATATCGAGGCGCGTCGGAATCTTTTCGTCGCCCTCGCCTTTCTTCATGTGCACGACCAGGTGAATATGGATGTTCAAGTCCCGGGCCAGGACAGTCAGCATGTTCACGAAATCTTTCTGGCCGCCGTAGTTGTCCCATCCGGATACGCACTTCATGAGCGAGTCGACGGCAAAGTGCTGGATGCCCAGCTTGTCGGCACAGTACCGGATCACCGCGCGCAGGCGTTTGGCATCGATGTCGCCCTGCTGGTCGTAGACGTACAGGGTTTTTTCCGTCCGCGCTAAAAAGGCGTCGACCTCGTCACGCCGTGGCCATGTCTTGCCGGTGCTCTGCCGGATGATCCGGGAGCCTGTCTTGCGCGGCTTCATTTCGAAACTGGCGATGCAGCATTTGATGCTCTGTTCGGCCAGGATGGCCAGGACCTGGCCTTGCAGCATCGACTTGCCACTGCCGTTGAAGCCGGCCCAGACGGTGACCTCCCCGGGTGCAAAGTACAGCCAGAAATTCGCGAAGGGCATACGCGGGTGCTTCGGCGCCTGGTGGTTATCCGGCGTCAATTCCTCGGCAATTTCCTCGGCGTACATCGACATGCTGCGAACCTTCTGCTGCGGGTCGGTCTCGCGTTCATACTCGGAAAAATCAATGTTGTCCAACGTCAGAATTTCCATGCTTTCCATCCTTCAAAATTTTTAAAAATCAACATGTCGGCGGTACAGGCAACAACTGTGTTCGGTTCTTGTTCTTCGATCGCATCCAAAAGCCCATACAAGGATTCATCAGCGGCAGTCGCATGTACATGCACAGAAAGCTGATGCAGAAACCGCAGATCAAGGGGGCCATTCAATTCCCCACGTTCGATAAACACCTGTGGGAAAAATCCATGCCGCAGACCGTTCTCCGGTTCGTCGTAGCGATTTGTCGCCCCGGTGAATGTGTCGACCAGGTTGACGAAAACAGCCTCAGGTTTGCGACGATGGCGCCTGGCCGCCAAGATCTGTTGATGCCCTCTCATACCTCAATCCGTCGCGAATGGGTTGTGCCCTGCATCGGCGCTCCCGTGGTACATGCCTTCCAGCGTCTTGGCAAAGCCGCTGGGCGAAAACAGGAAATCGAGGCCGGCACGGAAAGGCTTCTTGCCATCACGGCCAGGAACGCCGCCCGTCAGGAAGTCTGATTTGGCGCAGTACCCGAAGAACAATCGCCAAGCTTCCAGGCCCGCAGTCTTGGTCTCGTAGCCGAACGGCGAAGCTTCCAACAAGGCCGCTTCAGTCCATCGCGCACGGATCGATTTTTTCCGCGCTTCGGTGACCTGCAAAACCTTCGGATTTTTCGGTAAAAGTTCGTGGTACAAGTTGACCAAAGAATCGACCGGGCAGAGCTTCACGTCATCGCCAGATGACGAAGAGGTTTTCTTTTGTTTATTTTCTTTTGGAAGGTTTTCTTTTGTGTGTACCGAATCGGTACCACCGACCTGTACCGAATCGGTACCAGTAGCGCACCGAATCGGTACATGTACTGAATTGGTACCAGGGTGTACTGAATCGGTACCAGCAGCTTCCAGCAATGGCGCGGCTTCAAGCGGGTATGAAGATGCCACAGGGGTGAAATTTCCTTCAATCTCGTCACCATTGGGCACCTGTACCGAATCGGTACCACCCTGTACCAAATTGGTACCAGAAAAACTGCCCTTAAAAAGGTCTTGGTTGATCCACAGCCGATGGTTTTTTTGGATGCCGATGACCGATCCAAATCGGCCCGTCGTTTTGGTGATGATGTTTCTGCTGGCAAGACTTCCGAGGGTCGCGGTGACATGCGAACGAGCCATGTTGCACAATGCGGCGATCTGGCTGGCCGACATGTCGTCAGTCTTTTTTCCATACCCATAGGTCTTCCTGATGATCGCGAATATCACCGTCTGTTCGCGTAACGAGAAGCCGAAAGCCAAGATGGCTTCCAGCAGCTCATTAGCGATCCTGGTGAAGCCGTCTTCGACCTGGGGGTTGTTCTGTGCTCGAGGCATTTAACCGGCCTTCGGTTCCGATGAGTTGGCTGCAGCGGCCGCTTGCTCGAGCCATTGGATCAGCAATGGAATCTGCTGGGGATGAACCCGGACGATGTCTTGTGCTTCGCTGTTTTCGCGGTTCTGCGCGATCCAGACATCACCTGCGTCTGCGAAGACTTCGAACTGTTTTGCGGTGGCCATACGAGCCTTTCAGCGAGCCAGATTGAAGGGTCGAGGCATGATGCGGTGGGCTCGTATCACCACATCTCGGCTGCGCAGCCGCTGCCTCGTTTGAAGGGCGGGAAACCCCAACCGTGCTAGATTTCAGCTTCCACACTTAAATCGAAACGGAGGGGATTTCCCATGGCAAACTTTTTCATTTCCTACGATCTGATGGCGCCAGGCCAGCACTACGACCGAGTGACCGAGGCTGTAAAAGCGTGCGGTAACTGGGCAAGAATCGAGTACTCACTTTTCTACGTATCCAGCAACCTCCCGCTCGCAGATATCACCACTCGCGTCTGGAATGCCATGGACTCCAACGACAAACTGATTGTGATTGACGCGTCACACAACAACGCCGAAACACGCAATGTCAGTCCAGATGTCCTGCAGTTCATGAAGGACCACTGGAACAACTAACCCTTTTGCATGCGGAGATCCCATGAACGAATCACTCGACATGCAAAAAATAAAAATGCAGCTCACTGTTCAGAGTGGTCTTCTTCACGCCCTGTGTGTGGCGTTAAGTGCAGTGCAACGCGATACCGCACTGGCAGTGTTCCGAGCAGTGACTGAAGACGCGCACTCTTCTCTACAGAAGTCAGGCGTAGACGAGGAAGCTCTCGACTTCTACGCAGAACTCTGTACTTCGCTCGAAGACGCGCTGCAGAGGCATCAACCGTCCTGACGGGAAGCCACAAGCCGGCAATAGCTTTCATTCGCCCTCCTCGGCGCCGCCGGCCAGTTCAATCTCGGAAAGGTAGTCGGTGACCGGGCGTAATGTTTCAGGCCGCATTCGCAACTGGCGGTCGCGCTCAATCGCGGCCACTCTCTTCTTCTGTTCTTCATTCAGACGCGCGGCCTCTTCCTGGGCGCGCTCTTTCGTCATGCCCGTCGATACGATAGTCATCACAGCACAGCCAGGTGTGGGGTAGCAGACGGCGTAGGAACCGTCGCGCATGGGGCCGAGGGGGGTGTGGGTGAGCATGGCTTGATACCCTATGCCACCGACTTCATACGGTTCTCCGAAAACATTGTGGAGCAATCCGTCGGCGTCACCCTTCCATTGGAGACGCGCTGCAACTCAAGCGAGTAATCCAAGGTCACCCGGGTGACGCCGCATTCCCACTGGCTGACCAGACTTGGTGAGGCCGGCGGGGTTAGCAGTTCTCCTAGACGTTTCTGGGAGAGTTTTTCCTGTCTTCGATATTCGTCCAGACGCATCATGACCTCGCCAATTTAACAGTAAAGCTATTTATTTTTATAATAGCACCACTGTTTGAAAAAAACCAGCAACCCTATTATGGTGAAACCATGAGCAAAAAAATGTCCGCAGAACAATTGGAAGATGCAGCGCGCCTGAGAGCAATTTTTGATGGGCGCAAGCGGGAGGACCGTTCCTGGACTCAGGAACGGCTTGCACAAGAATGTGGATGGAAAACTCAATCGGCCGCGCAACAATATTTGAATGGACTAGTGCCATTGAATCTTGACGCGCTCATCAAATTTTCTTTGGCCCTCGACGTGCCGGTTACCGATATAAGCCCGTCTCTCGGCGCAAAAATACTAGCAGTGCGATCTTTGCCTGGCTTGGCCAGCAGCATCTCACCTCAAGCGCAAGCCGTCGCTGCGGCGTTCGATAAGCTCGACACCCCCGCGAAGAAGGCGGCCGTCATAGCTCAACTGGAAGCGTTCAACGTGCTATGAAATTTAAGGTAGAAAGTTCGTATGCCCAATCAGCCACCCCAATCAACCACTCCATTTCCTTCGGATTTTTCGCTTGAGAAATACAGTACGGTTTCATCGTTTACAATTGTTGATTGGGCCGTCAATCTAAAGAGGAGGTCATATTGTCGATTTCTTCTCGGAGACGATTGGGAAGAGCCTCCTCCGCTTTTCAATTCGCTATTTCCAAATCACAAAGAAGAATTGCGCCAGCAGGCAGTCTCCTTTAGTGAGAATTTGATCTCCTTTCCAGTAGAGTCAACAGAGGAGCTGCAATCGGATTTCTGGGGCGCATCTCAGGGCAAGCATGTGACTGATTTCACGATGACCGACTATTGCATCTATGCGACAGACCTAGAAAAAGAAGATGGCGATCCTCCAAACGAGCTTGATCGGTACGTCCAAATTTACCGGAAGAACGAGTTCGATTACGATGAAAAACCTATTGAACTCGAAAAGCCACTGTGGAGAGCCTTTCAAGAGGCAGGTCTGTACGCAGAACCCCGTGTACTCGTAAAGATTGATCTGGAGGGTGCGGAAGAAGCCATCATTTCAGATTTCGTGATGTGGTTGAAAGAAACGAGGCGGGCGTTTGGTCTCCATACACCTCGCACCCCTGGGAAATTGCCATCAGCTCAGGAGTTTCAGGAGTGGGCCCAGATGATGATTCTGCCGTATCTGGATTTAACTCTGTGGGCACAGGCTCATGGTGTCGAACTCACGCAACATGCCATAGGCTCGGCATTATTCCCAGACGAATATGATGTGAATCTTGCGGAACGTATTCGTAAGGTTACGAAACCGCGCGCCCTAAGAGTAAGTACTGAAAGCTACGTGCGCGCACTGCTTTCTTTGGCTGCAGCATCTTTAACGGAACCAAAAACCTGAAAATTGATTCCGGAACCCAAATGAACAACTAGGGGGCCGGAGCGTATTCGTGTCCAAGCCAATACGGAATATTATTTAGCAGCTCTCATCCCTCGACCGCCCTCCGCCTGTTCGGCACACTTCGGGTCATTCCTTCTCACAGTCATCTATAAAGATTTTTTGCGGGCCACATAAATAACAGTAACACTATTGACATAGTATAACAGTAACACTAATATTTAATGGCGCGCACGATGATTAACTGGGATTGATTCAGGAATTTACAAATACCGAAGGGTCAGCAAATGAGAACGAAAGTCCATAGTTCAACATGTGCACCGGACGCAAGCACGTCCGCCGTCAAGGTGGTAGCGACCGACGCCACCACCGCCCCACAAGCGGCGCGTCCCAAAGATGCAGGCTATCTGGCCCACATGGCAACTCAGCTCGTCTCGCAGTTGGAAATCCTGCATACGTTTGCGATGCAGAATGAAGAGGCTTGCAAGAGTGTGATGGTCGGCGCTATTGGAGCAGCTTGGGACGCAGCAGCCAATCTGAGCCGCGAGCTCGACGTACTGGAGGCTGCAGAATGAGCGCCCTCATCCACATCAAAGACGGCGAGCCGGTCACCACCTCGCTGGCCATCGCGGAAGGCACGCAGACTCAGCACAAGAACGTGATGGAGTTGGTGCGCAGCTACTCCGAAGATCTGGGCCGATTCGGAAGGGTCGCGTTCGAAACGCAACCCTTTGAAACAGCCGGCGGCACGCAACAGCGTGAAGTTGCCCTGCTCAATGAGCAGCAGTCCGCCCTCGTGATTGCCTACATGCGCAATAGCGAAATCGTGCGCCAGTTCAAGATCGCTCTGATCAAGGGTTTCTTCGACATGCGTGCCCAGCTCTCGGCGCAGAACTCTCTTGCGGAGTTGCCGCCCGAGCAGCGTGCTCTGGTTGCCTTGATGGTCGACAACGCTCGAATAAAGGCCCAGCAGCAGGAGATTGTCGCCACACAGGAATCTCACACTGAGAGCATCAAGCGCCTGGAGGTCAAACAATCTGCCTTCGAGGATGGTGCCAGCTACTTCACCGTCATCGGCTATGGCGCCATGCACGGCATCAAGATCGATCACGCGACAGCAATCCGCGTCGGCCGGCGCGCTGGTGAACTGAGCAAACGCCAAGGCATCCCGATCGGCAAGGTCCGCGATGTGCGTTTCGGCCAGGTCAACTCGTACCACGAAAGCATGCTGGACGCCGCATTCATCGAAATGGGGAATGCAAAATGAGTCGCTCACAACACCTCTCCGGCGTGCCGGACCTGCAGTCGGCCATCACACAGATGCGCGCCGCGTTGGAAAATCTCGACCCCACCGCGCCGATCACGCCGGGAAACACCAGGCTGCTGGACGATTTGCTCCCTGTGATCGCCCGGGCCCTCCCCGGCACGCTGAATATCGTCATCACCGGTGAGCGTGCCAAGCGCTTCCATTGGGCACTCAGTGACATGACCGATATCAACGTCTCGCTCGAATCTTCGGCTGCGACGTTCCCCGATCATCATCCCCTCGAGCCAGGCCAAATCCATCCTGCCATTGCGGTTGAAGCATTTTCGGCTGGCATGTCCAAGCGACTTGATCTGCTGCAGGCGATCCTTGCGAACGAGGAAAAGCCAGAGGTCGCCAATGGCCGCTGATCGTGCCACCAACTTACCCAAGTGCCTGCCGGCAGAAGGGCGTGCGGCATGAGCGATACCAACCAACTCCGGCAGGCCGTTAAGCTGATGCTTGACGTGATGCCGAACTCGCCCATTTTCAGCGCCGTCCAGGTCAATGACTTGATCGTTGATATGGAGGGTGCTGCCGCCAAACCTTTCGACCTGGAATCGCCCCTCACCGGGCTCGTGGCCGGCGTGGTGCTGACCCAAGAGCAGGTCAACTCAGTCCGCCACCTGGTTGACTCTGCCGCCAATGATGGCCGCCATAGGGAACGCAGCCTGGCGACGGGAGCTCTTCACTGCGCCAAGTGCGGCTTGCACGCGACTCTCATCGGGAAGGCTTACCAGCAGGCCAAGGAAGAGGGTTGCCCGAACGGCTGCGGCCCGCTCTGGCCGCTCACCTGGGAGCAGCACGTCCAGAAGCTGGAGGCGCGCGTCGCGGAACTGGAATCTTCACTTAACGCAAACCCCATTGCGTTAAGCAGGCCTGACACAAATCGCCCACCGCGCGGATGAAGCGCAATGAACGACGAAACCGCTCTCACGCTGCGCGAGGCAGCGAATCGCCTGAAGCTGTCCTACAGCACGGTCTTCGCCATGC
Organism: Herbaspirillum sp. FG34; assembly: GCF_057809315.1. Taxonomy (NCBI): domain Bacteria; kingdom Pseudomonadati; phylum Pseudomonadota; class Betaproteobacteria; order Burkholderiales; family Oxalobacteraceae; genus Herbaspirillum; species Herbaspirillum sp. FG34. Next base: position 308,678 of record NZ_JBMDJS010000005.1, on the reverse strand, counting down.
GCGAACACATTGGATTCCGCCTGCCGGGGTCGCGCGTGTGGCGCGTCTGGCCCTCCCGCCTTGCAGAACTCAGCGAGAAACGCAACAATGTGACCCGGCTACCGCTGCGGGTTGCAGGAGAAAACAATTGCCAATCCGCAAAAATCCCTCTTCCGGTATCTGGTGGATTGATATCCGCGCGCCAGGCGTCCCGCGAATTAGACGCTCTTCTGGCACGACGGACAAACAAGCCGCGCAAGAACTCCACGACCGAGTAAAGGCCGACCTGTGGCGTTCCACCAAGCTGGGCGAGGAACCTGATCACACCTTTGACGAAGCCGCACTGGGCATGCTGAAACTAGCGGAAGGCCAGAGCGACTATGAATCAAAAGTGAGGCACGTGCAGTATTGGCGCGCCGCCCTTGGGGCTTCGACACCGATCCGCTCTTTAACCGCCGGCAACATCCTCCAGAAGCTGCCAACGCACACCACGCACAAGCACCGCAAGGCCAAGCCCGTATCGGCCGCCACGAAGAATCGGTACCTGGCCACCATCAAGCGGATTTTGACGCTGGCCACAGAGTGGGGCTGGATCAGCCGCCCGCCGAAACTGAGCAAGTTCCAGGAACCAGACAAGCGGGTACGCTTCGAATCCAAGCCAGTCATCAAGGCTCTGATCGACGCGATTTCCATTGAATGGATGCGCGACATTGCGCTTGTGGCGGTGACCACCGGCATGCGTGCGGACGAACTACTTTCTTTGGAACCGAAGAACGTAGATCTGCCGAACCGCAATGCCTGGGTGATCGCTGAAGAGGCAAAGTCCGGATATGCCAGGGCGGTACCGCTCAATGCCGACGCACTTGCAGTGATTGCGCGCCGGCTGGAAACGGCACAGCAGTATGTTTTCGAGCGGGCACAGAAGGACGGCAAACCCGCCAAAATCAGCCAGATCGATGACAGGTGTTTCAAGCGGGCTTGCGCCGCGGTGCAGATCACGGACTTTCGATTTCACGATCTTCGCCACACCTGGGCATCGTGGCACGTCCAGGCCGGGACGCCCCTGCTGGCACTCAAAGAGCTGGGCGGATGGGAGACGTTGGACATGGTGCAGCGCTATGCCCACCTGGCTCCCTCCCACCTGGCGCACCACGCAGAAACGGTCACGTTTTGGTCACAGCAGGAGGCAGAAACAAAAACACCACTCCGAAGAGTGGTGTAAATGTCTGATTTCTCAGTGTTTTTTGGTGGCCCCCCCGTGAGTCGAACACGGCACCAACGGATTATGAGTCCGCTGCTCTAACCAAGCATGAGCTAGGGGGCCAAAAAATCAGCCGGCGATTTTAACATCTCGCCGGCCAATCCTGACTCACCCTTGAGATCAGTTCCCTTCCAGGAAGCTCTTGAGCTTGTCCGAACGCGAAGGATGGCGCAGCTTGCGCAGTGCCTTGGCTTCGATCTGGCGGATACGCTCGCGGGTCACGTCGAACTGCTTGCCCACTTCTTCCAGCGTATGGTCGGTCGACATCTCGATACCGAAACGCATGCGCAGCACCTTCGCTTCGCGCGGGGTCAGGGAATCCAGGATGTCCTTGACCACGTTGCGCATCGACGCATGCAGCGCCGCATCGGCCGGTGCCAGCGTGTTGTTGTCTTCGATGAAGTCGCCCAGATGCGAATCGTCGTCGTCACCGATCGGCGTTTCCATGGAGATCGGTTCCTTGGCGATCTTCATGATCTTGCGGATCTTGTCTTCCGGCATTTCCATCTTGATCGCCAAGGTCGCGGGATCAGGCTCGGCACCGGTCTCCTGCAAGATCTGACGCGAGATGCGGTTCATCTTGTTGATCGTTTCGATCATGTGCACCGGAATACGGATAGTGCGCGCCTGGTCAGCAATGGAGCGAGTGATGGCCTGACGGATCCACCAGGTCGCATAGGTCGAGAACTTGTAGCCGCGACGATATTCGAACTTGTCCACCGCCTTCATCAGACCGATGTTGCCTTCCTGGATCAGGTCCAGGAACTGCAGGCCACGGTTGGTGTACTTCTTGGCGATCGAGATCACCAGACGCAGGTTGGCCTCGGTCATTTCACGCTTGGCCATGCGCGCCTTCTTCTCGCCGGCGCCCATCTTCTTGTTGATCGCACGCAGATCCGGCAGCGGCAGTACCACGCGCGCCTGCAGGTCGATCAGCTTCTGCTGCAGCTCCTTGATGGCCGGCACGTTGCGGCTCAGCACGGCGCTGTAGTCATGGTTGGCGGCGACTTCGCCATCCACCCAGTCCAGGTTCACTTCATTGCCCGGGAACACCTTGATGAAGTGCGCACGCGGCATGTTGCACTTGTTGACGGCCACGTCCAGGATCTGACGTTCCACGGTACGCACTTCGTCCACCTGCGCACGCAAGGTGTCGCACAGCTTCTCGACGATCTTGGCGGTGAAGCGGATGCCCAGCAGCTCGTTGGAAATGATTTCCTGCGCCTTGACGTAAGGCTTGGAGTTGTAGCCTTCCTTCTCGAAAGCCTTGCGCATGTTCTCGAACTGGGTGCCGATGACGGCGAACTTGCCCAGCGCGTCGCGCTTCAACTGCTCCAGCTGTTCAGCGGAGAAACCGGCAGCACCCGAGCCGCTGCTCTCGTTTTCTTCTTCCTCTTCGTCTTCTTCCTCTTCTTCCTCTTCCTCGTCGTCCTCATCGGAGTCGGAAGAGGCAGCCTCGACCTGCTGTTCGCTCTCATTCGGATCAACCAGACCATCGACGATTTCGTCGACCTTGATCTCGTCCTTGGAGATGCGGTCCGCCGCAGCCAGGATCTCGGCGATCGTGGTCGGGCAGGCGGAGATGGCCTGGATCATGTCCTTGAGGCCATCTTCGATGCGCTTGGCGATTTCGATTTCGCCTTCGCGGGTCAGCAGTTCGACCGAGCCCATTTCACGCATGTACATGCGCACCGGGTCGGTGGTACGACCGAAGTCGGAATCGACGGTCGACAGCGCGGCTTCGGCTGCGGCTTCGGCGTCGTCATCGCTGGCGACGTTGGCCACGTTGTCCGACAGCAGCAACGTTTCTGCATCAGGAGCGTGCTCGTAGACCGAGATGCCCATGTCGCTGAAGGTGCCGATGATGCCTTCGATGGCTTCCGGGTCGACGATGTTTTCCGGGAGGTGGTCGTTGATTTCCGAGAAGGTCAGGAAACCACGCTCCTTGCCCAGCTTGATCAGGGTCTTCAACTTCTGGCGACGGCGTTCCAGCTCTTCTTCGCTGGCTTCGGTGTCGGAAGAGAAGGCGTCCTTCAACAGGGCCTTTTCCTTGGCCTTGCGATCCTTGGCCTTGGCCTTGTCGGCAGCCTTCAGTTCGGTGCGCTCGATGGTGTTCAGTGCTGCAACTTCATCACTCTCGGGCTGGAATTCCTTGGGCTTGCGACCACGGCGGCCCGGCACCTTGACGCTCGGCAGCACATAGCCGGACGTGTCGATGGCTGCCAGGGCAGCGGCATCAGTGGTTTGGCTTACGCTCGACGCGGCGGTCGCGCTGACGTCTTTGCCTTCGACCTGTGCAGCTTTGGTGGTCTTGGCGGTCTTGGTTTCGGGTTTCTTGGTGGTCACGGAAGTCTTCGTCGCTTTCACAGAAACCGCTTGTTCGGCGGCTTGAGGTAACTTGTTGGCTGGCGTTGCAGTCGCCTTGGGCGCTGCGGCGCGGGCCGGCTTGGCGGCAGCTGTCTTGACTGCCGTCTTTTTCGGCGTCGCTGCTGCTGCAGTCTTTGCCGTGGGTTTTACGGTGGTGACCGCTGCCTTCGCCGTCCCCTTGACGGGCGATGTGGCGGCTACCGCCCTGGAGGTCTTGGCCACGGCGGTGGATTTTACCGCCGTGGCCGTCTTGCTGCTCTTTGCCGACGCTGCTGGAGTTTTCGCGGGTTTCTTCATTGCATTTGCCATAGAATCAACTGCCAATTGAGAATTCACTCATTGCGCCAATCAAGTCATGCTAATGATGCAACTCCGGTACCGGTTGCCCGGTAGACTCCGGCTGCACGCGCAACGTTCCTTTTACCGGCGGGCCATTGATCGCGTGCAGCAGGCAGTCATGCCGCTTGCGATCCGGCAGCGATACCGCTCTCTGCCGTCCTTCCTCCCGATGCGCCGGGCTGAAGGCATGTCGCCGCAGGGTGGGGATGCAAGAGCCATCCGGCGGAACTAAAGCCCTATAGTATAGCACAGATGGGGCCCTTTTCCCGGGGATCAAGGCGGGATATTCGGCCATCCGCCAGCGATCCGGTGCGTAAATCACGACAATTTGCAGCGCTTTACCGTGTTTTCCACATCCGGGCATCTACTGCTCCTGCACACCCGTCAGACCTGGCCCCGCTGAACCTTTCGGGAATCCCTGCCTGCCCATCTCCTTCTTTCCACCTGCCGGTGAAGCTGCACTCAACCTGCCGCGACTGCGCCGCCGGTCTGGCGCTTGAGCCATTCCTTGCGCTGCATCAGCTCGCGATAACGATTGCGCTCTTCCTCGGTGCGCAGGTTGGAGGCCACCAGCATCTGCATCTCCTCATCAAGGGCGCGGATCCTGGCCTGGCGGATGGCGCCGGCCATCTCGGCCCGCACCACATCGAATTCGGATTCCGACTCGGCCGCGATTTCCGCGATCATCGAGTCGAACTCGGGACCACCCTCGCGCAGGTGCTCGACCAGCGCGGCAAAGTTGGCCTGCTCGCCCATGCTCTGGGCCACGCCGACCAGATGCGCGAGCATCTCGGCCTGGTCCGGCGCGATGCGGGCGATGGCCTCCAGCGCAGCCGCATCCAGATCGGCGGAGAGTTGTGGATGCGCCACAAGCAGTCGCATGATCTGACGCTCCAGCCCGAGCGGAGCGCTGCGCTTGCTGCGCGGCGGGGCACTGCGTACGCGCGCCACCGGTTTCTCCAGCTCGAACAGCACTTCCAGCTCGGCCGGCGTGGTCTGGGTGGCCTGGGCCACGCTGCGCACGATCTGCAGCCGCAATCCGGATGCCGGCAGAGCCTGCAAGAGCGGCTTGGCGGCAAACTGCGCGTGGGCGCGGCCTTCGGGCGTACGCAGGTCGTTTTCGCCGATGATTTCCTTGAGCAGGAACTGCGACAGCGGCAACGCCTCGCGAATCTGCTCTTCAAAGGCGGGCGCGCCCATCTCGCGCACGTAGCTGTCGGGGTCGTGCTCCTTGGGCAGGAACAGGAACTTGATGGTCTTGTTGTCCGAGGCGTGCGGCAGACAGGCTTCCAGTGCGCGGCGGGCGGCGCGGCGGCCGGCATTGTCGCCATCGAAGCTGAAGATCACCTGATCGGTCTGGCGCACCAGCTTCTGCACGTGGATGGGCGTACACGCCGTACCCAGCGTGGCCACGGCCTGCGGGAAACCCAGCTGAGCCAACGCCACCACATCCATGTAGCCTTCGGTGACCAGCACGTAACCGGCTTCGCGGATCGCCTGGCGCGCTTCGAACAGACCGTAGAGCTCGCTGCCCTTCTGGAACAGCGGCGTTTCGGGCGAGTTCAGGTACTTGGGTTCGCCACCATCCATCACGCGACCACCAAAGCCGATCACCTGGCCCTTGGTATTGCGGATGGGGAACATGATGCGACCACGGAAGCGGTCATAGCGCTTGCGATGACCGCCCCCTTCTTCGCTCTTGTCGATCACCAGGCCGGACTCGACCAGCACCTCGTTCTCGTAATCAGGAAAGACCTGACGCAGGCTGTCCCACTCGTCGGGCGAATAGCCCAGACCGAAGCGCGCGGCGATCTCGCCGGTCAGACCGCGCCCCTTCAGGTAGCCAATGGCAGGCTGGGCGCTACGCAACTGGTGACGATAGAAATCATTGGCGCGCGTCATCACGTCCGACAGCGCCATGCTCCTGGCCTGTTTTTCCTGACGCTGGGCCAGGGGGATGCTGTCCTCGCGCTCAGGGACCACCATGCCCACGTTCTGAGCCAGATCCTTGACCGCTTCCACGAAGCCCATGCCGGAATACTCGATCAGGAAACTGATCGCCGTCCCATGGGCACCGCAGCCGAAGCAGTGATAGAACTGCTTGGTCGGGCTGACGGTAAAGCTGGGGGATTTCTCGTTGTGGAAGGGGCACAGGCCCATGAAGTTGGCGCCGCCCTTCTTCAGTTGCACATAGCGACCGACCACGTCGACGATGTCGACGCGGTTCAACAGGTCCTGGATGAACGACTGAGGAATCACCTGGGCAGCAAGCTTGGCAACAACGCGACGAAGACGCTGCTCAAGAAGCCAGCGCGGCCTTGACCATCGCGGACACGGCGGTCATGTCAGCACGTCCGGCCAGCTTGGGCTTCAACACGCCCATGACCTTGCCCATGTCCTGCGGACCGGCAGCGCCGGTGGCGGCCACGGCGGCCTGGACTTCGGCCTTGATCTCGTCATCCGACAGGCTGGCCGGCATGTAGGTGGCCAGCACGGCCAGCTCGGCCTTCTCGACGTCAGCCAGATCCTGGCGACCACCCGCTTCGAACTGCGAAATGGAATCCTTGCGCTGCTTGACCATCTTGTCGATGATGGCCAGCACGTGAGCGTCGGTCAGTTCGACGCGTTCATCGACTTCCTTCTGCTTCATCGCGGCGGTCAAGAGGCGGATGGTGCCCAGCTTGCCCATGTCCTTGGCGCGCATGGCGGCCTTCATGTCTTCCGTGATCTGCTCTTTCAAACCCATGGGGTACTCCGAAGATGAGGTGGATGAGTATTCTGCGATCTGGCGCCATCCCGCATCCAGTATTCCGGGCGGCAACAAGGCAGCCCCGGTCTTAGGATCGTAGAACATGGATGGGCTTATCGCCAGCCCGATTTGGTGCTTTTCCTTCCTATTTGGGGGTACCCATAGGAAAAACCAGGCCAGCCGGCCGCCCGGAGAAAACACCACGACAAATCGGGAATAAATGCGAAAACCCGCTGCGGACCAACACCGGAGCGGGTTTACACATCGGCCGCACGAGTGTGCGGCGAGAAATTCTTAGTACAGCTTCTTCGGCAGCTGTTGGCTGCGGATACGCTTGTAGTGACGCTTCACGGCAGCTGCCAGCTTGCGCTTGCGCTCAGCGGTCGGCTTTTCGTAGAACTCGCGTGCGCGCAGTTCGGTCAGCAGACCGGTCTTCTCGATGGTGCGCTTGAAGCGACGCATTGCAACTTCGAACGGCTCGTTCTCTTTAACGCGAATAGTGGTCATGTAAATTCAAACCAAAAAGGTTAGGTTGGATTAGCAAAGAAAGCGATTGTAGCAGGACTGGCACCCGATTGGAAGGCCAAACGTGGCATTTTTTCCACCACCGTGGTAAAAAACGGATAAGAATCAGGCACTTATCACAGTCAAGATGATCCTTCACCTGAAGTCAAGGGCAAATGAAGAAACAAGTCAGACATCGGCCTTCCAGGCCCGGCTCATACCGCCGAACCCGCCGCCACACCTGAGGCCCAGGCCCACTGGAAATTGTAGCCGCCGAGCCAGCCGGTGACGTCCATGGCCTCGCCGATGAAATGCAGTCCCGGCACCTTGCTGGCCATCATGGTCTGCTGCGAGAGTTCACGGGTATCCACCCCGCCCAGCGTGACCTCGGCCTTGCGGTAGCCTTCCGAGCCGCTGGGCAGGATGACCCAGTGGTTCAGCGAACTACCCAGCTTCCTCAGGGATTTGTCGGGCATGTCGGCAATGCGCGCCCCGGCATCGAAGCCGTTGATCTTGAGCCAGCCCTCGGCCAGGCGATGGGGCAGCCATTGCGCCAGCAGATTGCCGAGGTTCTTCTTGAGCGTGCCCTTGCCATGGATCAGGAACTGGCCCACATCCAGCCCCGGCAAGAGGTTCAGCATCAGCGGCGTGCCGGGCTTCCAGTAACTGGAAATCTGCAGAATGGCCGGCCCCGACAAACCGCGATGGGTGAACAACAGGTCTTCCAGGAAATACCCGTTCTCCTTCTTCACGCCCGTCTCCACCGCCACTTCCAGCGCGATGCCGGCCAATTCGACAAGCGACTGCCAGGCCTTGCCGTCGAAGGTCAGCGGCACCAGGCCCGGACGGGTCTCGACCAGCTTCAGATCGAACTGACGGGCGATGCGATAAGCGAAGTCGGTCGCACCGATCTTGGGGATGGACAAGCCACCCGTGGCAATGACCAGACTCGCGGCCTGGATCTCGCCGGCGCTGGTGGCCACGCGGAACAGTTCGCCGGTCTTGCCCACCTCCTGCACCGTGCAGGGCATGCGCCAGCTGACGTTGCCCGCGTCGCATTCGGCCTTGAGCATGGCGATGATGTCCTCGGCGGAGTCATCGCAGAAGAGCTGCCCCTTGTGCTTCTCATGGAAGCCGATGCGATGGCGCTTGACCAGGCCGATGAAATCCTGCGGCGTATAACGCGACAAGGCGCTGCGACAGAAATGGGGATTCTGCGAGAGATAATGCTGCGGCCCCGCGCCCACATTGGTGAAATTGCAGCGGCCACCGCCGGAGATACGGATCTTCTCGGCCAGCTTGGCGGCGTGGTCGATCAGTACCACGCGCCGACCGCGCTGGCCCGCCACGGCGGCACACATCATGCCGGCCGCACCGGCGCCGATGATGGCGACATCAAAATGATTGGGATTGTTCTTGCTCATGCTCGCTCCGGCACGCATCTCGGTGCAGCCCGAGGTCGCTTCAAAGCCGTGATTGTCCGCGATCCTGCCCCGAAAACACAAGCACCGGCACACAACGCCGTTTCCAGATGCCACAAAGACGAAGGACCGGCATCTTTCGATACCGGCCCTTCGCCTTCTTCCTCCCATCATTGCGCACGCTCTGCAAACACACGCAATGCCAGGTGCCTCAACTTTGATGCAATATTATCTTAAGCAATCGTTTATATCGTTTACTGGAAATACGGCGGCGGCTCTACGCCCATCCACAATTCCGAAGACAAGCGCATCATGTCATTGAGCGAACCGCGCTGGGCAAACATCTGGCGCAGCCAGCTGGCGTCGGACAGGCGATCATGTGCGATGCGACGCAGGCGCGCGAGGGTCTGCTGCTCGGCCTCATTGGCCACATACGGCTCCAGCAGCTGCAACTGCTGCAGCAGATGCTCATAGATGGGCAGCTTGCGCGATTGCGATGGCGTGGCGCCATGCAGGGCGAGCTGGCCATTGAGCCCGAAGCGGCTGGCCTCGAAGCGGTTGTACTGATACAGCAGATAGAAATCATCGCCGATGACGAAGGGTCGCTCGCTCAGGATCCAGCGTGCCAGCAGTTGCGCATACGCGCCCAAATGCGCGGCATGCTCGATGGTGAGCGGGGTATCGCAGACGCGGATTTCCACGGTGCCGTACTCGGGCTTGGGACGGATATCCCAATAAAAGTCCTTCATGCTGGCGATGATGCCCATCTGCAGCAACTCATCGTAATACGTCTCGAACTCGGCCCAGGTGGTATGTACCGGTGCCGTGCCCGACAACGGGAACGCGCGCACCACGTTGCTGCGCGAGGAATCGAACTTGGTATCGGCGCCCTGGTAGAAGGGCGAGGCCGCCGACAGCGCAATGAAGTGCGGTACGTAGCGCGAGAAGCCATGCGTGAGGTACAGCGCATCATCGCCGTTCTCCACACCGATGTGGATGTGCTGACCAAAGACGGTGAAGGTCTTGGCCAGGTAGCCGTATTTCTCGTGCAGGTGATGGAAGCGCTCGCTGGGCGTGATGCGCTGCTCGTTCCAGTGCTGGAAGGGATGCGCGCCGCCGCCGGAGACATCGATGTTGAGATACTGCGCGCCCCGGTTCAAGGCGGCACGCAAGCCCTTCAATTCCTCGATCAGTTCATCGACGCGGGTATGGATGCCGGAGTTCAGCTCGATCATCCCCTGCGTCATTTCCAGCTTGATCTGCTTTTGCAGGTCGCGCGGCTCGATCCAGTTGAGCAGGTCGACCGCATCGCTGGCGAGGTTGTAGTTGCGGCGGTTGACCAGTTGCAGTTCCAGCTCGATGCCCATGGTGAAGGGCGTGGAAGAACCGAACGGCAGGATGCCGGCGCTGCCCTGCGGTCCGGCCACGTGGGCGCGGTGGGCAGGGTCGTCGTGTTCGTTGCGGATCAGTGTGTCGGTATTCATTCGCGTCCACTCTCTCCCGATTTGATCAGGGCAAACTGGGTTGCCACCGGTCCCAGGAATTCCAGGACCACCATGCTGCCCGCCAGCAGCGGCAAGACATTGGCCGTGGTGTGCGGATACAGCGACGAGACCGTTTGCATCAGGCCCACGCCCACTTCCGTCATGGGCAAGGTACCCAGCGTGAGCAGGCCGGCCTGACGCCAGTTCATGCGCGCAAAGCGGGCGAACAGGAAGATGCCCAGGCCCATGGCCAGAAAGCGCGCCGCGATCAGGATCAGTACCGAGAAGCCCAACAGGCTCAGGTCCGACAACTTCATGGACGCACCCACGGTGACGAACAGCATCACCACGAACAGTTCATTGGCCACGCCAAACTCCAGCTCCATCAGATCGAACTGGCGATCCAGGTTCTTGGAGAGGATGGCGAAGATCAGCATGGACAGCATCACCGGCAGATGCAGTGCATGCGCCACGCCGATGGCCAGTGCGATCACCGAGATCACCAGCACGAACTGCGAACTGTTCTCGCGACCCAGCAGGCGCGCCAGCGGCATCATCAGCCAGTAGGTGAGATAGGCCAGAATGGCCGAGCCGATCAGGGAATACAGGGTGTGCTGGATCAAGGTCCAGACAGGTGTCCCCGCCTCATGCGCAATCACCGGCAGAAGCGCATAGGCGGCCAGCACGGCAACGAAATTGTTGAGCGCGGTCATGGCCGCCAGGCGCCGCGTGACCTGGCCTTCGGCCTTGAGGTCGCGCAACACCACCAGCACCACGGCAGGTGCGGTGGCAATGGCCATCACGCCACCCAAGAGCGCCATCACCGAATCGGTCCCGAACCAGGTCAGGGCGATGCTGACGAAGCCGAAGCACAGCACGGCCGAGACGGCCACCGTGATCATCAGCCATTTTTCGCGACGCAGCCAGCCGATGTCGACATAGCGACCCAGCTGATAGACCACCAGGGCGACAGCGATGTCGGCAAAGATGTTGGTGACCTTGAGGACTTCACCGGAGAGCAGATTGAAACCGCCCGCTCCCAGCAGGAAGCCGACCAGCAAATAACCCGTGATGCGTGGCACCCATGGGGACTTGGAAACTACATAGCCCGCGATCAGCCCGAACAGCAGCAGGCCGCCGAATACCAGCAGGGCATTCCATTGCAGCGTCTGTGCGAGGGTGAACGACGGAAGAGCCCACTCCATATCTCCTCCTGTAACGATTAGGTGTTGAACCGCACTGGCAAGCCATCAGGTGACATGCTCGATGCGGATCGCGTGAGCAACATGCCTGGCATGCGCTTGTCGAACTGCCCGACGAGATCGGGCCCGAGTCCGGAGAGAGGATTTTCCCAAAAAAATCGCCCACCGGAAAACTCGGAGCACAGAAGATATCACTCTTGCTCTACGCGATGATCTTTTTTTTACCTACAACGGAAATCTTGATTTCCTGATTTGATAGTTATTGAATTTCTGGAAGTTATCCGAAGCGCATTGAGAAGATGAATGTAGTTGGGGGAGCCTCAATGTTCCATCAGTGCGCCATCGGCGGTAATCAGCGCAGACCTGATTCGCTTGTCGGAAAAGACTGACATGAGCGCGCTGCGGTAACGGGCCAGTTGCGCGGCATAATCGGCGCGTTCGCTGTCGAGCAGGCGACGCTTGTAATCGAGCACCCAGACTTCGTCATCGAACATGACCACGCGATCGAGCCGCATCACCCCCGCAGGCGTGACGATCTCCATCTCATTGCGTGCCCAGCGATGCAACGCCGGATTGAAGAAGCGCTCCAGCTGCGGCTGCGCCAGCACCACGCGCGCCTGCGCATGCACCACCTGCGCCATCTGCGCAGAGATGCCCAGCCAGCGCACCAGCGCGGACGACGACGGCAGCTGCAGCGGCCATGCACTGCCATGCGTGAGCCGCTCCAGCAGCGCATGCAGGGCCACGCCTTCATCGATGGCCTCGGTGCTGACCAGCGTGCCATCGGCATCGACCTCGGGCAGCGCCTCTTCATCGTCCTGCGCTGCGCCAAACAGCGACATCGGCACCGGTTCGGGATCGAACAGCGCCAGCGAGAATTGCTCCTCGATGGCGGCGGCATCGGCGCCGTGAACGGCCTCCCCGCTGATCTCGCGCACCGGTGCATCGCTGGCGAAAAGACGCTGGTACCAGCTGCCTTCCACCACGCCACCCTCGCCCGCACCGCGCGTGCCGGCCACGCCCGAGACCAGCAGCAACTGCTTGGCGCGCGTGAGGGCAACGTAGAGCAGATTCCAGTCTTCCTGTGTCTTCAGGCTTTCCTCTTCCACAAACAGCGGGGCGCGCGCAACGCCGCGCTCGCTGCGTCGGCCGAAGGCAGAGAAGTGGGTCGGTGCATCCCGGTCTTGCGGCCAGGCGCAGAGGATGCCGAGATTGTCTTCCATCCCGTCACTGTGATTGGCGTCGAGAATGGCCACCACCGGCGCTTCCAGCCCCTTGGCGCTGTGCACCGTGAGAATGCGCACCGCATCGGCGCTGGCGTCGACGCTGGCCTCGTCGGGCGCATCACCGCCCGAGCTGCGCTGCAGGAGCCGCAAGGCATCGATGAACTTGGGCAGGCTGGGATAGCGTCCGGCATCCATGTTCAGCGACAACTCGACGAAGGCCGCGATATTGCCCAGCGTCTGGTTGCGCGTGAGCGGCGAGGCATGCTGCGCATAGCGCGCCACCAGTTCGCCCTGATGCAGGATCATGTCCAGCAGGTCATGCACCGGCAGGTGCGGTGCGGCCTGCAGCCAGCGTCGCAGCAGGGTCACGGCGCGCACCAGGGCGACCGGGGCCGCGCCTTGATCCTGCATCTCCTGCAGATGCTGCCACCAGTGCCCCCCCTCGGAATGCGCCACCCGGCGGGCGATCTGCACCAGCTCATCGTCGGCGGCCCCGATGATCGGGCTCTTGAGAACATGGGCCAGCGCCCGCGTATCGTTGGGGGTGATGAGGAAGGTCAGCAGCGCAATCAGGTCGGCGATCTCCAGCGATTCGAGCAGACCGCCGCGCTTGTCGGAAATGAAGGGAATCCCGGCGGCGCGCAAGGCGCTCTCATAGGCGGCCAGGTGCGTACGCTTGCGCACCAGCAGCATGATGTCGCCCCAGCGCATCGGCCGAGTACCCCGGCCTTCGGCCACCGGCACTTCGCGACAGGCTTTGAGCAAGGCCTGCGCCAGCGCCTGTCCTTCCAGCAGGCGGCGGGCATCGTCTTGCTCACCGCGTGGCGTGGTCAGCGGATTGCGCCAGGGGATGATGTCTTCAGCGTTTTCCGTGGCCTCGTGGGAAGCCGATTCGTCGGCGGTTTCAGGCGCATTGACGTTTTCTGCATCATCATCCTGACGCGCCAGCGGAAGCCGCCACACCTCGCCCCCGGCAAGGCCCAGCGTGGTCTGCTGCGCAAACAGCGGATTGCCACCCATGACGAATGAACGATTCAGTACATCGACCACGGCCGAGGCATTGCGGCGCGTCTGGTTGGCGCGCAGGATGGCCGCGCCCTGCGCCCCCAGCATCTCGCGCGCGGCGACGAACACGCGCGGTTCGGCTCGGCGGAAGCGGTAGATGGACTGCTTGGGATCGCCCACCACGAACACGCTGGGCTGAGCCGCATCATCGCCATAGGCATCCAGCCAGCTGCGCACGATGCACCATTGCAGCGGATTGGTATCCTGGAATTCATCCAGCAGGATGTGCTTGTAGCGCGCATCCAGCCGGGTCTGCAGATAGGCCGCGCTGGCCTCGTTGCGCAGCAGGCGGTAGGCCTGCCATTCGAGGTCGGCAAAGTCCAGCGCGCGCTGTTCGGACTTCACTTCCTGGTAGCAGGCCAGGTAGGCGCGGCCTGCCGTGAAGAGGGCGCGGTTGAGTTGCAGTACGGCCTTTTCCTTGCTGCGTCCCTGCAACTTGCGCAGTTCGTTGCCAACTGCATTGAACTCCTCTTCAAAGGCCGCCAGCGCAGCCTCCTCGCCGGTGCCGAAGTGCTGCGCCAGTGCGGCCAGCAGGGACTTGGCCTTGCCGTTCTTGCGCGGCTTGTCCTTGTCGTCGACGAACTGGTTGCAGAGCGCATCGAAGTTGTCCAGCGCGGCACCCGCCGTCAAGGCCGATTCGATGGCCACCGCACGGTCCTTGTTGGGCTTGCCGCCCTGCCCCAGCAGGAGGGCGATCTGGCTGGCACGCGCTACCAGCGCGGGATCATCCCACAGCGACAGGCGCGCATCACGCTGCGCATCGTCGCCGCACAGGGCTTCCAGCCAGCGCAGGGGCGCAGGTATCGCAGCGCCGTCCTCCCCCTCTTCAACGTCGTCCTGGGTAGCGGCCCACCATTCGGCACGCTTGTCGATGAAGGCATCGAGCAACTGGCGTGCATTGAAATCGCCGGCCAGTTCATAGAGTTCCAGCAACGCCGCCTTGATGGGGGCGCCCTCGGGATCGCGCAGCTGCTGCATGAAGCGACGGTAGGCTTCGTCCAGCAGTTCGCCATTCTTTTCGGTCAGGGTATAGCCGTGGGGCACCCCCGAGGCCAAAGGTGCAATCTGCAACAAACGCGCGAACCAGCTATGGAAGGTATCGATGGACAGGCTCTGTTCTGAGGCGAGGATGCGCTCGTAGAGTCCACGCGCGATCGGCAGCAGCCGCGGCAGATCGGGTTCGGCCACGCCGCGCTCGCGCAACAGGGTAGCGGCCTGCGTGTCATCGGCCAGGGCCAGTTCATGGAGCAGTTCGAGCAGGCGCTCGCGCATTTCCTGGGCGGCCTTGCGGGTGAAGGTGATGGCCAGCAGTTCCGGCGCCTGCGCACCGGAGAGCAGCAAGCGCAACATGCGCGCCACCAGCAGCCAGGTCTTGCCGCTGCCGGCGCAGGCTTCCACCACGACCGAATGGCGCGGATCGCAGGCTGCGCGCGTGAAGACGGCAGCCTCCACCGCCTGACCATTGACCTCGTAGGCGGCGGCTTGCTTGTCGGCGGCGCTCACAGCCACGCTCCCTTGCGGCACAGGCCACGCATCTCGCAATACTGGCAGACCGATTCGATGCCGTTGGCCGGCAGGGCTGCGCCGTGGGCGACGGCGTGCATGGTGGTGGTGATCTGTTGCTGGAGCATCTTCTGTTGGCGTACGAAATCAGGGGCGGCGGCATCGCCGGTTTTCTTGTCGGGGCCGAGTTCAAGGGCGACGTAGTGTGCGTGTTCCACCCTGCCACCGGCGAGCAGGCCGTAGAAGGCCAGCTGATGGTCGTCCTCTTCCTTGACCTTCTGCCGGAGCTGGCCGACGGGACGGGTCTTGTAGTCGAGCACGGCGCGCTCGCCATCGGCATTGCGATCCACGCGGTCGAGGCGCCCGACCAATTCGATACCGCCGTCTTCCCACTGCAGGGCGTGTGATTGCGCTTCTTCACCGAAGGCAAAATGCCAGCCCTCGGCTTCGCGCTCATTGGCCCACAGGAGATAGGCCGGCATCACCTTCTGCCAGCGCGCATGGAAGGCCAGCGCCGCCGGATGGCGCTGCATCTCGCGCTGGAACACCTCCTCGGAAAACTGCGCCAGCAGCGGCGCGCGGGCTGGCAGCGGGGTGGCGTTATCGCGCAGGTGGGCGTGATAACGATAAAGAATTTCGTGCAGCCAGCTGCCGTAGTCGCGCTTCTCGGGCAGGTCCGACAACTCATCCATCACCGCCACGCGCAGCATGCGTTGCGCGAAGAATCGATAGGGGCACGCCAGAAAACTGCCGAAGCCGCTGGCCGACAAGGACGTCGGCAACAGATCCGGTGCGCTCGGCATGGGCATGGATGAGACTACGGCACGCAATGGCTTCACCGGTGGCGGCAGCGTCACGCGTTCCAGTGCCGCGGCGCCCTGCTGCGCCAGCTTCAGTTCGAGGCGCTGGATCCACGGGCTGACCGGATTGGGTTCGCCCTCCTGATGAGTCTGCCAGCACAGCACCACCTCCGGATTCACGCACAGCAATTCGGTGAGATCGCGCAATTGCTGACGCTGGCGCGTGGCCCGCGTGGCCAGGTTCAGCTCGCGCCGTACGGCATTGGAGAAGAACAGGGTTTCCTGCGGAGGTGAAGGTAAATGCGCGGCATCGGCACCGATCACCAGTACCGCCTCGAAACGCCGCAGCCGCGCGCCGTTCAGCGGCAGCATCACGACGCGCCGGTCCTTGATCGGCGGCATGAAGGAAGTGGCATCCAGGCGCAGGTTGAGCAGCGCGCGCCATTCGGCGAAGCTGAACGTATCGCTCAGGCCACCTTGCTCGGCGGCGATCTCGTCGAGCATCAGCAGGCATTGCTCCCCCGCGCCGTCGGCGCGCAGCGCGGCGTCCATGCCCAGCGCCTGGCACAGGCCGCGTTGCGTCTCGCACCATTGCGCCAGCGTCTTGCGACCACCGAAGCGCGCGGCCTGCCTGGCCAGCGTCATGATGCAGGCCAGCTCATCCTCACGCCCTGTCTCGGCGAAGGCCGATTGCAGCGCCTGCCAGTCACCGGCGATATTGGTACGGCGCAGGCGCGCCTCGATGCGCATGACGCGGTCGGTGCGGTCGGCATCGTCGGGGAAGACGAAGGGCGATTTCAGCAGGTCCAGCAGTGCATTGGTTTCACCCCGGGCCGAGACCAGGTCGTTCCAGGCCGCCAGGGCGGCGGCGGCGCGGGTGGTGGAGAGTTTCCAGCCGGTCTCGTCGGCCACGGACACTTCGGCGCGCTCCAGCAGGGCGCGCAGGCGACGTGCGGTGACGCGATCCTGGGCCACGATGGCGATGTCGGTCTTGCCCTGCTGCAGCCAGCGCAACACGATCTGTGCGCTTTGCACGGCGGCGTTCTCCAGATCCGCGGCGGGGCACAGTCGCGGTAGCGCGATGGACGGTGCAGTGGCAGCGGCGGGCGCGCCGGGCTCCGGCGCGATGGTGTCATCGTCCTGCACCAGTTCTTCCCAGGCCGACAGATACAAGGGATGCCGTGGTGCGATGGCTGCGCGACGCCAGTCCAGCGTGACGATGCGCACCGGCTGGCGCTGCGCATAGGCTGCGAGGAAGGCCGCATCCAGCGGCTCCGGCTCGGTCGGGCTGACCCATACCAGTGGCAGGCTGGCCTGCTCGGCCAGGGCCAGCATCGCATCGAAGCGCTGCACGATGCGGTCCTGGGCATCGAGCTGGGTCTTCCAGACCTGCCACACCAGCGCCGCTTCATCGGAGAGCATGCCGTGCGCCGAAGGCGCCAGCGGTTCCAGCAATTGCGCCAGGGCCTGGGTCCAGCGGCCCACGGCGGCGTCTTCGCCATCAGCATTGGCGCGGATCTCCGGCAGCAATGCCAGGGTCAGCTCATCGGACAGGGACAGCAGCGTATGCGCCAGCGGCAGCAGATCGGCGTTGCGACGGGCGGAAAACATTTTCTTGAGCCAGCCATGCTCGCGCAATTGCGCGTAGAGCTGCATGAGTCGCTCGCTCTCGGAGGGCGGCGTACGCTCGCCCGGCGGCTGCATCGCCAACAGGCCCGAGAGCGTATTGATGCGCGGGGCGATATAGGGACGACGCAGTTCGCGGGCCAGGGCCGCCTTGAAATTCTGGGCGTGGGAAAACGCCGGCACCATCAACTGCACGCCCGAGAAATCCAGCGTTCCGGCTGTCTGGGCCTGCAACGCCTGGCCCAGCGGCTGGCCCTCGCGCAGCAGCGCACGCACGGCCTGTTGCCAGAAATCGGGAGTGGGCGGGATCGGTACGGTAGCAAGCAGCATGCGTTCTCTGTTCTCTGGATTCGGTGAGGGCTGGTGAGGATAGCGCGGACGCCCTGCCAAGGCGCCACGAGAGGTGGCACAAGAGCAGGGATGGCCGGCACGGCCATTGTATTTTTCTCTTGCTCCAACAGATTTTTTCAATCGCCTGCGCGCAGCCGCTGTTGCGCATTGTATGCCAGCCAGCCCCGGAGCGGCCCTTGCGCCGGGCTCGGTGCCTGCGGGCAAAGCCGCGCCGGTACTCGGTTGGCGCCGAAGCAGTCGCAATGAGGACGGGTGACAACAAGCCCTGGCCTGCGCGTCTACACTTTCCCTGAAAATGGGTTATGATTGCCCCTGTACCCCGCCGCTTACCTCTGCCGCGCTTCAATTACAACTTGAATCGGCGCGCAACGACTCCACGTAGACCTAGCAACTCCGGAAGCGTTGATGGCTCACGCCAGGCCTGATGGTATGTGTCCACGGCGCTGATTGACTAATTACACCACTGCCTCATCTCGAGGAAATGCCATGAGCGAACATATCAAACATATTACTGACGCCTCCTTCGAAGCCGATGTGCTGAAGTCCGACAAGCCCGTGCTGGTTGATTTCTGGGCCGAATGGTGCGGTCCCTGCAAGGCCATCGCCCCGATCCTGGAAGAAGTCGCCAAGGAATACGACGGCAAGCTGCAGATCGCCAAGCTGGACGTGGATTCCAACCAGGCCATCCCGGCCAAGTTCGGCATTCGCGGCATCCCGACCCTGATCCTGTTCAAGAACGGCGCAGCCGCTGCCCAGAAGGTCGGCGCACTGGCCAAGGGTCAGTTGGTCTCGTTCATCGACAGCAACATCTGATTCTGATGTAACATCCGACGGCGGCGCGCTCGCGCTGCCGTCCGCCCGGCACAGGACGCCCGGCTTTATCCTAGATCCACACCACGCAATTCCCTCCCCCACCTTTACTTATCCCGTCCCGGGACACTCATATGCACTTATCAGAACTAAAAGCGATGCACGTCTCTGCCTTGCTGGAAATGGCCATCAGCCTGGACATCGAGAATGCTGCGCGCCTGCGCAAACAGGAGCTGATGTTTGCCATCCTGAAGAAGCGCGCAAAATCAGGAGAACAGATTTTTGGCGATGGCGCCCTCGAAGTGTTGCCTGACGGCTTCGGCTTCCTGCGCTCGCCCGACGCCAGCTACATGGCGTCCACCGACGACATCTACATCTCGCCTTCGCAGATCCGTCGTTTCAACCTGCACACCGGCGACTCCATCGAAGGTGAAGTGCGCACGCCCAAGGATGGCGAGCGCTATTTCGCCCTGGTCAAGGTCGACAAGGTCAACGGCGAACCGCCGGAAGCCTCCAAGCACCGCATCCTGTTTGAAAACCTCACGCCCCTGCATCCCAACAAGCTCTTGCAGCTTGAGCGCGACATGCGCGGCGAGGAAAACATCACCGGCCGCATCATCGACCTGATCGCCCCGGTCGGCCGCGGCCAGCGCGGCCTGCTGGTGGCCTCGCCCAAGTCGGGCAAGTCGGTGATGCTGCAACACATCGCCCACGCCATCACCACCAATCATCCGGACACCGTGATGATCGTGCTGCTCATCGACGAACGTCCTGAAGAAGTGACCGAAATGCAGCGCTCGGTGCGCGGCGAAGTGGTCGCCTCCACCTTCGACGAACCGGCCACGCGTCACGTGCAGGTCGCCGAGATGGTGCTGGAAAAGGCCAAGCGCCTGGTGGAAATGAAGAAGGACGTGGTCATCCTGCTGGACTCGATCACCCGTCTGGCACGCGCCTACAACACCGTCATCCCGGCCTCCGGCAAGGTGCTCACCGGCGGTGTGGATGCCAACGCGCTGCAACGCCCGAAGCGTTTCTTCGGCGCGGCACGTAACGTCGAAGAAGGCGGCTCGCTGACCATCATCGCCACCGCTCTGATCGAAACCGGTTCGCGCATGGATGACGTGATCTACGAAGAATTCAAGGGCACCGGCAACATGGAAGTGCACCTGGAACGTCGCCTGGCCGAGAAGCGTGTCTACCCCGCCATCAACCTCTCCAAGTCCGGCACCCGCCGCGAAGAGCTGTTGATCAAGCCGGACCAGCTGCAAAAGATCTGGGTGCTGCGCAAGCTCATGTACGACATGGATGAAATCGAGGCGATGGAATTCATCCTCGACAAGATGAAGTCCACCAAGAACAACGCCGAGTTCTTCGACATGATGCGCCGGGGCAACTAAGTTCATCAAAGCAACTAAGTCCTTGGCAGGCTCGGAAAACGGCATGTCCCTCACCGGACATGCCGTTTTTCATTGCCCGATGGGAAACAAGCGGGGCGCGTTTTCATCTGAAATACCACGCCGCACCGGCCCGGGCGCTTGCCCGCCTTGACCCAAGCCCCTGATTCCACTGTATAATTTCGGACTTTTCCAAACCGGCAAGTGATCATCAATCGGGTCAAGAAGCAGGGCGACCGACGAAGTGGCGATTGGCTACCAAACTACTCTTGAGGCAATCATGAAAGAAGGCATCCACCCGGATTACCGCGAAGTCCTGTTCCACGACATGTCGAACGACTTCAAGTTCATCACCCGCTCGACCATCGGCACCCGCGAAACCGCCGAGTTCGAAGGCAAGCAATATCCCCTGGTGAAGATCGAAGTGTCCTCCGAATCGCACCCGTTCTACACCGGCAAGCACAAGATCGTCGACACCGCTGGCCGCGTCGAGAAGTTCCGCCAGAAGTTCGGTTCCGTCGGTTCGAAGACTGCGGTCTCGAAGGCGTAATCTGTACTTCCCTCAAAAAAGGCAGCTCCGGCTGCCTTTTTTGTTTGGATCTTCGGTGGTGCCCAGGCCGCGCCTGCACCACGATGTAGCAGACAGAAACAACTTTTTACCGGGTTTTCCTGCACAATAGGGCCTGCTAAAAAAACACCAGCCGCCGAACACAACGGCGACCGCGCGGCCCAGGCCCTCCGGCCAGCGCATCACCCAACACGCAGCACAGAACAAGAGCAACAAGATCTTGATGAAGCCAGTCCGTCTTCCCGCCGCCGCGACCAATGCGCTTCCGCGCATGGTCCTGCTTGCGCTTGCCCTCCTCTACATCCTGCCCGGCCTGATCGGCCGCGATCCGTGGAAGAACGAGGACGCCACCAGCTTCGGCATCATGTGGACCATGGCCCACGGCACGCTGACCGACTGGCTCACCCCCAACGTGGCCGGCCTGCCGCTGCCGGCCGAAAGCCCGCTGGCCTACTGGTTTGGTGCAATCTGCATCAAACTCTTCGGCTGGCTGCTGGGCGACCCGCTGGCCGCGCGCATCTCGGTGGTGGGCTGCTTCCTGGTCGGCTCCATGTCGATCTGGTACACCACCTACCTGCTGGGTCGCCGCGCCGAAGCACAGCCCTTGAAGCTGGCCTTCGGCGGCCAGCCCGAGCCCAAGGACTTCGGCCGTACCCTGGCCGATGGCGCCTTCCTGATCTATCTCGGTTTCCTCGGCCTGCTGCTGCACAGCCACGAGACCAGTCCCAAGACCCTGCAGATCGCGCTGGTGGCCTATGCCATGTTCGGCGCGGCGCGTGTGTTCGATGCCGGCAAGTGGCGTCACGGCATGTGGCTGGGCCTGGCGCTGGGCATGCTGGTGCTGACCTATGGCTGGCTGCTGCCGGCTGGGGTGCTCATCGCGCTGGTGCTGCTGGCGCTCCTGCGCAAGGACGGCCGCGCCATGAGCCGCTTGCTGTTGCTGGCACTGCCGCTGGCCCTGCTCATCAGCGCGGTATGGGTGGTGGCCTTGCAGCACCTTATCCCGGCCGAAGCGGCCAGCCAGTTCGAACTGTGGATGAGCTGGAACATCTACCAGCTCAATCGTCCGACGCTGTCCACCCTGGCCTTCCTCGGCAAGTACGGCGTCTGGTTCGCCTGGCCCGCCTGGCCTTTCGCCGGCTGGGCGCTGTACGCCTGGCGACGTCAGCTGGGTTCGCTGCACATCGCCT
Organism: Herbaspirillum sp. FG34; assembly: GCF_057809315.1. Classification (NCBI taxonomy): domain Bacteria; kingdom Pseudomonadati; phylum Pseudomonadota; class Betaproteobacteria; order Burkholderiales; family Oxalobacteraceae; genus Herbaspirillum; species Herbaspirillum sp. FG34. The sequence continues at coordinate 286,839 of NZ_JBMDJS010000005.1, read as the reverse complement.
TGCCATTGGCCTTCCTGATCCCCATCACGCTGCTGGTGCTCATCAACGTGCATCGTGAAGAAGGCATGCTGCTGCCGCTGCTGCCGGCACTGGCGATCCTGGCCGCCTTCGGCCTGCCGACCATGAAGCGCGGCGCCATCAATGCGGTGGACTGGTTCTCGGTAATGACGCTGACCACCTCGGCCGCCTTCATCTGGATCGGCTGGATCGCCAAGGAAACCGGCTGGCCGGCGCAGATCGCCCGCAATGCCTACAAGCTGGCCCCCGGCTTCAAACCCGGCTTCACCTGGATTTCCCTGGCCATAGCCGTGGCCGCCACCATCGCCTGGATCGTCGTGGTGCACTGGCGCATCTCGCGCCGTCCTTCGGTACTGTGGCGCGCGGTCGTGCTGTCCTCGGGCGGCGTGATCCTGTGCTGGGTACTGCTGATGACGCTGTGGCTGCCCTGGGTCAACTATGGCAAGAGCTATGCAGGCGTGGCCGAACAGATCGAATCGAAACTGGGCTCGGTCAAGCAATGCGTACAGACCAATGTCGGTCCGGCCCAGCGCGCTTCCTTCGCCTACTTCGGCAACGTGCGCTTTGCCGACGAGCGCGACCAGAGCTGCGACTACCTGCTGCTGCAGGATGACATCAGCAACCAGGATGCCTCGCTCATGCTGCGCCAGTACCCTGGCAACTGGCGCATGCTCTGGGAAGGCCGCCGGCCCTCCGACCGCGACGAGCGCTTCCGCCTGTATCGCCGCGCCGGTCGCTGATCGGGGACCATCGCCGCGTGACCACTGAACTGCCCGCCCTCTCCTCCCGCCATCACGTCGGCCGCATCGCGCGGCTAGCCTGGCCACTGCTGATCGGGCAGCTGGCCATCATCGCCAATGGCGTCATCGATACCGCCATGGTCTCGCGCTTTTCGGCCCTGGACCTGGGCGCGCTGGCACTGGGCGTGTCGATCTACGTGAGCGTCTTCGTCGGCCTGTCGGGCGTATTGCAGGCGCTGCAGCCCACCATCGGCCAGCTCTTCGGCGCCGGTCGCACGGGCGAGATCGGCCACGAGGTCAAGCAGGGCCTGTGGCTGGCCGTACTGCTGTCCATCGTGGGCTCCCTGATCCTGATGTTCTCACCGCTCTTCCTGGCGCTGGCCAAGGCTTCGCCGGAACTGGTGGAAAAGGCCACGCTGTACCTGCGCATCGAAGCGCTGGCGCTGCCGGCCACGCTGTTCTTCCGCGTCTATTCCTCGCTCAATACGGCACTGGCCCGGCCCAAGATGGTGATGGCCCTGCAACTGGGCGGACTGCTGCTGAAGCTCCCGCTCAATGCCCTGCTCATCTTCGGCGGCCTGGGACTGCCGGCCTTCGGCGGCCCAGGCTGCGCCATCGCCACCACCCTCATCGCCTGGCTGATGATGATCGCGGCCTGGATGCTGGTCGCCCGCCTGCCCCTGTATCGTCCGCTCAAGCTGTTTGGCAGCGGTTTCGTCGCGCCCTCCTGGAAAAGCCAGCGCACCCTGCTGCGACTGGGCATTCCGATCGGCATGTCCTATTTTATCGAGGTCACCGCCTTCACCTTGATGGCGGTGTTCATCGCGCGCCTCGGTGCTGTCCCGGTGGCCGGACATCAGATCACGGCCAATGTCGGCACGGTGCTCTACATGCTGCCGCTGTCCATTGCCAGCGCCACCGGCACGCTGGTGGCGCAAGCCATCGGCGGCGGCAACATGCCTGAGGCCAGAAAGATCGGCCGTGCCGGCATACGCCTGGCGGTGTCGCTGTCGGTGGTCATCGGCGTGATCGTCTGGTTCCTGCGGGGGCATATCATTCGCGCCTATACGCCGGACCCGGTCATCGTCAGTGCGGCACTGCCGCTGTTCCTCTACATCGCCTTCTACCAGCTGTTCGATTCCATGCAGGTGACCACGGCCTTCGTGCTGCGTGCCTACAAGGTGGCAGTGGTACCCACCGTCATCTACGCGGTCACGCTGTGGGGGGTGGGTCTGGGCGGCGGTTATCTGCTGGGACTCGATCCGCTGGGCGTGACACCGTCGGCCCTGCGCGGTCCGGCCGGATTCTGGCTGGCCAACAGTGTCAGTCTCGGCCTGGTGGGTGCAGGACTGCTGGCCTATCTGCGGGTCATACAGCGCCGCGCGCAACGCGGCGAACTCAGCGTTTGATCACGCTGCCGGCCGCAAACAGATCGTCATTGCTGGCATTGACCAGTCCGGGCACGCTCAAGGGCTCATCCGGTCGCCCCAGCAGGAAGCCCTGCACCTGATCACAATGCAGCAGCTGCAGTTCGCGCAACTGCCCTTCGGTCTCCACCCCTTCGGCCACCACTTCCATCTGCAGGGCATGTGCCAGCGCGATGATGGCGGCCACGATGGCGCGTCCGGAGTGGTCCTCCAGGTCCAGGCGCGAGGTAAAGAAACGGTCGATCTTGACCTGCCGGCAGTGGAACTGCGCCAGATAGGCCAGGCTGGAATAGCCGGTGCCGAAGTCATCGATGGCAATGTCGAAGCCCAGTGACTGCAGCTCGCGCACCACCCGCGTGGTGCGCTCCACATCCTTCATGGCGGCCGTTTCCGTGATCTCGAACATGAGCCGCTGCGGCGCGATGCCGGCTGCGCTGACCACCTCGACGATGCTGTCCACCAGATCGCTGCGCATCTGCAGCGGCGACAGGTTCATGGCCACCTTGACCGGCTTCATCCCGGCCGCATCCCAGCAGGCGATCTGCCTGCACACCGCCTGCAGCACCCAGTCACCGATGCTGAGGATCTGGCCCGAACGCTCGGCGATGGGAATGAATTCGGACGGCGCCATCTCGCCCAGTTCAGGATGATGCCAGCGCAGCAGGGCTTCCAGCCCGGTCAGTTCCTTGCCGGCGCCACGATATTTGGGCTGGAAATGCAGGCGGAACTGCTGGCCGTCGATGGCCTGCTGCAGTGCCTGCCGCACCTGCAGATGGCGCATGGCACTGGCGTGCATGGCTGGTTCGAAGAAGCGATAGGTATTGCGACCGCTCTGCTTGGCCTCGTACATGGCGGCGTCAGCGTTCTTCATCAGGGCATCGACCGACTCCCCACTGTTGGGATAGACGGCAATGCCGATGCTGGAGGTCACGCGCAGGGTCGCGTCCTCGATCTGGAAATCCTGGCGCAATACGGCCAGGATGTTTTCCGACAATTGCTCCACCACCTCGGGCGTGGAGAGATTGCTCATCACCACCACGAACTCGTCGCCACCAATGCGCGCCACCATGTCCTCGCCCCGGATGCAGGCGCGGATACGTTGCGCCACGGCCACCAGCAGGCCATCCCCGACGGCATGGCCGAGCGAATCGTTGATGGCCTTGAAGCCATCGAGATCCATGAACAGCACCGCGAACGGCCTGCCATTGCGGCGCGCCACCTCTACCGCATGCTGGATGCGGTCCGCCAGCAAAGCCCGGTTGGGCAGGCCGGTGAGTACATCATGGGTGGCAAAGTGCAGCAGCTTGTCATTGGTGCGACCGACGATCTTCTTCAAGACCTGGTTGCGCTGCACGCCGCTGACCACCAGCGCCAGCGCCATGGCCAGGAAGGCCAGGAACACCAGGCCATTGACCAGATGCTCACGCGTGATGCCTTCTCCGGCCAGGCCCTGCGTCTGCGGGTCGATGTGCAGAGCACGCAGCCCGGCCACCGCCGCCGACACCACTCCGGCACCCACCAGCAAGGCGGCCAGCACGCGACGAGCCTGCTGCGAGTTGAGCGAACCGGTCATGGGCTTGCGTCCGTTGCTGGCCGAAAAGAGCGTGACGATGAACACCGCCAGCACCTCCGATACCACCAGCGCCAGGATCAGCAGGTGCGTGTCGTACAGCACGGGCGGCACCAGCGTCATGGAGCGCAGCGCAATGTGGAAGGCGGCATTGAAGGCTGCGCCGATGGCCAACCCGCCGATCACCAGCCGGGTGGAATGGGGGCGCCGCATGCCCGTCAGGTGCATCAGGTAAAAGGCGCTGGCCAGGCACAGCAACAGGGCCAGCACCACCATGCGCGCATCGAAACCAATGCGCACGGGGGTGTCCAGCGAGGCCACGGTCAGCAGCATGGCGCCCCACACGCCCATGCCGAACACGACCGCCCCTACCGAGAGCCATAGCCGGCGACGCTGGGCTTCCTGCAGCACGATGCGCTCGGAGACCTCCAAGGCCGCATAGGACGACAGGCTGGCGACCAGCAAGGCGAAGGCCAACAGCAGGAAATGAAAGGAAGCTGACATCGTCGGACCTGGCTCGGGTGCGCACCTTCCACGCGGGCGATCGCTGGGAGCCCGCAGGACAGCACGCCTGCTCGGTATCGCGGCCGTTCCGTCCCGGTGCACCCACGCTGCCGACATGGCGTAGCGGGCTGCAGGACGTCAGTCGATCGCCGTGGCATCTCCACGGGTCGCCGCGTTCCATCCCGCAATGGAGCTGGCCGCATCGCGTGCGGCAGGAAACCATGCCACTGACGCGACGCCACAGGCGTCATTGCGGGAACATCAAAAAGTTACGTAACAAAAACGTACCACAAGGATGCTGCTGACTTCTTTGATTTGTTCGATTAGTTGCAACCAGCCTGCTGCTCGTGTGACTGTCCGGAAAGTTTTCGGACCTTGCTGCCCCCCAAAAGGGTGGACCGAATTATCTAACAAAATTCCATCCCCGTGGAATGGGAAAGATATCGGCTATTCATTCACCGGATGCCCGGTTCCCCTTTTCTCTGTCCCGCTATTCTAGCGCGCTTCGGGCGCGAAATGCCGCGCCGCGCCAGATCGTAAAGCCCGCATCGCGTACCACGGCGCGTGTCTCGCGACGGACACAAACCTTAAAAATTTGCGCCTGCCCGATGCACACGCAAGACATCTGGACCGACAATGCAGACATCACAAGACCGGCATCGTCCCTCCTGCGCCAAGCATGCGATGCACCCGGCCGGCCCTGCAACAAACTCTCCACGACGTACTTGCAGTGGCCTGATGACCTGACATCTGTGCACGGCGCACCGTGCCAAATGCGGCTGCACACTGCACCAAAGATCGCTGTGGAGACTTGCACATGGACGCTTTCCCATCGGCCGGAAATGCTTGCCGGAACTGCTTCGGCGGGGTGGCGTGCGACCCGTTGCCGGAGCGATGGCGCAGACGTTCAAGGCAGTGAGTATAAATCACGTTTGCGGCGTAACTCACCTCGGAAGCAAACGTACCCCGGAAAGCGCTACCTCAAAGTACCTTCGAAATCATGGAAACCGCCAATCAAAAATTCGCCAAGCGCCTGCGCGCAGCGATGGAAAAAGCTGGATACGAACCCAAGCCCGCCGTTCTGGAAAGGGAATTCAATCTGCGTTACTGGGGCAAGCCGATGACCCTGCATGGGGTACGCCGCTGGCTGCTGGGGGAGTCAATGCCCAAGCAGGACAAGCTGGAAACGCTGGCCGAGTGGCTCATTGTCACGCCACAGCATCTGCGCTTCGGCGAAGAACTCAGCAAGCGCATCGACAAGCGTCGCGCCCGCTGGGAAGAAGCCATCGGCTACCGCGAACGCGAAGCCTTCGAGGCGTTCATCAATCTGCCCGCGCCCCAGCGCAAGATCGTCAAGGAAGTGATCTTCGCCTTCTCCCAGCTTGCTATCCAGGCGGCCGAGAAGATCATTCCGGCCACCAAGACCACCCCGCGTCGTCGATCACGCACCTGAAGACGATCTCACGCTTTCACGCTCGTGCGTAGCGTCGGTCGCATGATTTCCTGACGTTTTCTCCCAGTTTCCCACCTCTCCGAATCACGATCCCGCCCCCCCTGGGATCCTGCTTCTTCGCGTTGTTTTCTTATCGCCGGCCTGTGCAGGATCGGTCGCAGGCCACTGTGCTTGCGCGCACACCCTGTCAACATGTCAGCTTCCCGCCTCACGGGATCCTCTGTGGCACATCGTTCACGTGGCAGGCAGGTTGCCTCCCACGCGCGCGGCCACGTCGACACAGTGATCGACCTGCTCGGCGATGGCCTGCGGGACCGGACGGCGGTCTTCCAGCACCTCCATGATCCAGGCTGCGGTCGCAGCGGCGTCCTGTCCATCGGGCAGATCCGGCAGATCCTCGGCCACGCTCTGTTTCTCCACCAGCACGGTGCGCATGCCGCGACTGAACCAGTCGATGCGCTGGGCCCGCCGCGCATTGGCCACGGTCTCGCCTTCGGTACCGCGCATCAGGAAGGCATCACCGCGATCATGCGGGGCGGCATGACTGAAGTAGTCGGTCAGCATCTCCAGATATTCCGGATGGGTGTACGACGTCAGACGCAATGCGGGCTGCGCGAACGGCTGCATGATCTTGACCAGTGTGTGGGTGGAATTGCGTACCCCCAGGATGCGACGCAGGTTCAGCAGGCGGGCCACTGCGGGTGCCAGGGCGGCGATCGGGATGAAGGCCGGCAGCCTGGCGGCCATGCGGGCTTCTACCTCGGCCGCCGACGCCGCATGAGGCACGCCCAGGGCGGTAAAGATCTCGGCGCTGGTCACGCGCTGCGGGTCCTGCGTGACGCCGTGCATCAGCACCGGCACGCCGCGACGCACCAGCAGCAGGCACAGCAACGGGGTCAGGTTGGCCATCTTGCGCGAGCCGTTGTAGCTGGGCAGCACCACCGGTGCATAGGGCCCTGCGGGCGCACGCAAGGGTGTGAACGAAGCCTCGGCGGCGGCCAGGAAGCCGGCGATCTCGTCGACAGACTCGCCCTTGATGCGCATGGACAAGAGGATGCCGCCGAGTTCGAGATCGCTGACGCGGCCCTCGAGCATGGCGGCGTACAGCAATTGCGCATCCTCGCGCGAAAGACTGCGGGCACCGTCCTTGCCGCGTCCGATTTCCTTGATGAAACGGGCGGCGGCGAAGGGGGCCGCTGACGGCAGCGCAGTGCCGGAGGCAGGCTCGACGGCCGCAGCCGGAGCAGGAATGTGGGCATCGTTTGACATGGGCGAAGGGTACACCAAAAGCGCCGGATGCCCCAGCTGCAGCGCTGGTGCGGCGGCTTTCCTTTACAATAGCGCCTTTGCCGCACGGTGCTCCTGCGCTGGTGCGGCGGCTTCATTGAGTGCATCCCATGTTAGTTCTCGGCGTCGAATCTTCCTGTGACGAAACCGGCCTCGCTCTGTACGACACCGAGCGCGGTCTGCTGGCGCATGCCCTGCATTCGCAGATTGCCATGCACCAGGAATACGGCGGTGTCGTCCCCGAGCTGGCCTCGCGCGACCACATCCGCCGCGCCATTCCGCTGCTCACGCAAACTCTGGCCGATGCCGGAGTGCCCGCCACTGACATCGATGCCATCGCCTACACCCAGGGGCCGGGTCTGGCCGGAGCGCTGCTGGTGGGTGCGTCGGTGGCCTGCGCGCTGGGTCTGGCGCTGGACAAGCCGGTGCTGGGCATCCATCACCTGGAGGGTCATCTGCTCTCGCCCCTGCTGGCGAGCAAGCCGCCGCGCTTTCCCTTCATCGCCTTGCTCGTCTCGGGCGGGCATACGCAGTTGATGCGCGTGGATGGCGTGGGGCGTTATGAACTTCTGGGCGAAACTCTGGATGACGCGGCTGGCGAAGCCTTCGACAAGTCGGCCAAGCTGCTGGGACTGGGCTATCCGGGCGGGCCGGCGATTTCGCGCCTGGCCGAGTTCGGCGATCCGAATGCTTATCAATTGCCGCGTCCGATGCTGCACTCCAAGAATCTCGATTTCAGTTTCTCGGGCTTGAAGACGGCGGTACTCACCGTGGTCAAGCAGCACAGCGCAAACATCTGCGAACAGGACAAGGCCAACATCGCGCGCGGTTTCGTCGATGCCATCGTGGACGTGCTGGTGGCCAAGTGCATGACGGCCCTGAAACAGACCAACCTGAAGCGTCTGGTCATCGCCGGCGGCGTGGGTGCCAATGCGCAGCTGCGCGCGGCCCTCGATGCGGCGGCGGCCAAGCGGCGTTATGAAGTCTTCTATCCGGAACTGCAATTCTGCACCGACAACGGTGCCATGATCGCCTTCGCCGGTGCCATGCGCCTGCGTGAGGAGCCGGGTGCGGCGCGCAAGGAATACGGTTTTGGCGTACGCCCGCGCTGGCCGCTGGATGAGTTGCGGCCGCCGCAGCGACAGGAAGACACCACTACTGCCTGAATCACGTAAATTATTTAAACGATATAAGCAAAAAGGGCCGCAATGCAAATTGCGGCCCTTCTTTCCAATCCAATCGGCAGGCTTGCCTGGCCTTAACTGGCCTTACCTGGCCTTACTTGGCAGCCTTCTTCTTGTCGCCAATGCGGCTTTCCTTGCCCGCCAGCAGGTTGCCGATGTTCTTGCGATGGCGATAGATCAGCAGGGCCGCCATGGCCACCACCGCCAGCAGAATGCCATCGGTAGTACCGAACAACAGGCCGTAGTAGAACGGCGCAAACAGCGCTGCCACCAGCGCCGCCAGCGACGAATAGCGGAAGGCGAAGGCCACCGCCAGCCAGGTCGCCAGCGTCGCCAGGCCCAGCCACGGATCCAGCGCCAGCAGGATGCCCAGCGCAGTGGCCACGCCCTTGCCGCCGACAAAGCGGAAGAACACCGGCCACAGATGGCCCAGGAAGACGGCCAGAGTCACCAGCGCAATGCCGGTATCGTCCACGCCAAACTGCGGGCCGAACTTCTGTGCCAGCCACACTGCCAGCCAACCCTTGAAACCGTCACCCAGCAGGGTCAGCGCAGCCGCCTTCTTGTTGCCGCTGCGCAGAACATTGGTCGCGCCCGGATTCTTCGAACCATAGGTGCGCGGGTCGGACAGGCCAAACAGCTTGGAGACCAGCACCGCAAAGGACAGCGAACCGATCAGGTAGGCCGCGAGGGCAAAGAGGATGTTGTACATGAGGAGGGGCTTTCTGTTGTCTCTGTCATTCGGGGGTGGCGGGCAGGTCGCACAGGCTCAGGCTGCGTCGGCCAGTGCACACTGCACCGCCTTGGCCGGCAGCACCTTCAGGATCACGGCCGGATCGATGCCGACCAGAAATCCCCGGCGTCCGCCGTTGATGTAGATCTTGTCGAGTTCGAGGATGGTCGACTCCACATAAACCGGCATGGTCTTGCGCGTGCCGAAGGGCGAGGTGCCGCCGATCAGGAAACCCGAGTGGCGGTTGGCCACTTCCGGCTTGCACGGCTCGACCGACTTGCAGCCAATCTGGCGCGCCAGGTTCTTGGTGGAGACCTTGCAGTCGCCGTGCATGAGCACCAGCAGCGGCTTGGCGGCCTCGTCCTGCATCACCAGGGTCTTGATGACCGCATGCTCGTCCACGCCCAGTTCGCGCGAAGACACCGAGGTGCCGCCGTGCTCCTCGTAATCGTAGGGATGCTCGGTGAAGACCACGCCCTGCTTGCGCAGGAATTGCGTGGCGGGGGTTTCGGAGATGTGTTCTTTCTTGGCGCTCATCGGTGTCTTCCTGACGGCAGGCTGACCGGCGCACAGGCCGGTCGGGCCGTCATGGGCGCACATTATGCCGCAAGATCAGCCGCGGGGGTGATGTGCGGCATGCAGTTGCTTCAAGCGTTCGCGCGCCACATGCGTGTAGATCTGGGTGGTCGAGATGTCGGCATGGCCCAGCAGCAGCTGCACCACGCGCAGGTCGGCGCCATGGTTGAGCAGGTGCGTGGCAAAGGCATGGCGCAAGGTGTGCGGCGACAGACGGACGGTGATGCCGGCCTGGAGCGCGTATTTCTTGATGAGCGTCCAGAACATCTGGCGCGTCATCGGCCCGCCGCGGGCGGTAACGAAGAGCGCATCATCGATCTGCCCCTGCAGGATCTGGCTGCGCGCCTCGGCCAGATAACGCGCCATCCACGCTCCCGCTTCCTCACCGAACGGCACCAGGCGCGTCTTGCTGCCCTTGCCGGTGACGCGCAAGACGCCCTCATTCATGCCGACCTCGATGCTCTTCAAGCTCACCAGTTCCGACACCCGCAAACCGCTGGCATACATCAGTTCGATCATGGCGCGATCGCGCAGACCCAGCGGCGTGGAGACATCGGGCGCTGCCAGCAGCGCCTCCACCTGAGCTTCCGACATGGTCTTGGGCAGGCGCTGCGGCTGGCGTGCCGAGCGCAGCTTCAGGCAAGGATCGGCGGCCACATGGTGCTGCCGCAAGGCCAGCTGGAAAAAGCGCTTCAGGACGGCGAGGCGGCGATTGGACGAGCTGGGCTTGGTGGCATCATGGCGCGCGGCGAAGTAGGCGTTGAGGTCTTCGGCCTGCGTGTCGTAGAGCGCCTTGGCGCGCTCCTGATAGAGCCAGTGGGCGTACAGGGTCATGTCGCGGCGGTAGGCTTCCAGCGTGTTCTTGGACAGGCCATCTTCCAGCCACAGGGTGTCGCAGAATTCGTCGATGGCCTCGCGGCTCACGGACGGGGCTTCGATCTTTGGTGTGGTGCGTCCCATGCCCGTGCGTCAGTATCCGGTCACGCCTTCGTGGCGCAGCAGCCAGCGCTTGACCTCGAGGTGGAAGCCATCTTCGTCGTCATGATGCGAGAAACCGCCCAGGCCACCTGCGGCCGTCACGCGATGACAGGGAATCACCAGCGGATACCAGTTGGCGCCACAGGCCTGCCCTACCGCGCGCGGCGCGGACTGGATACGCCTGGCAACCTGCCCATAGGTCAGCACCTGACCGCAGGGGATCTCGGCAATGGCTTGCCAGACACGCTGCTGGAACGCACTGCCGACGGTCTGTAGCGGCAATGCGAAACGATAGCCAGGATCGGCCAGATAATGCGTGATCTGCTGCACCGCCTGCGCGGCCACGGCATCGCTGGCGTCCTGCTCGGCGTAGTGCGGCGGCAGATACACCATCTCCACCAGCGCTCCCGCCCGGGTGCGGATGCCCATGCCGCCGAAGGGGGTGTGCACCACGGCAGAGAACAGAGCGGTCAACGGGGAGTCGGCAGGGGTCATGGGAAAACCGGGCAATCGCGGCAAGGGCCTGGGGCGCCTATTGTAAGCAATTCAGGCACGGGCTTGATACCATCGGGCAAAACTTCCTGGAGACCGCATGACCGCTACCCCCTTGTACACCGCCCCCGACCATCTGGTCGTGACCGCATCCACGCTGGAGGCCGGCATGGCCTGGGTGGAGCAGCGCCTGGGCGTTTCCATGGCGCCGCGCATCGGCGGACAGCATGTGCGGCTGGGTACGCACAATGCCCTGCTGTCGCTGGGCGAAGGGTTCTATCTGGAAGTGATCGCCATCGATCCGCAAGCGCAAACGCCGGACCGCCCACGCTGGTTCGGCATGGATGACTTGCCCGCCGATGCCGCACCGCGTCTGGCGCACTGGGTGGCGCGCACCAGCGATATCACCGCCGCGGTAGCTGCCAGCCCCATCGCACCCGGTGTCATCGAACCCATGCAGCGGGGCACACTGGACTGGCTCATCACCATTGCTGCCGATGGCGCCCCGGCCTGCGCGGGCGTGATGCCCTCCCTGATCCAGTGGCTCAGCGCAGCGCACCCGGCCAGCGCCCTGCCCGAGCGCGGATGCCGCTTGCAGCAACTGGTCCTGGAACATCCCGCCGCGCAGCAATTGCAGGTGGCCTGGCAGAGCATCGGACTGGCCGATGCACGTATCGTCTTGAAGCAAGCAAAGCACGCCAGCCTGCGTGCTGTGGTATCCACGCCACAGGGAGCGCGCATATTGGACTGATGTGCCGTCGCCCGATGCAAAAAATATAAACCGTATAAACGATTTATACGATCCATCACGACCGCGCCATACCAAGAAAAAAGGCGCATCCGCGGATGCGCCTTCAAAATACTCCTGATGCATTCCCGACCGTTTGAACGGTTTCAATCGAATGCACGTCTCCTCAGTTTCCCGGTATCGATACCGTTTGTTATGCACCACCCGCTTTGTATTCGGTGCTGCCTCGCTGCGCCCGTTCCAATGTGTCGGAGGGGTCACCGGTGAGGCAAGTACATCAACAACTCACTAGAAAAACTTGTTTGCAAAAACTCGATTGCCGGGACGGCAAACACCATCTGCCGATTCAGCAAAGCCCGCACTTTAGCAGCACTTCGTGCCGTTTCAAAGCACTTTTTCAGGGCAAAACCAACATACTTTTCAGCAACTTGACAGACATCTGACGAAATCGGCACCGACCTGGTGCGCACCCTCGCGGTGCCGATTTCATCGTCTCATGACGTCATCGCCGATCAGTTGTAGATCAGGTTGGGCAGCCACAGCGACAGGGCCGGCCAGTACGTCACCAGCGCCAGGAAACCGAGCATGGTCAGCAGCCACGGCATGACCGCGACGGTCAGTTCGGTGATGCCCATCTTGGTGATGCCCGAGGCCACGTACAGGTTCAGGCCCACCGGCGGATGGCACATGCCCACTTCCATGTTGACCACGATGAGGATGCCGAAGTGCACCGGGTCGATACCCAGCTTCATCGCCACCGGGAACAGGATCGGCGCCAGGATCAGCACGATGGACGAAGGCTCCATGACGTTACCGGCCAGCAGCAGCAGCACGTTGACCACCAGCAGGAAGGTGATCGGTCCCAGGCCGGAATCGGTGATCCAGGCTGCCATCGTCTGCGGGATGTTCTCGCTGGTCACCAGGAAGGAGAACAGCACCGCGTTGGTGATGATGTAGAGCAGCATGGCCGACATCGACGCCGAATCGAGCAGCACCTTGGGGACCTGCTTGAGGCTCATGTCCTTGTAGACGAACACGGCGATGAAGAAGGCGTACACCGCCGCCATGGCTGCCGCTTCGGTGGGCGTGAATACGCCGCTGTAGATGCCGCCCATGACGATGACCACCAGGAACAGGCCCCAGCCACTCTTGCGGAAGGCGGCGCCGCGCTCGGCCCAGGTCGCCTTCTTCAGGCGCGGGTAGTTGTTCTTGCGCGCCAGGAACCAGGTAGTCAGCCCCAGCAGGAAGGCCAGCAGCAGACCCGGTACCACGCCCGCCATGAACAGCTTGCCCACCGAGGTATTGGTGGAGACCGAATACATCACCATCACGATGGAAGGTGGGATCAGGATGCCCAGTGCGCCGGAGGTGGTGATGACACCCGCGCCGAAGCGTTTGGGGAAGCCCTGATTGACCATCGCCGGCAGGATGATGGAACCGATGGCCACCACGGTCGCCGGCGAGGAACCCGAGACCGCCGCGAACAGCGCGCAGGCCAGCACGCCGGCCAGGGCCAGGCCGCCATGCCAGTGGCCGACCATGGACGTGGCGAAGTTGATCATGCGCCGCGCCACCCCCCCATGGGTGAGGAAGTTGCCGGCCAGGATGAAGAACGGGATCGCCATGATCTCGAACTTCTCGATCCCGGTAAACAGCTTCAGAGCCACCGACTGGATAGGCACGTCGGTCATCGTGAAGAGGAAGGTCAGGACAGTCAGGCCCAGCGAGATCGAGATGGGCATCCCGGTCAGCATCAGGGCAAACAGCAAGACGAAAATGATCAGTGCATTCATGCTTTACCTCCGCTGCTTTCTTCGTCCAGACCTTCCACGTGGGCATGGTCATGCTTGGGCAAGTCGCCGGTGCGGTAGAAATTCCACGCGACCTGGAGGAAGCGGAAACACATCAGGTAGGAACCCAGCGGAACGGCCAGATAGACGATCCACATCGGCACCTCCATCACTTCGGAGGTGCTGTCGTGCTGGGCGATGTCGTAGACGAATTCGGCGCCGAAGGTGCCGACGATACCGGTGAAGAGCGCGCCGGCAAACAGGCCGAAGAGCACGAACTTGTTGCGCCACGGCGTGTTCATGCGGTTGATCAGCACGTCGACGCCGACGTGGATGCCGGTGCGCACGCCATAGGCGGCACCGAACTTGGCCATCCACACGAACATGAAGATGCACAGCTCCTGGGCCCAGCTCATGTTGATCTGGATGAGCCGGTCCTGCAGCCAGGGAATATCCAGGCCGGAGGCGTAGCGGTGTACCACCGCCACGAAAATGATGAAGGTGGCCGCGGCCATGAGGAACGCGATCAGCCACTCTTCCAGATGGTCGAGTAACTTCATTGAAGTCTCCTTGCGCCAGCAGGCCGATACCGTAGTGGTATCAGCCCATGACATTGCTTGTTCGGATTGGTCTTTACAGGGAGGCGCCCGCCTGGCTACGCAGGCGGGCGGCCAATGCAGCCGATGATGCTTACTTCTGACCCAGAGCTGCCGCTTCCTTGTTGACGGCGTCGATCAGGTCCTTGCCGATGCGACCGGCCATCTGCTGCTGTACCGGCAGCAGGGCCTTGCGCCATTCAGCCTTCTCGGCGTCGGTGAGACGATAGACGGTGGTCTTGCCGGACTTTTCGACGGCGGCCAGAGCCGCATCATTTTCCTGCTGGGCGATGGCGTTGGCGTACTTGGTGGCATCCTTCATGGCGCCTTCAAGCTCGGTGCGCACGTCCGAGGGCAGGCCGTCCCAGAACTTCTTGTTGACGATGACCGCATAGCCCAGGTAACCGTGGTTGGAGACGGTGACGTCCTTTTGCACTTCGTGCATCTTCTGGGTGTACAGGTTCGAGGGCGGGTTCTCGGTACCGTCGACCACGCCGGTCTGCAGGGCCTGGTAGACCTCGGAGAAGGCCAGCACCTGCGGGTTGGCGCCCAGTGCACGCATCTGTGCATCAAGTACCTTGGAGGACTGGATGCGCATCTTCAGGCCACGGAAATCGGACGGATGATGCAGCGGCTTGTTGGCCGACATCACCTTGAAACCATTGTCCCAGTAAGCCAGACCGGTGATGCCCTTGGGCTCCAGCTTCTTGAAGAGGGACTTGCCGATGGGGCCTTCGGTGACGCGATAGAGCACGTCCTTGCTGGGGAAGATGTAGGGCAGGTCGAAGACCTCGAACTCCTTGACGCCCAGCGGACCGAACTTGGCCAGCGACGGCGCCAGCATCTGTACCGCGCCCAGTTGCAGGGCTTCCAGTTCTTCCTTGTCCTTGTACAGGGTGCTGTTGGGATAGACCTCGACCTTCACGCGGCCATGGGTGGCCTTCTCGGCCAGTTCCTTGAAACGCTCGGCAGCCTTGCCCTTGGGCGTGTCGTTGGCCACCACGTGGCTGAACTTGATGATGATGGGCTGCTGCGCGAAGGCGCTGGCAGCCAGGCCGACATTGACGACGGTGGCCGCAGCCAGCGCAAAGACGATGGACTTCAGTTTCATGCTTGTCTCCCCAGTGAGGTTTGAATGATTGTTCGTTCTTCTCGGATATGGCCGGTCTTGATGAGAACCGGATTGTGCCCGCGAATTTTCGCGGCCTCACCAAAGCAGGGCAACTGTGGAAAACCACAATGTCCCGCTGCCTGACCTTCCCGCTGCGCAGGAGGCTGGCGCCGGGCCTGGGGGGCGGCTACACTGGCGGCGTCATGAAAACCGTCCCGCCACCGCCGATCGCTCACCAGCCCGATGCCGCCTCGCAGTTGCAGGCCTCAGGCCGCAAGACGACCATGCGCTGGCTGATCCCCTTCCTGCTGATGTGCCTGTTTCTGGTCACGCTGATCTGGCTGCCGCGCCAGGCCCAGCAGATGGAAGCCAGCGAACGGCTGGAACAGTTGATCGCCGATTCGCTGTGGGTGGAACAGGCGATCCGCTTCCAGTTGAGTCGCGATGACGAGAGCATGCGCATCATTGGCCGCGAGATCATCAATGGCCGCCTGCACCGGGATCATTTCCGCAGCCGCTTGAATGCCCTGCTGCGCAACAACCGCGAGTTCTATCGCGTCACCTGGTTCAATGCCGAGGGGAGAGCGGTGGCCTCCACCGACGATTTCCCTATCGGTCGCAACGATCTCTCGCCCCCTTCGCTGATGACGTCCGACCGCGCGCAGCAGATGCACCGCCCGCTCTACAGCCCGCCGGCCGTGCCGCCCGGCATCGCCGAGCCGATGCTCATGGATTATCATGTGCCGCTGTTTCGCGACAACCATTACATCGGCAGCCTCGTGGCCAGCTACGCAGTGGCGCGCATCCTCAACGAGATGGTGCCGTGGTGGTTCGCGCAGGACAATGAAATCTCGCTCACCGATACCGACGACAATGTCGTGGCCCGCCGCACCTCGGGCGGACCGGGCCTGAACGTCTATACCCACCGACGTGAATTGGAGCTGCCGGGCCTTACCCTGGTGCTGCATACCAACAGCACCAAGAGCGCCCCCAAGCTCCTGCCCAATCTGCTGGTGGGCTCGGTGATGGTGCTTTCGCTGGGCCTGCTGTGGAGCCTGTGGGCCTTGTGGCGCGACATCAACCGGCGCACCAAGGCCGAGAAGGCCCTGCTCAATGAAGCCGTATTTCGCGCGGCGATGGAAAATTCACTGGTCACCGGCATGCGCGCACGCGACCTGGAGGGCCGCATCACCTACGTCAATCCGGCCTTCTGCAAGATGGTCGGCTTCGCTCCCGAGGAGCTGGTAGGCAAGATCCCGCCCATGCCCTACTGGGCTCCGGAGGCCATGGATGAATACCAGGAGCGCTTCTCCAACGTGCTGGCCGGGCGCGCCACGCCGCAGTTCGAGACCATCTTCCAGCGTCGCGACGGCGAGCGCTTTCCGGTGCTGATCTTCGAGTCGCCGCTGGTGGACCAGGATGGCCGGCAGACCGGCTGGATGGGCTCCATCCTCGACATCTCCGAACGCAAGCGCGCCGAAGACCTCAACCGCACCCAGGAAGAAAAGCTGCAGGCCAGCGCCCGCCTGGCCAGCATGGGCGAGATCGCCTCGACCCTGGCCCACGAGCTGAACCAGCCGCTGGCGGCCATCTCCAGCTATACCACCGGGGCGCTGAACATGATGCAGCAGGGCCAGGCCGATCCCAAGGCGCTGCAGCCCGCGCTGGAGAAGATCCATGCCCAGGCCCAGCGGGCCGGCCATGTGATCCGCAGCGTGCACCAGTTCGTCAAGAAGCGCGAACCGGCGCGCCAGCGACTGCAGATCCGGCAACTGGTGGAGAACGTGGCGCCGCTGGTCGAACTGCAGGCGCAACAGTTCTTCGTGGTGCTGCAGTGGCAGGTCCCCAAATCGTTGCCGCCCGTGCTGGGCGACCAGGTGCTGCTGGAACAGGTGCTCCTGAACCTGACCCGCAACGGCATCCAGGCCATGGCCGCCGTGCCGTCGGCGCGCCGCATCCTGCGCGTGAGCGCCGAGCTGACTCGCAATGACGATGGTGCAGAATCGGTCACGGTGTCGGTGATCGACCAGGGGCACGGGATTGCCGAGGACGTAGCGGCGCGCCTGTTCTCGCCCTTCTTCTCGACCAAGGCCGAGGGCATGGGCATGGGTCTGAACATCTGCCGCACCACCATCGAATTCCACGGCGGCACGCTCACTTACACCGATAACCCGGCAGGCGGTACAATCTTCCGGTTTTCGCTGCCTGCCCAGCACACGCAGCCACAATAACGAAACGCCTTGCCCACTCTGGAATCCCCGCCCGCATACCGATGCTGCACATAGTCGACGACGAAGAAATCATCCGCGATTCGCTGACCTGGCTGGCGCGCTCGCGCAACATCGCTGCCGTCGGCTACGAGAGCGGCACTGCCGTATTGGCCGCGCTGACCCATGCCACCGGGATCGATGCCGAGGGCGAATGCCTGCTGCTGGACGTGCGCATGCCCGGCACCAGCGGCGTGGCGCTGTTCAACGAACTCAAGACCAAGGGGCTGCTGCACCGGCGCCCGGTGATCTTCCTGACCGGTCATGGCGATGTGCCCATGGCGGTCGATATGCTCAAGAACGGCGCCTTCGATTTCTTCGAGAAGCCCTTCAATGACAACCAGCTGATGGATCGCGTGCTGGAAGCCCTGGAAAGCTCGCGCGCCGGTGGTGCCGAAGATGCCGTGCAGAGCCGCCTGGCGGCGCTTTCGGCGCGTGAACGCGAAGTGCTGGACCTGATCCTGGCCGGCAAGATGAACAAGGTCATTGCCGATGAACTGGGCATCAGCATGCGTACCGTGGAAGTCCATCGCGCCCACATCTTCGACAAGATGAACGTCAAGACCGCCGTCGAACTGGCGCGGCTGCTGAAGTAAGCGCTGTGGAAATCCTCAACCTCCTGCTGCCCGACTTCAGCCTCATCGTGCTGGGCGTACTGGTCTATCGTCTCTCCAACTGGGGCGACGAATTCTGGGCAGGCATGGAAAAGCTGGTCTACTTCATCCTCTTCCCTGCCCTGCTGTTCTATTCCACGGCGCGCCTGAAGGTCGACCTCTCGGTCACCGGCGGCATGGTGCAGACCGGCGTGAGCTCGCTGCTGGTGGGCATCGCGCTGACCTGGCTGGGCAAACCCCTGTTGCGTGCCACGCCCATGACCTACGAGTCGGGCATGCAGTGCGCCTATCGCTTCAACTCCTATATCGCCCTGGCACTGGCCACCCGCATGGCCGGCGAGGAAGGTGCGGGCCTGATGGCCATCCTGCTGGGCTTTGGCGTGCCCCTGTGCAATATCGCCGCAGTGCATGCGCTGGCCGCGAAAAACAGCAACCTGCTGCGCGAGCTGGCCCGCAATCCCTTGCTGGTGGCGACCGCTGGCGGCCTGACGTTTTCTGCACTGGGCCTGCATCTGCCGGAAGCGGCCAGCGTGGTGCTCTCGCGCCTGGGTGCCGCCTCCATCGCCCTGGGTCTGCTGATGGTCGGAGCCGGGCTGCGCCTGTCGGGATTGAAGGAGAGCAAACCGGTGGTGGCCTGGTTCATCGTGATCAAGCTCTTCGCCGTGCCGTTGACCGCCTATGTGGTCGGCATGCTGTTGCACCTGCCGCCGTTGCAGTGGCGCATCGTGGTGCTGTTCTGCAGCCTGCCCACCGCCTCCAGCGCCTACATCCTGGCTGCGCGCATGGGCGGCAACGGTCCCTTCACGGCCTTCCTCATTTCACTCGGAACCATGCTCTCGGCGCTGACCATCCCGATCTGGCTGGCGCTGGTGCACTGATCGGCCGACGCGCGCTAGGTGATACCGTGGCGTGCCAACGCCCAGGCCACATGCTCGGCCACCAGCGCCGAGGGATGCCCCTGGCGGGCACGCAAGGCCGCCACGATGGCGGCATCCCCCCGATGCGAAGCGACCGCGGCGGCATTGCCCAGGCCCACGGCCAGGTTGCGCAGCCAGCGTTCGTGACCAATGCGGCGAATGGCGCTGCCTTCGGTATTTTTCAGGAATTCTGCTTCGCTCCAGCCGAACAGGTCGATCAGGCTGGCGCTATCGAGTCCGTGGCGCGGGTCGAAGTCTGGCAGGCTGGCGCGCTGGGCGAACTTGTTCCAGGGACAGTAGAGCTGGCAGTCGTCGCAGCCGTAGATGCGATTGCCGATCAGCGGGCGCAGCGCTTCCGGGATGCTGCCCTTGAGTTCGATGGTGAGGTAGGAAATGCAGCGTCGCGCATCCAGTTCGTAAGGGGCGACGATGGCGCCCGTCGGACAGGCCGTGATGCAGGCGCTGCATTGGCCGCAATGTGACGTGACCGGATCATCCACCGGCAGCGGCAGGTCGGTCAGCATCTCGCCCAGGAAGAACATCGAACCAGCCTCCCGGTGCAGCAAGAGCGTGTGCTTGCCGCGCCAGCCCAGCCCGGCCTTCTCGGCCAGGGCCACTTCCATGACCGGGGCCGAATCGGTGAAGACACGATACCCGAAGGCACCGATGCGCCCCTCGATGCGGGTCGCCAACTGCTGCAGGCGCGCGCGCAGGACCTTGTGGTAGTCGCGTCCGCGCGCATAGATCGAGACCTGGGCCGCCGCAGGATCGGCACTGCGCGCCTCTTCGCGGGCGCGCCAGTCGGGCTGTTCGGACCGGGCGGGGTCGACGGCGGGCGGCAGATAGGGCATGCGCACGCTGACCACGCGCACCGTACCGGGCACCAGTTCGGCCGGCCGCGCGCGTTTCATGCCGTGGCTTGCCATATAATCCATCTCGCCGTGATACCCCTTGTCCAGCCAGGCTTGGAAGCCCGCTTCGCGGTGTGACAGATCGACGTCGGCAATGCGCACGTCGGCAAACCCCAGCTCGCGGCCCCAGCGCTTGATGGTCGCGGCCAGCGCCGCCAGGAAGGCGGGATCAGCAAGATCGACGGGTGTAGAGTCGGACGACATGCGGCATTGAACCTTGAAACCAGTATCTTGTAACGAACCATCCCGGATGACCCAGAACAGCATGACGATGCAGCGACTCCATCTCCACCTGCCCGACGAAACCGCCACCGCACGGCTGGGCGCCGACCTGGCGCAGGTGCTGGTGCCGGGCCTGGCCATCTACCTGCACGGCGACCTGGGGGCGGGCAAGACCGCGCTCACGCGGGCCCTGCTGCATGCAGCAGGCTATCAGGGACGCGTCAAGAGCCCGACCTACACGCTGGCGGAGCCCTATGAAGTTTCCTTCGCAGGCCGCATGGTAACAGTCATCCACTTCGATCTGTACCGCATGGCCAGCCCGGAGGAATTTCTCGATGCCGGTTTTCGTGAACATTTCAGCGAAAACTCCGTCTGTATCGTCGAATGGCCTGAAAAGGGCGATCCGGTGTTGCCGCCACCGGACATACACGTCAACCTGTCGCTTGCAGGGGACGGTCGTGATGTAGAATTGCGTGCGTTGTCCGACAAGGGTCATCAATGCCTCGCTCGACTGAAATTCGCTCCCAACCTGTGAAGTCCAAAACCCGCCGCACCATCATCAAAGCCGGCGGCGCCCTGTTCGTCTCCGTCGTCACTCCCCTGCCCGCCCTGGCCTCGCAGATTCTGGCCGTGCGCGTCTGGCCGTCCGAGGATTACACCCGGGTCACGCTGGAAAACGACAGCAATCTCAAGGTCACCCACTTCGTGGTCAAGAACCCGGAACGCCTGGTGGTGGACATCGAGGGCATCGACTTGAACAGCACCCTGAAGGACCTGGTTGCCAAGATCCAGCCCAACGATCCTTACATCAGGCAGGTACGCGTCGGCCAGAACCGCCCCAGCGTGGTACGGCTGGTGTTCGACCTGAAGGACGAGATCAAGCCGCAGGTCTTCACCCTGGCCCCGGTGGGCGAGTACAAATATCGTTTCGTCATCGACCTGTATCCGGCCAACCCGCCCGACCCGATTGCCGCCCTGATCCAGAAGGGCGACTGGAACAAGGAAACCCCGGCCACTCCGCCCCTGGCACAAGGCCCGGCGACGCCGGCCAAACCCGATCCGGCCCCGCTGGCCGAGCTCAAGCCGCCGCCGGAAGACAAGAACGAGCGCAACCCCAAGGTGGTGCAGGACGAGCCGCGCATGCAGCTTACCCGCATGATCACCATCGCACTGGACCCCGGCCACGGCGGCGAAGACCCCGGCGCCACTGGCGCGCGCGGCAACCGCGAGAAGGATGTGGTGCTCTCCATCGCCAAGCGCTTGAAGCGCAAGATCGAGCAATATCCCAACATGCGCGTCATGCTCACCCGCGACGCCGACTTCTTCGTGCCGCTGGGTCAGCGCGTGGTCAAGGCCCGCAAGGTACAGGCCGACCTGTTCGTCTCCATCCATGCGGATGCCTTCGTGCAACCGACCGCGCGCGGCTCCTCGGTGTTCGCCCTGTCGGAAAAGGGCGCCAGCTCCACGGCGGCGCGCTGGCTGGCCAACAAGGAAAACTCCGCCGACCTCATTGGCGGCGTCAACATCAAGACCCACGACCGCCAGCTGGCCAGCGTGCTGCTGGACCTGTCGACCACCGCCCAGATCAACGACAGCCTGCGTGTGGGCAATGCGGTGTTGAAGGAAATCGGCGGCATCAACAAGCTGCACAAGGGAATGGTGGAACAGGCCGGCTTTGCCGTGCTCAAGGCACCGGACATCCCCAGCATCCTGATCGAGACCGCCTTCATCTCCAATCCGGAAGAAGAAGCCAAGCTCACCGACGAGCACTACCAGGACAAGATGGCCGACGCCATCCTGACCGGTATCCGCAACTACTTCGCCAGGAACCCGCCGCTGGCCAAGAACCGGATGACCTGAGTCTTGGCCCTTGCCGGCAGACCATGAAAAAACCCGGCGCTGCCAGCAGGCCGGGTTTTTCTTTGGGTGTCGCAGGCTCTGCGGACTAGCGTAACAGTCCCTCGGGACATCAGGCGTTGCTGACCTTGCGCTTGCCGCGCAGCTTGCGCCAGAGCTGCCACAACGCCCCCAGCACGATGGGGAAAATCGCAGCGACCATGCCGATGAGGACCAGCGTATTGAGGTTCTCCTGCACCAGCGGGATATTGCCGAACAGGTAGCCCAGCACCACCAGACTGACCACCCAGAGGAAGGCGCCAAGTACGTTGAAGAGCTGGAAGCGGCCAAAGTGCATGGCCGACACGCCGGCGATGAAGGGCGCGAAAGTACGCACGATGGGGGTGAACCGGGCGATCACGATGGTCTTGCCACCGTGCTTTTCGTAGAAGGCGTGGGTCTTGCGCAGGGCGTCGGGATTGAGCCAGCGGTAGTTGTGGGTATAGACGCGTTGTCCGACCCAGCCGCCGATCCAGTAATTGAGCGTATTGCCGGACACCGCCGCGACCACCAGCAGCCCCATGAGCAGCCAGATATCCATGGCCCCCAGGGCACAGAAGGTGCCGGCGATGAACAGCAGCGAATCACCCGGCAGGAAAGGCAGCACCACCAAACCGGTCTCACAGAACACGATCAGGAACAACACGGCATAAATGAGCGGGCCGTACTGCTCGATCAGGACGCCCAGATATTTGTCCACGTGCAACAGCACGTCCAGCCACTGCAGATAATCCATAAAGCCCAATCGTTGGTGATTCATCAAGGCCGGGACTCCCCATCGCCACGCGGCCGGATATTCCCCGCAAGCAGTGTCCGCCGGGGCTCTATCGCGCAGGCGAAGCGATCATCCACGCCTGCGCAGGCATCATACAGCACTCGCCCCGGCCAGACTCAAGAAGCTGGCCGCGCTGTCGATAAAATCCTTGAAGGAAACTTCTCCCGCACCAATCCTCACGCAAGATCGCAGGCCTGTTGCACTGCGCCGGCGGTGGATGCACGAGAACGCACAAGGGGAAGGATTTGGCATATGATCAAGTCAGATTCCTTCAGATTTCATATGCACTATATGCACCAGGAAACATAACTTGCCTGTTCCGGAGCCGGGGTTCCCGGCTGCGCGGCAGACAGGACGGGGCTGACGGACGAGGTCCATCGCGCCCGCCGGGGGCAGGCGAAAAGCCGGAGGAACCGGGACAATGCAACTCCGCACTGCATGAGGCAAGACGCACCAGGCGTCATTACCGGCCAGAGGGGGCGCTGTATGGGGAGCCAGAGGTCATTGGTGGGCCAGTTCGAGCAGCCGTCGCAGTCGCTGGGAGACCACCAGCGCCTGCGCGAGGATGAACGCGAAGCGCTGCTGGGCGCCTTGTGGCGTTGCATGGCCATTCTCGAATTTGCGGCTGATGGCACCATCCTGGATGCCAACGACAATTTTCTGTCCATGCTGGGCTACCAGCGTCATGAAGTCATCGGCCAGCCGCACCGCATGCTGTGCGATCCCGCCTATGCCGACAGCGACGGATACCAGCATTTCTGGCAGCACCTGCGCCAGGGTGAAGTGATTGCCGGCACCCTGCAACGCCGCCGCATCGACGGTACCCTGGTCTGGCTGGAAGCCTTGTGCAGTCCCATCCTGGACGGCAGCGGCCAGTT
Organism: Herbaspirillum sp. FG34; assembly: GCF_057809315.1. Lineage (NCBI taxonomy): Bacteria > Pseudomonadati > Pseudomonadota > Betaproteobacteria > Burkholderiales > Oxalobacteraceae > Herbaspirillum > Herbaspirillum sp. FG34. The sequence continues at coordinate 263,152 of NZ_JBMDJS010000005.1, read as the reverse complement.
GCTGAAGGTGATCTCGGCGGCCTCCGACATCAGTTCCCACATCGATGACTCGCACCACAGCAACAACGTCCTCAGCGCCCTGAACCGCTCGCTGGGCGTCATCGAGCTCTCCCCCGAAGGCAGGATCCTGGCGGCCAATCGCAACTATCTCAAGACCATGGAATACCTGGCCGAGGATCTCATCGGCCAGCCGCACAGCCTGCTCTGCCCGTCCGATTACGCCGCCGGCGAGCAATATACCGCCTTCTGGCACGATGTCAGCAACGGCCGCTTCTTCTCGGGCCGCTTCCCGCGCCGAACCCGCAGCGGACGCACGATCTGGTGGGAAGCCACCTATTCACCCCTGCTCGATCCGCAAGGGCAGCTCGAACGGGTGATCTGCATCGGCAACGACGTGACCTATCGCGTCACCCGCGAAAAGAGCGACCGCGAACACCTGCACCTGCTCTCGCTGGGCATCAACGAGACCGACAACGCGGTGCTCATCACCGACGAGCAGAACCGCATCGTCTTCCACAACACCGGCTTTACCCGCATGCTGGGCTTCCAGAGCCAGCAGACCATCGGCAAGCTGCCGCGCGAGCTGTTTGCCGACCATCCGACCTTCGTCAAGTCGATCGAACGCTGTCACGGCGAACTGCTGCAGGGACACAGCTTCCACACCGAGGAACTGATCCACGATTTCCACGAACAGCCGGTATGGATCTCGGCCGTGGTCAATCCCATCCTGGATGGAGAGGGCAAGCTCATCAATGCCGTCTGCGTGATGACCGACATCACCAATACCAAGGTCCACGAAGTCCTGCAGTACCGGGTGCTCAACGCCATGGCGCGGGATTGCTCCTTGCCCGAGCAGATGAACCTGCTGTGCGAGGAAGTGGAGCGGGTCGCGCCCGAGGTGATCGCCTCGGTGCTGCGCGTGGACGAACAGGGCCGCCTGCACACCCTGGCCGCCCCCAGCCTGCCGGAGGGCTACACGCGCGCCATCGAAGGCATCCAGATCGGTCCGCTGGTGGGGTCCTGCGGCAGCGCCGCCTATACCGGTGAGAGCGTGGTCTCGGAAGACATCGCCACCGATGCGCACTGGGCCGACTACAAGGAGCTGGCACTGGGCCATGGCCTGCATGCCTGCTGGTCGACCCCGATCAAGTCGGCCGATGGCAAGGTCATCGGCACCTTCGGCTTCTACTATCGTCAGCCACGCCAGCCCACGGCCTTCCATCACCTGCTGGTCGATGCCGGCCTGCACCTGTGCGCGCTGGCCATCGAGCGCGAAGCCTCGCGCGCGCGCATTCATCAACTGGCTTTCTACGATTCGCTGACCAGTCTGCCCAATCGCAGTCTGCTGCTGGTGCAAGCCGGCCAGGCAATTGCGGCAGCCGAACGCAACCGCAGCACGGTGGCGGTGATGTTCATCGATCTGGACCGCTTCAAGCAGGTCAATGATTCACTGGGCCACCAGGCCGGCGACGAACTGCTGCGCACGGTAGCGACCCGCCTGCAGTCGCAGGCACGGCGCTCGGACATCGTGGGCCGGCTCTCGGGCGACGAGTTCGTGGTGGTACTGACCCAATACGACACCGACCACCTCACCGAAGTGGTCAAGCGCATCCAGGAACGCCTGGCCATGCCCTGCCATATCAACGGCACCCCCTTGAATCCTTCGGCCAGCATCGGCGTGGCGATCTACCCCGACAACGGCCACGACATCGAGACCCTGCTGCATCGCGCCGACATCGCCATGTACCAGGCCAAGGCCGTCAACCGGGGGCGCTTCAGTTTCTTCAGCGAGGAGATGAACAGCCTCGCCCAGGAACGCCTGGCCCTGGAAAGCGCACTGCGGGACGCCTTGCGCGGCGGTCGCTTCGAACTGCACTTCCAGCCCCAGATCAAGCTGCACGACCTGAGCCTGCATGGCGTGGAAGCCCTGGCGCGCTGGCACGATCCGCAACTGGGGCAGATTTCCCCGGGGCGTTTCATCCCGATTGCCGAGGAATGCGGGCTCATCGGCGAACTGGGCAAGTGGGCGCTCGAAGAAGCCTGCTTCCAGCTCTCCGACTGGCGGCGGCGCGGCATCCAGGTGCCGTCGGTCTCGGTAAACCTCTCGGCCACCAATTTCCACGACCTCGACCTGCCGCAATTTCTCACCGGCCTGCTGCGCCGCTACAGCCTGGCGCCTACCGACCTGACCCTGGAAATCACCGAAACCGTGCTCATGGATACCAACCCCAGCACCAACCAGACCATCGCCGCCGTGCATGCGCTGGGTATTCCGCTGGCCATGGATGACTTCGGCACCGGCTATTCCAGCCTGGGCTACCTGCGCAAGCTGCCGGTCTGCGAACTCAAGCTGGACCAGAGCTTCGTGCGCGACATGGCCAAGGACGAAGCGGTCAGTGCCCTGACCAATGCCGTCATCCGCATCGGCGAAAGCCTCAAGCTCATCGTGGTGGCCGAAGGTGTGGAAGACGCCGAGCAGTACCGCCTGCTGGTCAGCCAGGGATGCGACGTGGCGCAGGGCTATTATTTTTCGCGGCCGATGTCGGCCGATCAACTGGAGCACTGGGTGCGCGACTACCGCAGCAGCCCGGTGCCGACGGAACATGGAAGCACACCTGTGAAGGGAATCTGAGCGCCAGGGAAAGCGGCAAGGGCAAGGGAGACCGGAAATCTCATGCCAAAAAATCACTTTCCCGCTGGAAAAACAACAGCACAGTTACATGTGGGCGCAAACATTCGAAGTATTTTGATCTGCCGCAAAAAGCTGACGATATACTGACGGCCTCCCCCGCAAGTACCGTGATTTCAGCATGAACGTTGGACCTCCACCAAGGTGGCTCATGACGTTTTCGACCCAGTGGCATTGCCGTTTCGGCAATCCGATACAGCAAGTCAGCCCGTTGGCCTGACTCTCATCGGTTCGCAGGCACAGTGCTGCAGGACGTTCCGTACGACGGAAACAAGGAGGGCTGACGCTGGCGAGATGAACACGCAGGCAGTCGTCGTCATCGCTCCCCGGATGGTTTCTGGTTCGGTATTTGTTTTTCCATATTCTTTGACTTCAAGAACAACAACACCCATGGCCAATGCAATGTCTGGTGCGCGCGGCGCATCCCTTTTCCACCGTTCGGTCGGTGCAAAACTGACTGCCATGACGGTGGCCCTGGTGGGCATCGTCTTCGTGATCGCCCTGATACTGATCACCTATTCCGCCTCGCGCATGGTGGAAAGTCGCTCCATCGAACAGATGGGCAACGATGCGCGTGGCGTGGCCAACATGGTCGGCATCTTCGACCGCTCCGTGAACAGCCAGGTGGACCGCTTCTCCACCATGTTCGACAAGGAATTCGGCAAGCTGACGCTGGACGAAAGTCGCACCGTACAGATTGGCGACCGTGCCACGCCGGTGCTGTCCAACGATGGTCGTGATCTGAACCTGGACTTCTCCATCCCCGACCGCTTCACCGCCAACACCGGCGTCACCGCCACCATCTTCGCCAAGACCGGTGACGACTTCGTGCGCATCTCCACCTCGGTGAAGAAGGAAAACGGCGACCGCGCCGTCGGCACCCTGCTCGACCGCGCCCATCCCGGCTATGCGGCGCTGAAGGCCGACAAGACCTACAGCGGTCTGGCCACGTTGTTCGGCAAGCAGTACATCACCAAGTACGTGCCCATCAAGAACGAGGCCGGCCAGATCATCGGCGTGCTCTACGTGGGCATCGACATCTCGGCCGACGTGAAGGCTCTGAAGGATCAGATCAAGTCCCTCAAGATCGGCGCGACCGGCAACTTCTACGCCCTCAATGGCCACCAGGGCAAGGATCAGGGCGTGATGATTGCCGGTGCCCCGCGCGAGGGCAAGGAAGAAGGCGGCAACCTGATCGAGGCCAAGGATGCCGGCGGCGATACCTACATCAAGACCATGGTGCAGCAGAAGGAAGGGCAGCTGCGCTATACCGGCAGCGATGGCCGCAAGAAGATCGCCGTCTTCACCCACTATGCGCCGTGGAACTGGGTCATCGTCGGTGAAGCGGCGGTCGATGAGATCACCCACGAAGTCAACTCCATGCGCAATCTCTATATCGGCCTGGGTCTGCTGTTCCTGGCGGTGCTGGGAGCGATCCTGACGGTGGTGATCAACCGCATGATCACGCGCCCGCTGGATGCGGTGTGCGATGCCGCTGATCGCATCGCCGGTGGCGACCTGACCACCCGCCTGCACGTGCACAGCAGCGACGAGATCGGTCGACTGATGGGCGCCTTCAACGGCATCAGCATGGGCCTGTCGGAAGTGGTTTCCAGCGTGCGCGCCGGTACCGAAGAGATCAATACCGCCGCCAGCGAGATCGCCGCCGGCAATCTCAATCTGTCCTCGCGCACCGAGCAGCAGGCCGGCGCCCTGGAAGAAACCGCCTCGGCCATGGAAGAACTGACCTCGACCGTGAAGCAGAATGCGGCCAACGCGGTTCAGGCTGATGAGCTGGCCGGTTCCGCCTCGGACGTGGCCAGCCACGGTGGCGAAGTGGTCGGCCAGGTGGTGCAGACCATGGATGCCATCAACAGCTCTTCGCAACGCATCGTCGACATCATCAGCGTGATCGATGGCATCGCCTTCCAGACCAATATCCTGGCCTTGAATGCCGCCGTGGAAGCGGCGCGCGCCGGTGAACAGGGCCGCGGCTTCGCCGTCGTGGCCACCGAAGTGCGTACGCTGGCCCAACGCAGCGCATCGGCCGCCAAGGAAATCAAGGAACTGATCGACGCCTCGGTACAGACCGTGGCCGGTGGCGGACAGCTGGTGGCCCAGGCCGGCAACACCATGAACGACGTGGTGGCCAGCGTGCAACGCGTCTCCACCGTCATCAGCGAGATCACCACGGCCAGCCGCGAGCAGAGCGAAGGCATTGACCAGATCAACCGCGCCATCGCCCAGATGGATGAGAGCACCCAGCAGAACGCGGCCCTGGTGGAACAGGCTGCGGCCGCAGCCCAATCGCTGCAGCAGCAGGCTGAACGCCTGGCCGCAGCGGTGAGCACCTTCCGCGTGTAAATCATTTATATCGTTTTCAGCATGGTGACTGACTGATTGCCGCGCAGAAAAAACGCATGGCACAACCACCCTCGAAGCCGCCTCCGGGCGGCTTCGTCACATCCGGCCTGCGGCGTCGGCAGGTATAATCGCGCCATGAACGTACCGCACTCCTCCCCTGCCTCCGAACCGGCTGCCGCCCCGTCCCATCGCCCCATCCAGGCGCTGCCCGATCAGCTGATCTCGCAGATTGCCGCCGGCGAGGTGATCGAACGTCCCTCTGCGGTCGTCAAGGAATTGCTGGAGAACGCGCTCGATGCCGGCTCCACGCAGATTACCGTGCGCCTGGAGCAAGGCGGTGTCAAACGCATCGCCATCACCGACAACGGACGCGGCATACCACCGGAGCAATTACCGCTGGCACTGGCGCGCCACGCAACCTCCAAGATCGCTTCACTGACTGATCTGGAGAACGTCTCCACGCTCGGCTTCCGTGGCGAGGCGCTGGCCTCGATCGCCTCGGTCGCCCAACTGACCGTGACCAGCCGCACTGCCGATGCCCCCCATGCGTGGGAAATCACCGGCTCCCAGTTTGGTACCGTGGCCCCGGCGTCAGGCGCACAGGGCACCACCATCGATGTGCAGGATCTGTATTTCAACACCCCGGCGCGACGCAAATTCCTCAAGTCCGAGCAGACCGAATACGGCCATTGCGCCGAGGTCGTGCGGCGCATTGCGCTGGCGCGTCCGGATGTGAGTTTTTCACTGTCGCACAACGGCAAGACAGTCGATCACTGGAACGTCGGTGAATTCGCCAAACGTAGTGCCCACATCCTTGGCGACGAATTCGCCAATGCCCGCCTGCCGCTCGACGAAAGCGCCGGCCCCTTGCGCCTGCATGGTTTCGTCGGTCTGCCGACGGCCTCGAAGGCGCGCGCCGATGGTCAATATTTCTACGTCAATGGCCGCTTCGTGCGTGACAAGCTGCTCACCCACGCCGTGCGCGCGGCTTATCAGGATGTGCTGCATGGCGACCGTTATCCGGCCTATGCACTCTCGCTCACGCTGGACCCGGCGCTGGTGGATGTGAACGTGCACCCCTCCAAGATCGAAGTGCGCTTTCGCGACAGCCGCGCGGTGCACCAGTTCGTCTTTCATGCGGTCGCGCGCGCGTTGGCGCAGACCTCGGCAGTCTCCTTCGGCAATCTGCCGCAACAGCAGCCGGACAGTAGCGACGGCAGCGCCGCGCCCGCGAGCGGACCGAATGCCCCGCTGCCCTGGATGCGCGAACAGAAACAGCAGAGCTTCTCCGCCCAGTTCGCCGAACAGCCGCGCCCCTTCTCCTTTGCCGGCAACGGTGCGCAGGGGAGCGGCGGCTTTGGCGTGCGCCAGGATCGCGCCGCTTACGGCAACATGTTCCGCAGCGAGCCTGCTGCCCAGGGCGGCGACGGCAGCGCTTTCCAGACCGCTGCAGAGCCCGCTGCACCGCTGCCCGAGGGCGACTTCCCGCTCGGTTTCGCGCTGGCGCAACTGCATGGCATCTACGTGCTGGCGCAGAACCGGGCCGGTCTGGTGGTGGTCGACATGCACGCGGCGCATGAACGCATCCTCTACGAACAACTGAAGACGGCGCTGGATGGCAACGAGATGTTCGTGCAGCCCTTGCTGATCCCTGTCACCTTTTATGCGGACCCGGTGGAAGTCGGCACGGTGGAAGAACACCATGAGACGCTGTCGGCCCTGGGCTTCGACATCGCAGTGATGTCACCGACGACACTGGCCGTGCGTGCCGTCCCGGCGCTGCTGAAGAATGCCGATGCCCAGACCCTGGCGCGCGATGTGCTGCGCGATGTCCGTGAATATGGCGGCTCGCGTGTCCTGCTGGAACGTCGCAACGAACTGCTCGGCACCTTGGCCTGCCACACGGCGGTGCGCGCCAATCGCAGCCTGACGTTGCCGGAGATGAATGCGCTGCTGCGCCAGATGGAGGCCACCGAGCGTTCCGACCAGTGCAACCATGGCCGTCCCACCTGGACGCAGATGGGCCTGTCGGATCTGGACAAGCTCTTCCTGCGTGGCCAGTAAGGACGGTGCGATGACCCAGCGCCTCCCACTGGCCGTGGCCATCATGGGCCCCACCGCGTCCGGCAAGACGGCGGCCGCGCTGGAGATTGCCCGGCACCTGCCCTGCGAAATCATTTCCGTCGATTCGGCCCTGGTCTATCGCGAGATGGACATCGGCACCGCCAAGCCCAGCCCGGAAGAACTGGCTGCCGTGCCGCACCACCTCATCGACATCCTCGACCCCACCGAGGCTTACTCGGCCATGCAGTTCCGCCAGGATGCGCTGCGCCTGACGCAGGAGATTGCCGGGCGCGGCAAGCTGCCCTTGCTGGTGGGTGGCACGATGCTGTATTTCAAGGTATTGCGGGATGGTCTGGATGAGCTGCCGCAGGCTGATCCTGTGCTGCGTGCGCAACTGGATGAAGAAGCGGCGCGCATCGGCATGCCGGCCATGCACGCGCGCCTGGCCACGCTGGACCCGGTGACGGCCGCGCGTCTGAAGCCCACCGACAGCCAGCGCATTCAGCGCGCGCTGGAGATCAGCTTGCTGACGGGGCAGCCGATGTCGTCGTTGCTGTCGCAGAAGCCACCTGAGCCCTTGCCTTTCGCGCTATTGCCGCTGGCGTTGGAGCCTGCTGATCGTGCGGTGCTGCATGAGCGGATTGCACTGCGCTTTGACCTGATGCTGCGCGGTGGCGCATTGGAGCGCGAAGTCGCCGCCCTGCGCGCGCGCGGCGACCTGCGCCTGGGCCTGCCCTCGATGCGTTGCGTGGGATACCGGCAGATGTGGGAATACCTGGATGGCAGCATCGATGCGGCCGAGCTGCGCGAGAAGGGCATTGCGGCCACGCGCCAACTGGCCAAGCGTCAGTTGACCTGGCTGCGTTCCATGCCAGAGCGCATCAGCATCGACTGCAACCGGCCACACGCCACGGCCGAGGTACTGGCGCGAGTGCAACAGGCGGTGGCGGAACATCACGGCGGATGAACTGCTGCGGCTGTGGATAAAAATAATCAGGAAATACGGAAAAAGTATTGACAGACAGCGACGAGACCTCTATAGTCTCGGGCTTGCCTCCTGGTGATATAGCTCAGCTGGTTAGAGCACAGCACTCATAATGCTGGGGTCGGTGGTTCAAGTCCACCTATCACCACCAGATACCCGTCGCTGCATGTGCAATCATGCGTATGCGGCGCCGTCCGAAAAACCCGCCTCTTCGAAAGAAGGGCGGGTTTTTTGTTTTGTCTTCAACACCCATTTCTTCACCTACCGTTCTATTCAAAAATAGGAATCTCTCCCCCTAAAGCCCTAAAACTCGAATATTCTCGAGAAAAACGGGAAAACACGAGGGAAGAATTGAATTTTTTCTGGGTCAATATCGGTAAATCGCACAAAGAGGCGATTGAAGGGCATTTTCTCTGGGCGCCGCTGCATAGCGAGAAACCTAAGGCCAGCGGTGGAGTACGCACGACTTACTTTAGCCACTGGAATTCGGTCGCTACCGTGCGCGCTGGGGACATCATCTTTTGCAATGTAGATCGCAAGATTGCGTATATCGCTGTCGCAAAATTAAACGCCTACGAGGCCGCTCCACCGACCACCCGGATCTTCAATGAATGGGATCCGAATGGGCGACGCGTCGATGTTGATTTTTTCGAGCTCGAACCACCCGTCAGTATCGAAGGCTACATTCTCGATTCGTTTAAAGAGCGGTATAACGAACGTTGCACGCCGCGTGTTGTGACAAAGACTGGAAGCATATTCCAGGGATACATGGCATCGCTCCCAATGGATGCAGGGATCGATTTGTTACGCTTAGCAGGAGATCAGGAAGAAGCCATCGCCACAACCTCGCTCAACCTAAGTGCACCGATGGTCACGCCCAAAAGAGTCTCTTCCTCAACCACCAAACAAGCTTTGCGAGAAGCCCGTATCGGCCAAGGCCGCTTCCGGAGAGACTTACTCAATTTTTGGCAGCGCTGCCCGATCACCGGCATTACAAATCCTGATCTGCTGATCGCGAGCCATGCCAAACCATGGGCTATTTCTTCGGATGAAGAAAAGCTCGATCCTTATAACGGCTTCCTCTTTGCCGTTCATATCGATCGACTTTTCGATAAGGGTTTAATCAGTTTTAATCAAGACGGGAAAATTCTGATCAGCAAACACCTCTCCGAGCGCGATGCGCGTGTATTGAATATTCATCGCGAAATCGCTCTTCCAATCCAGCAAAATCATAAGAAGTATCTTGAAGCCCATAGGAACATTTTTGGTCTAAGCGAATGACGTAAGAGAATTAAGGCCGCCCCTGAGCACCATCCTCACTCACCCAACCCACCCGCCTCCATCACATCCCAACAAGCCCCCATGGTGTGATAGTCCACCTTCCCAGCCGGCGACTTGGTGTCTTCCAGCTTGCTGCCATCGGCCGCCAGGATGCGGAACCAGGCACCATGATGATGATCGACTAGGTGCGCCCAGCTCCACGCCCAGATGGCCTGATACTGCTGGAGGAAACGTGCTTCACCGGTCACGCGCCATAGCCGCCACGCGCTGGCGAAGGACTCGGCCTGGACCCAGAAATATTTATCCGTGTCATAGGGACGCAGGTCCGGATCGAAGCCGTAGATCAAGCCACCGTGGAGCGCATCCCAGCCGTGCTGCCACGCTGCATCCTGCAATTGCACGGCACGCGTCACATAGGCCGGACGCGGCTGCTGTGCATGGGCGATCAGCAGCAGCTTGGCCCACTCGGTCTGGTGCCCGGTCTGGAAACCCCAGGGCTTGAAAATGTTCTCGCGGTTACCCCGGTTGTAGTCATGATCCAGGGACCAATCCTGCCGGTAATGCTCCCACACCAGATCCTGCGATTGCCGCGCCAGACCGAAAACGAAGCGTTCGATCAGCAATTGCGCGCGCTCCAGATAGAGAGCTCGTCCGGTGGCGACGTGGGCAGCCAGGCAGGCTTCGCACATGTGCATGTTGGCATTCTGACCGCGATAGGCGATCAGTTCACCGGCGGCTGTGATTTCATCTGCATACGCCTGATGCGCCGGCTCGAAGAAGGCACTCTCCATGCGCTCATACGCCAGCGCTACCTGCTGCGCATCGCATAAACCAATGCGATGCGCATGCGCCATCGCCAGCAGCACGAAAGCCTGACCATAAGCCATCACGGTGCCGTCTTCGATCTGCCCGTCACGCAAGGTCCACGCATACAGACCGGCCAGCGGCCCCGCTACATGACGGAAGCGCTCCAGGTGCGCCAGTGCATGGCGCGCCTGCTCCAGGTAGCGCGGCTGCGCCGTATGCAGGTAGGCCATCGATTGCGTGAAGACCAGGCGCGTCGCACTGACCAGATGACGATGACTGCGCTCATAGACGCTGCCATCGTCCTTCAGGTAATGAAAAAATCCACCCTCGGGATCGATGGCATGACGATCATAGAAGGCCAGCGTATCGGCCACGTGCGCCTGCAGAAAGGCGCGGCTTTCGACATCGGGAAGAGGCATGGGGACTCCGGGGTGAGAAGAGCGTGTCATTGGGTCGCATCCTTCTGGCGCCATTTGTCGAGGATCACGGCCAGTACGATCACCGCCCCCTTGGCCACGTATTGCCAGAACGAGGACAGACCGAGAATGGTAAGGCCGTTGTTCATCACGCCGATGATGAGCGCCCCCACCACCGTGCCCCAGATCGTGCCCACGCCACCCATGAGGCTGGTGCCGCCCAGCACCACGGCGGCAATCGCATCGAGTTCATAGCCGCTGCCCCAGTTACCGTTGGCGCCATACAGGCGGCTGGCCGACATGGCCCCCGCCAGGCCGGAGAACAGGCCGCTGATCGAGTACACGAACAGCAGCACCAGCCCCACGCGGATACCTGTCAGGCGCGCCGCCTGCAGGTTGCCGCCGATGGCGTAGATGTGCATGCCCAGCACCGTCTTGCGCAGGATCACCCAAGACAGCAGCACCACTGCCACGGCCATCCAGATCAGCCAGGGCACGTGCAGGAAGTCGCCATTGCCGATCCATTCAAAACTGGGAATGTCATTGTTCAGGACCGTGGTGCCATCGGCCAGCAGGTAGGCCGCACCGCGAAAGGCCGTCATCGTGCCCAGCGTCACCACGAAGGCATTGATGTTGAGGAAGGCCACCATGCCACCATTGATCATCCCCATCAGCAGACCCGAGACGATGAACATGGGAATCGACCAGCCCGGTGCCGCGCTCAGCGATACCTGCATGCCCAGTACCGCCGACACTGCCAGGACCGAGCCGACCGACAGATCAATGCCGGCCGTGAGGATGACGAAGGTCATGCCGGCCGCCAGCACCAGATTGATGGCGACCTGGCGCAGGATGTTCATGGTGTTTTCCGCGCTGGCGAAGTTGGAGCTGCCGTCGCCGCTCAGATAAACCGTCAGGGCATAGAACAACAGGTATAGCACCACCAGCACCGGCAGCATGCCCAGCCGATGCAGCAGCCATTGCGAAACAGTGGAAGAGACGCGCGTGGGAGCGCCGTTGTTATGTACAGGAGCAGAATGAGCCATGACTAGGAGGAATGAGAAGAGGAAGAAGACGGCAAGCCCGCACGCGGCATGCCGGACGCCGGTTCGCCTTGGCCATGCGCAGCAGGCATGCCACCGGCATCCGTGGCCAGGTGCATGATGGCTTCCTGGGTGATGGCCGCACCGGCCAGTTCGCCGCTGAGGCGGCCCTCACGCATGACCAGCACGCGATCACAGATGCCGATGACTTCCGGCAGCTCGCTGGAGATGACCACCACCGCCACGCCCTGTTCGGCCAGCTTGTGGACCAGTTGATAGATCTCGCTCTTGGCATAGATATCCACCCCCCGCGTGGGTTCGTCCAGGATCAGGACCTTGGGCGCAATCTCCAGCCAGCGCGCCAGCAAGACCTTCTGCTGGTTGCCCCCGGAAAGCTTGCCCACGGTCACCTCGGGATGCGCGACCTTGACATTGAGGCGAGCGATGGCATCGCGCGCCACGCCCGCCAGCGCACGGCTGCGCAGCAGTCCCATCGTGCTGTGACGCGCGGCCACGTTCATGGTGGCGTTGGCGCCTACAGCCATCTGCAGAAACAGGCCCTGGCCCTTGCGGTCTTCCGGCACATAGGCGATACCGGCCCGCATCGCCGCACGCGGCCCGTCGATCCGCAGCCCCCGTCCTTCCAGCAGGACATGACCGCCACTGCGGGCATCGGCACCGAAGAGCAGGCGCGCCAGCTCGGTACGTCCGGCACCGACCAGTCCGGCAAAGCCCAGCACCTCGCCGGCCCGCACCGAGAAGCTGGCGGGCCTGACCTTGCCACCGGCCAGGTCCTGCACCTGCAAGACCACCGGCAGCGCCGCCGCGCGTTCCGGGGGCATGCGCCGGTGCTGATAGAACTCGCCCAGCGAGCGGCCCACCATCATCTGCACGATGCGCTCGGAATCGATCTGCTCGCGCGCCAGTTCGCCTACGAAACTGCCGTCGCGCAGCACCGTCACACGGTCGGCCAGGGCGTAGACCTCGGCCATGCGATGGCTGATGTAGATGATGGCCAGGCCTTCGTCACGCAGCCGCCGTACCACGCCGAAGAGATGTTCGGTCTCGCGTTCGGAGAGCGCAGCCGTCGGCTCATCCATGATGACGATGCGGCTGCGATGCACCAGGGCGCGGGCGATCTCGACCTGCTGCTGTTCGGCGATGGAGAGTCGTCCGGCCTGGTCGGAGGCACGGAAGGCCGCGCCCAGTTGCCTGAGGACGGTATCGGTGCGCTGGCGCATGGCGGCGTGGTCGATCAGGCCCCAGCGGCTGCGCAGCTCGCTGCCCATGAAGACATTGGCGGCCACGCTGATGTTGGGCGCCACCGCCAGTTCCTGGTAGATCAGGTTGATGCCGGCGGCGCGGCTGGCACCGGGGTCGCGCAGCGACACCGGTTTGCCGTCCAGCAGGATCTGTCCGCCGTCCGGTGCATGCACGCCTGAGAGCACTTTCATGAGGGTGCTCTTGCCGGCGCCGTTCTCGCCCATGAGCGCATGGATCTCGCCGGGGCGAATGGTGAGCTGCATATCCGACAGCGCGCGCGTGGCCCCGAAGGACTTGCTGATGCCGGTCATCTGCAAAATGGGAGTGGAAGTCATGGCATTCGAAGAAAGCTGCCGCCTGGTGGCAGGAACGTCCCGAAACAGGGGCGTGTCCCGGCCGCAGGGACGGCGGATCCGGCTCGCCTGCCTGCGCGGCAAGCCGGTGCAGCGGCGGCCTCAGTTGGCCGGGACCCAGCCCTTGTAGTCGGCCACGTTGTCACGCGTGATCAGCTTGACGGGCAGCAGCTTGACGGCCTTCTCCGGGGTGTGGCCATTCATGACCTGATAGCCGATGGCCACGCTCTCGGCGGCCATGCCATAGGGGTCCTGCGCTGGCGATGCAGCAAAGAGCGACTTGCTGTCCTTGAGCGCGCGCTCGGCATCGGGCGCACCATCCACGCCGGTGATGAGCTTGATGTCGCTGCGCTTGGCCTGGCGGATGGCCAGTTCGGCACCGATGGCGGTGGGATCGTTGATGGCGAAGACACCATCGATCTTGCCGTGGGCTGCCAGCAGGTTGGACATGGTGGTCATGCCGCCATCGCGACTGCCGCCGGCATTCTGGTTGTCGGAGAGGATCTTGATGCCGGGCGACTTCTTGAACTCGGCCTTGCAGCCGGTGACGCGATCCATCACCGCCGATACCGGCGGCCCATTGACGATGACCACGTTGCCCTTGCCCTGCAGCTTGTCGACGATGAACTTGCAGGACTCGGCACCGGCCATGGTGTTGTCCGACATGACGGTCACGTCCGCGCCCTCTGCGGCCACGTCCACCGCCACCACGACGATGCCGGCTTTCTTCGCCTTCTTCACGGCCGGGCCGATGCCCTTGGAATCGGCCGCGTTGAGCACGATCATGTCGACCTTGTTGGCGATGAAGTTCTCGATCTGCCCCACCTGGGTGTTGAGGTCGTACTTGGAGGAGACCACGGTGACCTTGGCGGCCGGATTGATCTTGTGCGCGCCGCTCTCGGCCCCCTTGGCAATGGCCACGAAGAAGGGATTGGCGAGGTCGCCGAGGGTGACGCCAACGGATTTCAGGGGCTTGTCCGCTGCCTGCGACGGTATTGTGACGGCAGCCAGCCAGACAGTGGCGCAGGCAATGGCGAGGGTTTTCTTGATCATGCTTGTCTCCGTTCTTGTTGGAAGTGCGAGGGGGATGGCCGGGCCCGTTGCGGCCCCATTTCTTCTTGCTGCTTGCTGCTTGCATGTGCGCCGGGCAGCTCAGTCCCGGCGGAAAATCTGGTCTGCGCGAGTCCGCGTGGTCTCGATCAGCGCTGCATTGACTTCGTCGCTGTTCATGACCCAGGCCGCGGCTTGGTCGGCAGTGCGACCGAATTGCACGTGGCGGGCGATCAGGCGCTGCCGGCGCAGTGCCGGGTCAATATCGACGTACCACACCTCATCGAGCAAAGGCCGCACGTGCGCCCAGTGACCGCGGTCGAGCAGCAGATAATTGCCTTCGGTGATGATGAGCCGTGTCCCGGGGGCAATGGCGATGCTGCCGGCGATGGCTTCCTCGATCTCGCGCAAGAATTGCGGGGCGTAGATGACTTCATCGGCACCCTGCTGCCGCAAACGTGACAGCAGCCAGACATAGCCCGCACTGTCGAAGGTATCTTCCGCGCCCTTGCGTGAGGCGCGGCCCAGCCGTGCCAGCTCGGCATTGGCCAGGTGGTAGCCATCCATGGGCAAGATCACGGCCTGCCTCAGGCCCTGGTTATGAACATGCGCCAGCAGCGCCTGGGCCAGGGTGGACTTGCCGCTGCCGGGTGGGCCGGCAATGCCGAGTATGGTGCGCTGGCCACGGGCCAGCAGCGCCGCAAGCCGGTCGCTGAAGACTGCCGGAATCATGGTCGACTCATTCCTTTTTCTAAAGACCGCACCGAAGGCAGTCCGTACGCGCCAGGCGTATTACTTATTGAAATACAGCACAACAGCAAGGCCTTCTGCCGTGCTTGCCTCTCCCGTTGTCCAGGCTGCTGGCGGCTGTCGTGCCAGCCGGATGGCAGCATCAGAAAATTTCGGAAAGCCGATAAACTAAGCGATTCTTTCTCTCAAATCTCAGCGCTCCTGAATATTCATACGTAATTTCTAATTATTGCTAGTTCCGCGTCGTCAAGGCGATGAAATTTTCCTCGAATATTTTCAATATCGATCTGCTTATGAGTAAGTCAGAGACATGAAAAAAGGACGCTACCGGAGGGGGAGCGTCCTTGCTTGTTTCCTTAATGCGCCGGGCGGCGCAAGGAAGATTGCCGAACCCTTTCAGGCCATGGCCAGCGCTGCCGCGTCGGCCACGACGGTAGCATAGCGGTCGGCCAGCTCGGTCAGCGCCACGCGCTGCACCTCGGCTGCTTGCACCGGTGCACCGCCCAGCGGATCCGGCAGGTCGCGGGTGGCGCAGGCGGCAGCCACCACGGTCGAGGCATAGCCGTGGTCCAGCGCCGAACGTACGGTGGCGCTTACGCACATGTGGGTAGCGAATCCGGCCACGATCAGGGACTTGCGCCCGGTCTTGCCAAGGGCCGCATCCAGGGTGGTCCCGGCGAAGGCATTGGGCAGGCCCTTGGGCAGGACCAGCTCGTCACCCTGCGGCCCCACGCCATCGATGATGGCCACATGCGGCCCTTGCGGATCGAACATGGCTCCGCCCGGCTTGCCATGGTGGACGACGTGGATCACCGGTGCACCGGCGGCACGAGCCTGGCGCAACAGCTCGGCGATCTGGCCGACGGCAGCATCGATGCCGGCCAGGGGCGCACGCCCGGTGGTGTATTCGGTCTGATGGTCAATGATGAGCAGGACGGCCTCTTGCCAGGTGGCGGCACGCGCGCTGCCACCGGCAATCTGGATCAGGGTCTGAGGTGTGGACATGGCAGTTCCTTGTGAAAAAAAGTTCGAGAAAATTGAAAAAAACGCAGCAGCTGTTCGGAAATGCACAGGGACGGATCATCTTAGTCCGATAAAATTCGCACTGCCATTCACCGAAATCGCCACCCACCTGTGAAAAAATTAACAGCCTCCTCGAAGAACGTGCGCGTACCTGCGCACCAGACCGTGCATGCAGCCCTGGATGCCGACTGGGAGAGCCTGCGCAGTTTCGCCGCCTTCATCGAGGCCGGCAGCCTCTCCGGTGCGGCGCGTGTGCTGGGCGTCACGCATGCCACCATCGGCCGTCGTCTGCAGCAACTGGAAGACGCCCTGCAAGCCCCGCTGTTCCTGCGTCGCGCCGAGGATGTGGAACTGACGCGCCTGGGCGAGAGTGTCCTCACTGCCGCGCGCGCCATGCAGGAACAGACGCGCCAGCTGGCGCGCACTCTGGCAGGCGAGGACCTGCGCCTGGAAGGCAAGCTGCGCCTGGCCTGCACCGATGCCATCGGCACGATGTTCCTGGCCCCGCGCCTGCCGCAGCTGTTGCAGCAATGGCCGGCGCTGGATGTGGAACTGGCCATGGGGCACCAGACCCTGAGCCTGGCCCGGCGTGAGGCCGACCTGGCATTGCGCTTCGGCAAGCCGCAGGATGGCGAGCTGATCGCCAGGCCACTGGGTGCGGTGCGCTTCTACCTCTGTGGCACGGCCGAGAAGATTGCGCACTGGCGGCGCGCCCCCAGGTCGACGCCCTTCGTGGCCTATGACGATGGCGTGCCCGACATTCCGGAGACGCACTGGATCGCCGCCCATGCGGCCGGCAACCCGGTACGTTTTCGCAGCACCAGCCTGGTGGCGCAGTGCATGGCGGCGCGCGCCGGGGTCGGGATGGCCCTGCTGCCGAGCTATCTGCTGGCCCCGGAGCTGCAGACTGTGGAGTCCACGCCACAGCTGCAGCGCGAGCTGTGGGCGGTGTTCCATCGCGATCTGAAAGCCCTGCCGCGACTACGGGCGGTGCTGGCCTGGCTGCAAGACTGCTGCGCGCAACTGTGATATCTGCCTTGCAGACAAGCCCGGCGCGCCCTCGCGGGCGCTGGCCGCGACGCTCGGTGCTATAATCGCGAACCTCCGGGGATGGGCTCCTCCACCGCTGCAGCAACCGATTCCAGCGGCCCGCCGCCCTCCTCCTCGCCGGCGCGCGCATGTTCCATGCGTCCTTCCTGCGCTCTTGCCCTGATAACGATTTATGCAGAAAAAAGTATTCATCAAAACCTTCGGCTGCCAGATGAACGAGTACGACTCGGACAAGATGGCCGACGTGCTCCATGTCGCCGAAGGCCTCGTCAAGACCGACCGTCCGGAAGAGGCCGACGTGATCCTGCTCAACACCTGCTCCATTCGCGAGAAGGCGCAGGAGAAGGTGTTCTCCGACCTGGGCCGCCTGCGCGCGCTGAAGAAGGACAATCCTGATCTGTTGATCGGCGTGGGCGGCTGCGTGGCCTCGCAGGAGGGCGACGCCATCATCAAGCGCGCGCCCTTCGTGGACATGGTGTTCGGCCCGCAGACCCTGCATCGCCTGCCGCAGATGATTTCCGAGCGGCGCTACAGCGGCCGCCCGCAGGTGGACATCAGCTTCCCCGAGATCGAGAAGTTCGACCACCTGCCGCCGGCGCGGGTGGAAGGTGCCACCGCTTACGTCTCCATCATGGAAGGCTGCAGCAAGTATTGCAGCTACTGCGTAGTGCCCTATACGCGCGGCGAGGAAGTCTCGCGCCGCTTCGAGGATGTGCTGACAGAAGTGGCCGGACTGGCCGACCAGGGCGTCAAGGAAATCATGCTGCTGGGCCAGAACGTCAACGCCTATCGCGGCGTGATGGAAGATGGCGAGATCGCCGACTTCGCTCTGCTCATCGAATACATCGCCGAGCTGCCGGGCATCGAGCGCATCCGCTTCGTGACCAGTCATCCCAAGGAATTCTCGCAACGCCTGATCGACACCTACGCCAAGGTGCCCAAGCTGTGCAATCACCTCTACCTGCCGGCGCAGCATGGCTCGGACCGCACGCTGGCCGCGATGAAGCGCGGCTATACGGCGCTGGAGTACAAGTCGGTGATCCGCCGCATGCGCAAGGTGCGCCCGGATATCACGGTGCAGTCGGACTTCATCGTCGGTTTCCCCGGCGAGACCGAGGAAGATTTTGAAGCGCTCATGAAACTGGTGGCCGATGTGGGCTTCGACAACAGCTTCTCCTTCATCTTCAGCCCGCGTCCCGGTACACCTGCGGCCAACCTGGCCGACGACACCCCGCAGGAGGTCAAGCTGGCGCGCCTGCAACGCCTGCAGGCCGCGCTCAATGACAACGCGGCAAAGATCAGTACGGCGCAGGTCGGCACGGTGCAAAAGGTGCTGGTGGAAGGCGTTTCCAAGCGCCGCGAGCATGAACTGCAAGGCCGTACCGAGAGCAATCGCGTGGTCAACTTCGACGGTGGCCCGAACGGTCAGCGCCTGATCGGCGAGATCATCGAGGTCCGCGTTACCGAAGCCTTCCCTTTCTCGCTGCGTGGCGAGATCGTGCCCCGTCATTGATGATTCAATCCCCCTAACCGGAATCGTGCGTTGAAAAAAATCCCCAACCAGCCCCATCACTTCACGCCCCAGCCGTTGGACAACAGGCGCCTGGCCAACCTGTGCGGTGCGCTCGATGAAAACCTGCGCCAGATTTCGGCCGCGCTGGACGTGACCATCTTCCGCCGTGGTGACCGCTTCGTGGTCACCGGCACCAATGCCGAGCGTGCGGTGGAAGTACTGGAACACTTCTACGAGAAAGCCGACCGCCCCGTGGCGGTGGACGATATCCAGCTGGCCCTGGTCGAGCAGCGCGCCAACGCCGCCGCCGATGAAGAAGCGGGCCTGCCGCCGCTGCCCGCGCGGCGCGGCAGGGCAGCCGCTGCTGCCGCCGCTGCCGCCACCGAAGACAAGGACAGCCAGGACCCGCTGCCCGAGAGCCCCATCCTGAAGACCCGCAAGCATGACCTGCGCGGACGCACGCCGCACCAGAGCCAGTATCTGAACGCCATCCTGGAACACGACATTACCTTCGGCGTCGGCCCGGCCGGCACCGGCAAGACCTACCTGGCCGTGGCCTGCGCGGTCGATGCGCTGGAGCGCGACGCCGTGCAGCGCATCGTGCTCACCCGTCCGGCGGTGGAAGCCGGCGAGCGCCTGGGCTTCCTGCCGGGCGACCTGGCTCAGAAAGTCGATCCCTATCTGCGCCCGCTGTATGACGCGCTGTATGACCTGCTCGGTTTTGATCGTACGCAGAAGCTCTTCGAAAAGCAGGCCATCGAGATCGCACCACTGGCCTACATGCGCGGCCGCACGCTGAACCACGCCTTCATCATTCTCGACGAGGCGCAGAACACCACGCCGGAACAGATGAAGATGTTCCTGACCCGCATCGGCTTCGGCAGCAAGGCCGTCATCACCGGTGACGTGACACAGGTCGACCTGCATCACGGCCAGAAGAGCGGCCTGGTCGATGCACTGTCGGTGCTGCACGATGTGCGCGGCATCGCCTTCTCGCGCTTCACCAGTGCCGACGTGGTACGCCATCCGCTGGTGGCGCGCATCGTCGATGCCTATGATGCTGCCGGCAACGCCAAACCCGATACCGCGCGCGCCACTGCCCGCACTGCCACCAATCTCCTGACCAAATCCGCCAAGCCGCGCCATGCCAAAACATAAACTCACGCTGTCGGTGCAATATGCCGACGACCGCCTCAAGGACAGCATCACCCGCCCTCTCCTGCGCCGCTGGGTGCAGGCGGCCCTGTTTGCGCCGGCCGAACTGACGCTGCGCTTCGTCGGTTCGGAAGAAGGCCGCGACCTCAACCGCGACTATCGCGGCAAGGACTACGCCACCAACGTGCTGACCTTCGCCTATACCGAGGATGAGGACAGCGAAGTCACCGAAGCCGACATCATCTTCTGCACCGATGTGCTGGAGAAGGAAGCGGCCGAGCAGAAGAAGACCGTGGAAGAACATACCGCCCATCTGGTCGTGCATGGCGTGCTGCATGCGCAAGGGTATGACCACGAGGACGACGAGGAAGCCAACGAAATGGAAGCCCTGGAAACCGAGATCCTGGCGACCCTGGGTTATGACAATCCCTACAAGTCACGCTGAATGCGGCAGCGCTCTTGCCGTTGAGGCAAGAGCCGGCTGGTTGCTCCGGACGGTCTGCTGATGCAGGCCGTTTTTTTTTCGGAGGCCTTTCCGCCGACTTTCATTTTTGTTGCTTTGCCTCACGTTATTGCTGATTTATCCATCAAAAAAGTGATCGGTTTTCCCGATGCGATCATCGAATTTTTCGTTTGATATCAGAGCAACAATCGAACCGTGATTTCCCTTGATGTTTAACTCCACATTTCAGGAAAATCCCGATGGGAAGCGCGTTCTGGCTGAACGAGAATGCTTGCATACCAATTCCTATCGGGGGGATGTCATGAAGAACTTGAAGATCGGCCAACGACTTGGCCTTGGTTTTGCCGCCGTACTGGTCCTGCTGGTGGCGGTGGCCGCCTTCGGCCTGCAGCAGGTATCGCGTCTGAATGATCGCATCGTCTTCCTGACCTCCGTCGATGAGGGCAAGCTGGAAGCCCTTTCCAAGGTGCAATTCGCCATCGGCCTGCGCGCCATTGCCGCACGCAATCTTGCGCTGGTGCAAGGGACGGCCGAACAGAAGGGGGACCTGAACCTGGTTGGCAGCTCGCAGAAGGATATCGATGCCGGCATGAGCCAGTTGTCCCAGCTGATGCAGCATCCGGTCACCACACCGCAAGAGCGCGAGATGCTGGAGCAGTTGCGCAAGCTGGAAGCGCAATACCTGCCGATCGCCGTCAACATCGTCAATCTGGCGACCTCGCAGCAACAGGAGGCGGCACGCGCTTCTCTGGTCAAGGACTGCATGCCCATTCTCAACCGCGTGATTGCACACGTGGAACAGTTCAAGAAGGAGCTGCGCAAGAATTCCGAACACAACGTGCAACAGGCCGAAGCCGCCTACAACATGGCCAAGTGGACCATGATCGTGGCCTGCCTGGCAGCCCTGATGCTGGGGGGCCTGGTCGCCTGGCTGCTGACCCGCTCGATCTCCCGTCCGCTGGCCCAGGCCGTGAGCGTGGCGCAGAGCGTGCAGTCGGGTGATCTGGGCAGCCACATCGAAGTCACCAGCAAGGATGAGATGGGTCAGTTGATGGCAGCATTGAAGGGCATGAATGACAGCCTGGTACAGATCGTCGGTGAAGTGCGCCAGGGCACCGACACCATCGCCGTGGCCTCCGATGAAATCAAGCGCGGCAACATGGACCTGTCCCACCGTACCGAGCAGCAAGCCGGTTCCCTGCAGGAAACCGCCTCGGCGATGGAACAGCTGACGGCCACCGTCAAGCAGACTTCCGACAATGCCCGCCAAGCCAAGCTCCTGGCCGACAAGGCATCCGATGTGGCGACCCGGGGCGGGGCTGCGGTGGGCCGTGTGGTCGAGACCATGCACGCCATCAGCACCTCGTCGCACAAGATCGTCGACATCATCAGCGTGATTGACGGCATCGCCTTCCAGACCAACATCCTGGCTCTGAACGCGGCCGTGGAAGCCGCCCGTGCCGGCGAGCAGGGTCGCGGTTTCGCGGTGGTCGCCTCCGAAGTACGCTCCCTGGCCCAGCGCTCGGCCGTGGCCGCCAAGGAAATCGAGGCTCTCATCAATGAATCGGTCGCCAAGGTCGTCGCGGGTGAAAAGCAGGTCAGCGAAGCAGGCTCGACCATGGATGAGGTCGTCATGAGCATCCAGAGCGTGACCCACATCGTGCAGGACATCAGCGCCGCCAGCGCCGAGCAGACCGCCGGCCTGGAACAGATCAACAATGCCGTGGCCCAGATCGACGAAACCACCCAGCAGAACGCCGCCCTGGTGGAAGAGGCCGCCGCTGCCGCTGCCTCGATGCAGCAGCAGAGCGTGTCCCTGACCGAACTGGTGAGCGTGTTCAAGCTGGCACCGGCCCAGGCCACGGCCATTCCGGTCCGGCACCTGGAACAGGCACCGGCGCAGGCGCTGAGCGGCCGCGGGCTGCAAGAACTGGGCTACGCCTGAAGACCACACTGACGATTTTTCCCTGAGGACGTATTTGCCGGCATTGCGGATGCCGGTTTTTTTTTGCAGCCTGCAGCGAGATGAAGACGTCACCATTGCCAAGATGCAAGCAGGGCCGCAGCCCGCTGTGGCGGGGCCTTTAGTGGACTTGTCACATAATTGTTGTATCCTATGGCTCTTTGAAACTACGTCGGGCTCGCGCCTAACGCCATGCAAGATCACCCTAGTAGCGTCAAATCTGACGCTAAACCTCATCGTTCCCTGTTTGAACGACTCACCGCACTGATTTCCCCCGAGCCCGAGAACCGGGCAGAACTGCTCGAAGTGTTGCACGACGCCCACGAGCGCAATCTCATCGATGCCGACGCGCTGTCGATGATCGAAGGCGTGTTCCAGGTCTCCGACCTGGCCGTGCGCGACATCATGGTGCCGCGCTCGCAGATGGACACCATCGACATTTCCAAGCCGATCGAAACCTGGATGCCCGAAGTGCTGGCCACGTCCCACTCGCGCTTCCCCGCCGTGGATGGCGAGCGCGACAAGGTGATCGGCATCCTGCTGGCCAAGGACCTGCTGCGCTACTACGCCGAGGACTCCTTCGACGTGCGCGACATGCTGCGCCCGGCCATCTTCATTCCCGAATCCAAGCGTCTCAATGTGCTGCTGCGCGACTTCCGCGCCAACCGCAACCACATGGCCGTGGTGGTGGACGAATACGGTGGCGTAGCCGGCTTGATCACCATCGAGGACGTGCTGGAACAGATCGTCGGCGACATCGAGGATGAATACGATTTCGACGAAGCCGAAGACAATGTGCTGGCCCTCAAAGATGGCCCGCACGGCCCGCGCTGGCGCGTCAAGGCGCTGACCGAGATCGAACAGTTCAATGAAGAAGTGGGCAGCCGCTTCTCCGATGACGATGCCGACACCATCGGTGGCCTGGTGGCCAACCATGTGGGCCGCGTGCCGCGCAAGGGTGATGAATTCGACATCGATGGCCTGCACTTCGAAGTGCTGCGCGCCGATGCGCGCCAGGTGCATGTGCTGCTGGTGTCCAGGCTGCCAGCGGCGCCGCTGGACCTAGAATGATCGCCTGACCTGCCTGCCGTAGCCAACGTGACTTCCCCCTCTTCCCACAACCTGCCGCTGCCACGCGGCGCCACTGCTGCGCGCGGTCGCCTCGGTACGGCGCTGGCGCTGTTGCTGCCGGTACTGGCAGGTGCCGTCAACGTCTTCGCCTTTGCCCCCTTCAAGCTGTGGCCCCTGCAGATCCTGGCCCTGGCCTGGCTGTTCCATGGCGTGCTGGCGCAGCCGCAGGCGTCCACCGGCCGGCAATTCCTGCGCGGCTGGTTGTACGGATTCGGCTGGGCAGCAGCGGGCGTGCACTGGCTCTACATCAGCATGCACGACTACGGTGGCATGCCGGGCTGGATGGCGGCGCTGGCGGTGGGTCTGCTGGCACTCTACCTGGGCTTGTATGCCGGTGCGGCCACGGCACTGGCGGGCTGGCTGCGCCATCGCTGGTCGTCTTCTCCGCTGCTGCTGGCGCTGTTCATGCTGCCGGCACTATGGGCCTTGTCGGAATGGATGCGCGGCTGGGTGTTGACAGGCTTTCCCTGGCTGGTCTCGGGCTATGCCCACACGGTGGGTCCGCTGGCCGGTTTCGCGCCGCTGGGCGGGGTTTATTTCATCGGCTGGATCGCGGCGCTGATCGCGGGCAGCCTGGCACTGCTGTGGATGGGCCTGTCGCGCAAGGGCGTGGCCGGTACCGGCCAGCGCATCATCCTGCCATTGTGTGTCGCCGCCCTGCTGTGCGCCGGCGGCGTGGCGCTGCGACTGGTGCAGTGGACCACGCCGCAAGGCCAGCCGATCACGGTGCGCCTGTTGCAGGGAAATATTGCGCAGGAAATGAAATTCTCCAGCGATGCCCTGGTCGCTACCCTGGGCATGTATGAACAGATGATCAGCGCCGCCCCGGCCGACCTGATCGCCACCCCCGAAACCGCCATCCCGCTGCTGCCACAACAGTTGCCGCCGGATTACCTGGAGCGACTGGCCCGTTTCGCGCAGAACAGCGGCAGTCACCTGGCGCTGGGCATCCCCTTGTCCGACGGCCCGCAGCTCTACGCCAATTCGGTGCTGGGTTTCGGTCCGGGCGTGGGTTCTGCCTTGATGCCGTATCGCTACGACAAGCATCACCTGGTGCCCTTTGGTGAATTCATTCCGACGGGCTTTCGCTGGTTCGTCGACCTGATGCACATCCCGCTGGGCGACATGACGCGCGGAGCGCCGGTGCAGTCGCCCTTCGGCGTAAAGGACCAATGGGTGCTGCCCAACATCTGCTACGAAGACTTGTTCGGCGAAGAAATCGCCCAACAGCTGCGCGCTGCCTATCGCGCCGGGCAGCCGCAGGCCAGCCTGTTGCTGAACCTGTCCAACATCGCCTGGTTCGGCAATTCGATTGCCCTGCCCCAGCACCTGCAGATCTCGCAGATGCGCACCCTGGAAACGGGCCGTCCGATGCTGCGCGCTACCAACACGGGCGCCACTGCCGTGATCCTGCCGGGTGGTGCCACCAGCGAACTGGCTCCCTACACGCGCGGGGTGCTCTCCGGGCGGGTACAGGGCTATGCCGGCCAGACGCCCTACATTCTGCTGGGCAACAAGCTCGTCGTCGGACTGGCCCTGCTGATGCTGCTGCTGGCCTGGGGCCGCAACAAGGCCGCGCGCATCCGTCACTGAAATCCTCCCCGAGGGCCGGCCGGCGCCGCGCCCCGGCAAAACCGGGTCAAACGCCCCAAAAGGCGCTAAAATTCAAGGTTTTCGCAATTCCTCCGCCGGTTCGCCAGGCCACCACACACGATGCTGACATTTCAACAAATCATCCTCAAGTTGCAAGAATATTGGGACGCCCAGGGCTGCGCACTGCTGCAACCCTACGACATGGAAGTCGGCGCGGGGACCTCGCACACCGCGACCTTCCTGCGCGCCATCGGCCCGGAACCCTGGCGTGCCGCCTACGTCCAGCCCTCGCGCCGTCCCAAGGATGGCCGCTATGGCGAGAACCCCAACCGCATGCAGCATTATTACCAGTACCAGGTGGTCCTCAAGCCGGCCCCGGAAAACATCCTGGACCTGTACCTGGGCTCGCTGGAGGCGCTGGGACTGGATCTGAAGAAAAATGACGTGCGTTTCGTCGAGGATGACTGGGAAAACCCCACCCTGGGCGCCTGGGGCCTGGGTTGGGAAGTCTGGCTCAATGGCATGGAAGTGACGCAATTTACCTATTTCCAGCAGGTCGGCGGGCTCGACTGCAAGCCGGTGCTGGGCGAAATCACCTACGGCATCGAGCGTCTGGCGATGTACCTGCAGGGCGTGGAAAACGTCTATGACCTGGTCTGGACCGAATGGACCGAGAACGGCGTCAAGAAGCACCTGACCTATGGCGACGTGTTCCACCAGAATGAAGTGGAACAATCCACCTTCAACTTCGAGTATTCCAACACCGAGTTCCTGTTCTCGCTGTTTTCCAACTACGAAGCCGAAGCCAAGCGCCTCATGGAAGTGCCGCTGGCGCTGCCGGCCTACGAGCAGGTCCTCAAAGCCGCCCACACCTTCAACATGCTCGATGCCCGTGGCGCCATTTCGGTCACCGAGCGCGCGGCCTACATCGGCCGCATCCGCAATCTCTCGCGGGCGGTGGCGCAGGCCTATTTCGAATCGCGCGAGCGCCTGGGCTTCCCCATGCTGGGCGCAGGTCCGGCCAAGGCTGCGGCCTGAAGCGCAACGCCATGACATGATGCGGCGCCGGTCCGGTTTTCGCCGGACCGGCGTCCCGAGCAAGACAGCAAGACAGACAACATGAACCAGACACTCCTCGTAGAACTCGTCACCGAAGAACTCCCGCCCAAGGCGCTGGCCAAGCTGGGCGATGCCTTCGCCAACGGCATCTTCAATGGCCTGCAAAGCCGCGGCTATCTCGATGCCGGCGCCGCTGCCACCGCTTACGCGACGCCGCGTCGCCTGGCCGTCTCCATCACGCAAGTGCGCGCCGCCTCACCGGACAAATCGATCCGCGAAAAAGTGCTGCCGGTAGCCGTCGCACTGGACGCCGAAGGCCGCCCGTCGGCACCGCTGGTCAAGAAGCTGGCCGCACTGGCCGCCTCCACCGGTGCCACCGTCATCACCCCGGACCAGCTGGAACGCGCCCAGGATGGCAAGGCCGAGAGCTTCTTCTACACCTATACCGCCAAGGGCTCGGCCCTGGCCATCGGCCTGCAGGCGGCGCTCGACGAGAGCCTGTCCAAGCTGCCCATCCCCAAGGTCATGAGCTACCAGCGCCAGTTCGGCCGCGCCGCCGGTGAGACCGTGCACTTCGTGCGTCCGGCCCACTACCTGGTGGCACTGCTGGGCAACGACGTGGTGCCGATCAATACGCTGGGCCTGGATGCCGGCCGTACCACGCTGGGCCATCGTTTCCTGTCCTCGGGCGCGCTGCAGATCGCCTCGCCGGACGCCTATGTCGAGGCACTGGCCACCCAAGGCAAGGTCATCGCCAGCTTCACCGAGCGCCGCGAAAAGATCCGCACTGCGCTGCTGGCCAAGGCCGGTGGCGATCAAGTGCTGATGCCGGAATCGCTGCTGGACGAAGTCACTGCGCTGGTGGAATGGCCGGTGGTCTATGAATGCAGGTTCGAGGATGAATTCCTGGCCGTGCCGCAGGAATGCCTGATCCTGACCATGCAGACCAACCAGAAATATTTTGCGCTGACCGACGCCAATGGCCGTCTGCGTTCGCGCTTCCTGATCGTCTCCAACCTGGAGACCGATCGCCCCGAACACATCATCGGCGGCAACGAGCGCGTGGTGCGCCCGCGTCTGTCGGATGCCAAGTTCTTCTTCGAGCAGGACAAGAAAAAATCCCTGGCCGATCGCGTGCCGCAACTGGCCAACGTGGTCTACCACAACAAGCTGGGCAACCAGCTGCAACGCACCGAGCGCGTGCAGGCACTGGCCGGCAAGATCGCCAGCCTGCTGGGCGGCGACGTCAAGCTGGCCGAGCGCGGCGCACTGCTGGCCAAGGCCGACCTGCTCACCGACATGGTCGGTGAATTCCCCGAACTGCAAGGCATCATGGGGACCTACTACGCCCGTCACGATGGCGAAGCCGACGAAGTGGCACTGGCCGCCTCCGAGCACTACCAGCCACGCTTTGCCGGCGATGCGTTGCCGACCACCGCCACCGGTACCGCCGTGGCCCTGGCCGACAAGCTGGAAACCCTGGTCGGCATCTGGGGCATCGGCCTGCAGCCCACCGGCGACAAGGACCCGTTCGCCCTGCGCCGCCATGCCCTGGGCGTGCTGCGCATGCTGGTCGAGAAGCGTCTGCCGCTGTCGCTGAGTGCCTTGCTGGATGCGGCGGTGGGGCTGTTTGCCGGCAACGCCAACTTCAAGGATCCGCGTGCCGATGTGCAGGCCTTCATCTACGACCGCCTGCGCGGCCTGCTGCGCGAGCGCGGCTTTGCGCAGAACGAAGTCGAAGCCGTGGTAGCCCAGCAGCCCGACGTACTGGACAACGTGGTCGAACGCCTGCAGGCCGTGCAAGCCTTCGCCGCCCTGCCCGAAGCCGAAGCGCTGGCTGCGGCCAACAAGCGCATCACCAACATCTTGAAGAAGATCGAAGGCGTAGCCATCGACGCCCATGGCGCCGTGCAGGAAAACCTGCTCAAGGAAGCTGCCGAGCAAGGGCTGTTCGCTGCCATGCAGACCACCCGTCCGCAGGTGCAGGCGGCCTATGCAGCGGGTGACTTCGCCGGTGCGCTCAAGGCCCTGGCCCAGCTGCGTCAGAATGTCGATGCCTTCTTCAACGACGTGATGGTCAACGCCGAGGATGAGCAGCTGCGCAAGAACCGCCAGGCTCTGCTGGCCTCGCTGCATGGCATGCTCAACCAGGTGGCTGACATTTCCAAGCTGGCGGCATAATCCATCTCGCTACCGGCTGTCGCACCAGCAACACCGAACCGCCGCGCACGGGCTTGTCCTGGCGCGGCGGTGTTCATGAAGGAAAGCAGGAATGAAACTGATCATTCTCGACCGCGATGGCGTCATCAATCATGATTCCGACGCCTTCATCAAGTCGCCCGACGAGTGGATCCCCATCAAGGGTTCGCTGGAAGCAATCGCGCGCCTGAACCAGGCCGGCTATCGCGTGGTGGTGGCCACCAACCAGTCCGGCGTGGCGCGCGGCCTGTTCGACATCCAGACCCTCAACGCCATCCACCAGAAGATGCACAATGCGGCCCAGCAGGCCGGTGCCGATATCGACGCAGTGTTCTTCTGCCCGCACTCGGCCGATGACAATTGCGATTGCCGCAAACCCAAGCCGGGCATGTTCCACGAGATCGCCAGGCGCTTCAACATCAGCCTGCGCGGTGGCGTGGCCACCGTCGGCGATTCGCTGCGTGACCTGCAGGCTGGCTATGTGGCCGGTTGCGCGCCCTATCTGGTACTGACCGGCAAGGGCGAGAAGACCCAGGCCAAGGGCGGCTTGCCGCCGGGTACGCTGGTTTTCCCGGATTTATCGGCGGTGGTTGATTTCATTCTGAAGTCGCCCGTCGGGGTCTCGGTATAGTGCCGTCACTGCGACCGCGCAGCCAACCCCATTCATTACAACAACATGCTTCGGCATGGGAGAAACGATTTTGCGCCTTGTCCTGATTCTGCGTTCGGTGGTCTTCATGGTCCTGATGGCCGTGGCCACCATCATCTGGTCCTTCGCCTGCCTGCTGTCGGCCCCCTTCCCTTACGCCCAGCGCTACTGGTGGACGTCACGCTGGAACGTCTTCGTGATCTGGACCGCGCGCGTCATCTGCGGCATCCGCTACGAAATGCGCGGCACCGAGAACCTGCCTGATGCGCCGGTGATCCTGCTCTCCAAGCACCAGTCGGCCTGGGAAACCATCTTCTACGTCATCAACATGCCGCGGCCGCTGGTGTTCGTGTTCAAGAAGGAGCTGACCTACATCCCCTTCTTCGGCTGGGGCATCGGGCTCTTGCGCATGATTCCGATCGATCGCAAGAAAGGCCGCGACGCCTTTGCGCAGGTGCTGGAACATGGCCGCCGCCGTCTGCGCGATGGCCAGTGGATCATGATGTTCCCGGAAGGCACGCGCACTGCCGTGGGCTCGCAGGGCAAGTACAAGGCCGGTGGTTCGCGCCTGGCCGTGGAAACCAATACGCTGGTGGTGCCGGTGGCGGTGAACTCGGGCGAGTGCTGGCCCAAGGGCAGCTTCGTCAAGAAGCCGGGTGTCATCACGGTCTCGATCGGCAAGCCGATTTCGCCGGAAGGATTGAATCCCCAGGAGTTGAACGAGCGCGTCGAAAATTGGATAGAATCCGAGATGCGCGTGATTTCGCCGGACGTCTACAAAAACAGCGCGCCCCGGCCGGCCGCCTCGACTGCATCGCAGTAATGCCGCGCGGCCAACTCCTTAGCCAACAGCAACACAGGACGCCGCGACTGCCTTGATACTGCTCCGCAAACCCAAACCCAATCCCGACCAGCTCTCGCTGCAACTGGATTTGTTTGGCGCGCCCGCCGCTGCCCCGGCAGCGGCGCCCGTCGATCCGGGCCCGGCGCTGCCCTCGCCGACGGTGCAACCCCCGCTCATCGTGACACCGCATCCGGTGGTCCATGCGGCACCGCTGCCACCACCGCTCATTGCCGAACCGCCTGCGCCCCCCGGCCCGCTGCTGGCGCCGCCGACCACGGCCCGTCCGGCCGATGGCAAGCGCCGCATCCAGCTGGGTGAACACACCATCGATTTTGCGCTGTTGCGCTCCAAGCGCCGTACCATCGGCTTCCTGGTCAGTGACGAAGGCCTGCGCGTGACCGCGCCCAAGTGGGTCACGTTAGCCGAGATCGACAACGCCATCCGCGAAAAGCAGCGCTGGATACTGAGCAAACTCAACGAGCGCCGCGAGCGTTCGGCGCGCCGCCTGCAACCGCAGATGCAGTGGCGCGATGGCGCCACCCTGCCCTACCTGGGCGCGGACATCACGCTGCGCATCCGTACCGGCCAGCGCCAGGCGGTGTTGCTCGACGAGCTCACGCGCGAACTCAACATCAGCCTGCCGGCCGATGCCGGTGAGCAGCAGTTGAAGGATCGCGTGCAAGGGTGGATGCAGGCACGGGCTGAAGAGCTGTTCGGCAAGCGCCTGATGATCTATGCAGAAAAACTGGGTGTACGCTATCGCTCCTATGCTCTGTCCTCGGCCACGACGCAATGGGGTTCCTGCACCTCGGACGCGCGCATCCGCCTGAACTGGCGGCTCATACACTTCGCCCTGCCACTGATCGATTACGTGATCGCCCACGAACTGGCACACCTGCGCGAGATGAACCACAGCCCGCGTTTCTGGGCGACGGTGCAATCGATCTTCCCCGAATTCGAATCGGCCAAGAAAGCCCTGCGCGACAGCGCACCGGAGACCCTGCCGATCTTCTGACCGGCCCGGTCCCGGCCATTGCGGCTCAGAACCGCACGTTGACGCCCACATCCAGCGAACGCCCGTAGCCCGGCAAAGCTTGCAGGCTACCGCTTCTGGACTTGGCCAATCCCGACAGATAAACCCCGCCCAACGCATCCGCATAGTTGCGGTTGAACAGGTTGCTGATGCCTGCGCTCACGCTGATGGCCGCATTGAACTGATAGCTGCTGCGCAGATTGAACACCGTGTAGCTGGCCGTGACCGGTTCCAGACGATTGCTGTCCACCAGCGTCTTGCGGGCGACGTAACTGACTTCGGCACGATGGGTCCAGGCCCCCTGCTGCTGTTCCAGCGCGGCCAGTACGTTCAAGGGCATCATGTGATACAGGTTGCCGCCATCGACACGCTTGCCACGCGTGAGGCCGGCCTTGCCGGTGAAGGCGATGTCCCCCAGACCGGCCGAGCGCCACAGTGGCCACTTCCACGACGCATTGATGCCAAACAGGCGCGCATCGTGGTTGGCAAATTGCAGCAGTGCGCCGGAGGCCGTGCTGACGCTGTAAGGCTTGAAGGTGCCGATGACATCGGCATCGATATAGTTCTCCACATAGCTGAAATACGGTGTCAGCTTGAAGAACCAGCGCGGCTCGCTGCCCTGCTTGTCTGCCGCATGCCAGTCGGCGGTGGCCGAGAGCGTATGCGCCACTTCGGGCTTGAGGTCGATGTTGCCGACGTAACCGTTGCCATCACCGAACCAGTTCGTCATGGTCATGGCCATGGTGCCTCGTCCCCAGGTATAACGCTCGTACAGATTGGGGGAGCGCGTCTTGCGAGCGTATCCGAATTCCCAGCTCTGCCCGTCATCGGGCGTGAAGCGCGCCAGCGCGGTGAGGTCGATGTTGTTGTCGGTCTTCGCATGGCCGCGTGCGTTGAAGGCGTTGGCGGCCGTCAGATCAGCCATGTTCATCATGTTGGTGCCGTAGGACTGCACGTTGCCGGCGTCGGTCCTGACCAGCTCATCGCGCAGTCCCACGATTGTGCGCCAACGTTCACTCAACTTGCCCTCCCATTCGGCGAAAAGAGCGTAACGATCGCGTTTTCCGTCGTTGATGTTCACATAGGTGCGCGGGCCCATCATCATCGAACCCGGCACGGCGGGCCAGTCGTCATCCAGATGGAAGCTGTGGTACTCGTTGCCCAGGCGCAGCACGCTGCTGCCATCAGGCGCCAGGTCGATGTCGGCCCGCAAGCTGTAGCCCAGGTCGCGACCTCGCGTCTGCATGGGCATGGTGCCGGTGCGCTCGGCACTGAAGAAGCCCATCTCGTGCTCGGTACGCTGCCAGTAGAGACGCCCCATCAGCTTGCCCCAGTCGAAGCGGCGCTCATAGCCCAGGTTGGCGAAGGTGGAGCGGTTGCCGGTCATGTCCATGTACTGATTGGGGAAGCCCTGGTAGGGGATGTATTGCTGCCCGGCCTTGAACACCAGCTGCTGCCCGTCGCCGCGCGCGGCCACCGTCACTGCGTGGTTGTTGCTCTGGAACTGGCTGCCCAGCACCTTGTCGCCGCGGCCGTTGACGTAGCTCTCGGCACGCGACTGGCTGGCCACGTAATGGACCGAGAGACGGTCGCTGGCCACCGTGGCATCGACCGAGGCCGATACTTCCGAGTTGACGCTGCGTGCAGCCACCGAGAAGCCGCCCTTGGTCAAGAGTTCACCGGCTTGCGCGGCGAACTGCGGGGCCGGGGACGCCAGTTCGATGGTGCCGCCGATACTGTCGCCGCCCACGCTGACCGGCGTGAGACCGGCCATCACCCGCACCATCCCGACCTGCGCCGGCGGCATATAGGACATGGGGGCGTTCATCTGGTTGCCGCAGGCGGCCGTGACCTCCATGCCATCCAGGCGGATCTTGAGGCGGTCGGCGGCAAAGCCGTTCAAGACCGGCAGTGCCGAGACACCACCGGCCGCCGCACGGGAATAAGCCGCTTCATCGGCGAGCAGCGCATTGCTGTCGGCCTTGAGCGGCGTCGTCACGGCAGGCTTGTCGCCGCGCACGGTCACGGTGGGCAAGGATGCACTGTCGGATTCTGAAGTGGTTTCGGCCAGGACGTGGCCGCAAGCGCTGAAGGCCAGCGCGATGGCGCAGGCGCAAGGAGTAAGCTGCATGGAAATCCCCAGGTTGTCGTTATCGAACTGCCCGTCTGCGCGGGCAGGTAGAGCGCGCGATTATGGGCGAGCAAAACGACGAGGGACTGCGACATATTGTCGCGTGCAGCACGACAATATGACGAAGGGGGCGGGCAGGTGCGTGGAGAGCGGGTATTGGCGGCTGCGTCAAATTGACGCAGCCTGTGAAGCAACGCCGGGGTCAGTGCTTGATGTAGCGTTCCGCGAGGGTTTCGTAGAGCGGCGGGGCGAACACCTTGGACACGGCCGAGGCAATGAGCGCCGTGGCCATCAGGGAAATCACCAGCGCATGGCCGTCAACCATTTCCATCACGATCACGAAGGCGGTGATGGGCGATTGCGTCACGGCCGCCAGGTAACCCACCATGGCCAGCGCCACCAGCATCGGCAGCGAGGTGCCGCCGAAGAGCAGGTGCAGCAGGTTGCCAAAGCCGGCACCGATGGACAGCGAAGGCGCGAAGATGCCGCCCGGCAGGCCCGGCAGGTAGGAACCGACCATGGAGGCGAACTTGAGGAAGGGATAGAACACCGACAGTTCCTGGCCATCATTGAGCAAGCCATGCGCCTGCTCGTAGCCGCTGCCGAAGGTGGCGCCGCCGGCCGCCACACCGATGACCGCGACGATGAAACCGCACAGCGCAGCGAAGGCGACGGGGCGTTCGGCACGCAGGGTCACGATCGTGGCGGGAATCCAGCGCGTCGGATTGAGAATGCACCAGCAGAACAATCCACCGGCCACGCCCATGAGCACCGCCGTGACGATCACGGCCAGGATCAGGCGGCCGCTGGTTTCTCCAGGGAAGGAGATGGAGCCGAAATAGGTATAGTTGCCATTGAGTGACAGGGCCACCAGGCCGGCGAAGATGATGGTGGTGATGACCACGCCACTGGCCTTCTGCTCGAAGCTGCGCGAGAGTTCCTCGATGGCGAACACGATACCCGCCAGCGGCGTGTTGAAGGCGGCCGCCAGGCCGGCAGCGGCACCGGCCAGGATCAGACGGCGCTCCATGTGCTCGTATCCGGCCGGATACAGTCGGCGCAGGTTGTACATGATGGCCGCGCCGATCTGCACCGTCGGACCTTCACGACCGATGGTCATGCCACCGGCGATGGCCACGATCGACAGCACGATCTTGCCGACCATCACGCGCAGGGACAGCAGCACGCTGCCGCGTTCGGCGGTGTCGCCATGCAGGGTGGCGATGGCCTGCGGAATGCCGCTGCCTTCGGAGCCCTCGAAGTAGCGGCGCGTGAGCCAGACGCAGGCGGCGCAGACTGCTGGCGTGAGCAGCAGCGGCAGCCAGGGGGATTTGTGCTCGATGCTGCGGAAGACACCGAAACCGATTTCGATGGCCTGGGCATACAGCACCGCGACCAGGCCAACGATGATGGCGCCGCTCCAGAGGATGCCGTATTCGACCCACAGGCGGCGCAGATGACTTTTGGAGAGTTGGTAGAGGCTCAATTGGCGTTCCTGTTGTTGTTCTGTTGATGCACGGATGCACGTGCATCCTCGATGGACCGGACACGTGTCGCATCCATCCCGCGGCGCGTCCATGCCATGAAAAAAGCCCGCATGAGCGGGCTGGCAGGCTGACAGCAAGGCGCCTCAATCGGCGGCACTGTACTGTTCCTTCTTCTGGATGAACTCGATCTTGTAGCCATCCGGATCGGCGACGAAGGCGATCACGGTCTTGCCGTGTTTCATCGGACCGGCTTCGCGGGTCACCGTCCCGCCCTTGGCCTTGACTGCGTCACAGGCGGCATAGGCGTCATCGACCTCGATGGCGATGTGACCGTAGCCGGTGCCCAGATCATACGATTCGGTATCCCAGTTGTGGGTCAGTTCGAGCACGGTGTGATCGCGTTCTTCGCCGTAACCGACGAAGGCCAGCGTGAACTTGCCCTCGGGATAGTCATGCTTGCGCAGCAGTTTCATGCCCAGCACCTGGGTATAGAACTCGATGGAACGATCCAGATTTCCGACGCGCAGCATCGTATGCAGCATTCTCACTTGGCGACTCCTTTTCATGGCTAACGTGAAGCAAGCCGCTATTATCCCCGATTTGGCGAGCTCCCGCCGAGCCCGCTCCCCGGACTCAGTCCCGGTCGCTGCCGCGCAGGCGCCGGATCTGCTCTTCCAGGGCGCTGATGCGGTATTGCAGGCGGCGCTCCGTACTGATGTCGACGATCAGTCCATACCAGCGCTGGATGCGTCCCTCGCTATCGCTGTGGGGCGAGGCGCGGCTGCGCATCCAGCGCCACTGGCCATCGGGCCAGAGCACACGGAACTCGGTACGGAAGGGTCGTCCGCTGGGCAGGTTGGACAGCCATTCCTGACGTACCCGTACACGGTCTTCCTCCGGCATGCGCGCCAGCCACTGCTGGTGGCGCTGCGCCGTGGTCAGCTCGGGGAGCCATTCGAAGGTCGGCCCGATGTAGTCGATCACGCCCTGTGCATCGGCGGCCCAGGGGATATTGGGACTCAGGTCGATGGCCCGATGGAAATGTTCTTCACTGTCACGCACCGTCCGTTCGGCAGACACCCGGGCGGTGATATCCACGGCCGATCCCGAGATGCCCAACAGTTCACCCAGGTCGCTGCGCACTACCTGGAAGGCCAGCAACGAGGTGCGACCGGTACGTGAATTGAAGAATTCGATGGGAGCAGGCAAGACGCCATCGACCACCTCGGCCACCCTCTGCAGCAAGGGGCGGTGTTCGCTGCGGTCCAGCAGGTCGATCACGGGGCAGCCCTCCAGCTCGCTGCCGGCGTTGCCACCGAGCAGGTCGATCATCATGGCATTGGCGCTGACCACGCGCAGCAAGGGATCGAGGAAGCACAGCCCCACCGGGGCGCTGCGATAGAGCGAATCGAGCTGGTGCCAGCGTTGGAAGGGTGAGGTGTCGATGCCCGCACTGTGACGCTGCCACACGCCGCGCTCGTCGATCAGGCGAGCCGCGTCGGTCAGCGGCAGCGGTCGGCCCAGATGGTAACCCTGACCGAATTCACAGCCCATGCGCCTCAACAGATGGGCATGATGCTCGGTCTCGATGCCTTCCGCGACCACGTGCATCTTCAGGCTCTGCCCCAGCCCGGCCACTGCCAGCACGATGCGGAAATTGTCCGGATCCTGGTCCATGGTGCGCACGAAACTGGCGTCGATCTTGATTTCGTCAAAGGGGTAGGACTGCAGCCGGGTCAGGCTGGAATAACCGGTGCCGAAATCATCCAGCGACAGGCTGGCACCGGCCTGGCGCGCGGCCAGAATGGTCTGCAGGGTGCGTTCGTGATCCTGTACCAGCACGGTCTCGGTGATCTCCAGCTGCAGGCGCGACAGCGACAGCCCGTGCGCAGACATGACTGCCGCCAGGCGCTCCAGCAGGCTGGTGTCGAGGAACTGGCCGGGCGACAGATTGATCGCCAGCCGCAGCTCGGGCGGCCAGTGGCGCAGGCTGGCGGCCACGGTATCGAGCAGTTTGAGCAGCAGGCCATCCAGCACCCCGCCGCGTTCGGCGACGTCGATGAAATCGATCGGCGCCACCACCCCGCGCTGCGGGCAGCTCCAGCGCGCCAGCATCTCGAAGCCCGCAATGCGCCCGGTACGCAGATGCACCAAGGGCTGCAGCGCCGGCCAGAGATGGCCAGCGTCAAGGGCAGTCCTGATGTCATCGGCGGCGATGGGAGCCATCATCGAGGATACGTCTCCTTGCTGGGTGGCAATGTGCGCGGCGTCGTCATTCTGACGAGACTTCACTCGCCATTATGCTGACAAAGTGACGACCGCTTCGTCATTATGTCGCGTTTTACTGACGTCTTGCTTGCTGGATTGCGCTCCCGGACACCGACAAAGCAAAACGGGCAACCTGCAAGGGTTGCCCGTTTTCCTCAAGATGGCTTGCGCCGGGATGTCCTGCCGCCAGGACCGCCGTCCTCCACGCCCCTCAGCGGCCGTAGTAGGAATAGTAATCCGGTCGATCATCGTAGCGGTAGGTACGCACCTCGGTGCGCTCCACGTAACGCACCGGACGCGGCGGCGGCGCGTAGTAGCGCGGCTGCTCATAGACCACCTGTTGCGGCGGCTGGTAGTACACCGGCTGCGGGGCCTGGTAATAGACCGGTTGCGGCGGCGCCTGGTAGACCGGCGCCGGAGCGGAATTGGCGATGAGCGATCCGATGGCGACCGCGCCGATGATGCCGGCAGCAATCGCCACGCCGTTGCCGCCCCGGTCATGCGCCATCGCAGGCGTGCTGACGACGGCGGCCGAAGCCAGAAGAGTGGTGGCGATCAATACCGATGCGATTTTTTTGCTGGCCATGATTGGCTCCTGTCAAAGAAGTCCGCGATCTGTCGCGGCACGATTCCAATATAAGACAGGTTCAGCTTTAAACCACGGGATATGAAACTTCGTTACAGTTCTTACGGGTGGCGGCGCGCCTGTAATAAAGTGCAACAGCGGGGCGCCGTCAGGCCTGGCGCACCGCCAGCAAGTTGGCCAGGGCCACGAATTGCTCGACCGGCACGGCTTCCGGACGCGCCTGCGGATCGACGCCCGCCTGACGCAATTCGTCCTCGGTGAAAAGGCCCGCCACGCAGTTGCGGATCACCTTGCGGCGCTGCGAGAAGGCCTTGGTGACCACCTGTTCCAGCAAAGCCTGTGGGCAATCCATGGGCTGCGCCAGCGGAATCATGCGCACGATGGCCGAATCGACCTGCGGGGGCGGGTCGAAGGCCGTCGGCGGGACCACGAACAGCAGTTCCATGTGATAGCGCCACTGCAGCATCACCGACAGGCGGCCATAGGCCTTGCCGCCCGGCTCGGCGACCATGCGCTCGACCACTTCCTTCTGCAGCATGAAGTGCTGGTCCTGCACGTTCGGCGCGATCTCGGCCAGGTGGAACAGCAAGGGGCTGGAGATGTTGTAGGGCAGGTTGCCGACCACGCGCAGCTTGCGGCCTTGCGGCACCGGGATGCTGGCAAAGTCGAACTTGAGGGCATCGGCCGAATGCACGGTCAGCCGCTCGGCGCTGAAACGCTTCTTGAGGCGCTCGACCAGGTCGCGGTCCAGCTCGACCACGTGCAGGTGGCGCAACTGTTCCAGCAGCAGTGCGGTCATCGCGGCCAGGCCCGGGCCGATCTCGACCATGGCGTCGTCGGCAGCGGGTGCGATGGCGCCGATGATGTCGTGCAGCACCACGTCGTCGGTGAGGAAGTTCTGGCCGAAGCGTTTGCGCGGGATGTGTTTCATGGGGATTCCAGTAAGTTCGTGCGATCTCAGGCGGTACAGCGGCGGCGTGCCATGTCGGCAGCGGCGCGGATGGCTACGCACAGGCTGCCATGGTCGGCGTGGCCCAGGCCGGCGGCGGCCAGGTCCAGGGCCGTGCCATGGTCGACCGACGTGCGGATGAGGGGCAGCCCGAGGGTGATGTTGATGCCATGGCCGAAGCTGGCGAACTTCAGGACCGGCAGGCCCTGGTCGTGATACATGGCCAGGACGCAGTCGGCCTCTTCCAGGTACTTGGGCTGGAACAGGGTATCGGCCGGATAGGGGCCGCGTGCGTCGATGCCGCGCGCCCGGGCGGCTTCCAGAGCCGGCGTGATGACCTCGATCTCTTCGCGCCCCAGATAGCCGTTTTCACCGGCGTGGGGGTTCAGGCCGGTGACCAGGATGCGCGGATGGGCGATACCGAACTTGCCGCGCAGGTCGGCTTGCAGGATATCCAGCGTGCGCGCCAGGCTCGACGCGGTGATCGCGGCCGGGACATCCTTCAAGGCCAGATGCGTGGTCGCCAGCGCCACGCGCAGGTGCGGGTTCTCGCCGCCGGCCAGCATCATCACCACCTGCGGCGTTCCGGTGACCTCGGCCAGATATTCGGTATGACCGGTGAAGGCCACACCGGCATCATTGATGGTGCTTTTCTGCAAGGGCGCGGTCACGATGGCGGCAAAGGCGCCATCCAGTGCGCCCTGCACCGCCAGGTCCAGAGTCTGCAACACGGCGCGGCCATTGCGCGCATCCAGCACGCCGGCACGCACCGGTTCGGCCACCGGGCAATCGATGACGGTGAGGCAGTCGATCGGGAAATGCGGCAGGCCGCTGTTGCGCCAGGCCTGGATGGAGAGTGCCGCCACGCGCATCTGCGGATCGATCTCGTAAGCCGTCTGCGCCAGCAGGGCGGCATCGCCCAGCAGGATGCAGCGCGCTTGGTGGCGCAGTTCCCAGGCGGCACGCAGGGAAATTTCCGGGCCGATGCCGGCCGGTTCGCCGCAGGTCAGCGCGAGGATGGGGCGGTTCATGGTGATGTCACTCATGGCCTGTGAGGGCAAAAACGGGCTTCAAAAAGCAAGGGCCGGCGACATGGCCGGCCTCTTGCGCGCAATGGGGAAACCTGCGGCCTCCCCTGCCGGATGGACGATCAGTCGTCGTTGCGATATTCGACGTAGGCGCGGTCACGGATCTGGCGCATCCAGTCCTCGGTGGCTTCCTCGATCTTGCGCTCGCGGATGGCCTGACGGGCAGCCTGGCGGGCACGTTCCTTGGAGGCGTCGTCAGTCTTGCGCTCGACCACCTGGATCAGGTGATAGCCGAACGGGGTTTCGATGGGCTCGCTGACTTCACCCGGCTTCAACTTGTCCATGGCACGCTCGAACTCGGGCACGGTATCGCCCGGGTAGATCCAGCCGAGGTCGCCCCCCTTGGAGGCGGACAGGTCGTTGGAATACAGCTTGGCCAGTTCTTCGAAGGTGGCCGAACCGTGGTCCAGACGTTCCTTCAGTTCGGTCAGCTTGCGCTTGGCTTCGGCAGCCGTCACCACCTGGTTGACCTTGATGAGGATATGACGCACATGGGTCTTCTGCACTGCCGGGGCGGCAGCCTGGGTGGCGCCGGCAGCGCGACGGCCGACCAGCTTGAGGATGTGGAAACCGTTACCGCTCTTGAGCAGGCCGCTGACCTGGCCATCCTGCAACTTGGACACGCCATCCAGGAACAGCTGCGGCAGGCGGTCGGCCGGACGCCAGCCGAGGTCGCCACCGGAAAGGGCATCGGACGCATCGGAATAGGCGGCCGCGGTCTTGGCGAAGTCGGCGCCGGTCTTCAACTGGCGCAGCACGTCTTCGGCGCGTTCGCGGCGGGCGGACAACTGCTCGGGGGTGGCGTTCTCTGGCACACGGATCAGGATCTGGGCGATGTCCAGTTCCTGGCGTTGACCACCGGCATTGGCTTCGGCGGCGAGGTAGTTGTCGATCTCGGATTCGGTGACCACCACCTTGTTGTCCACTTCACGCTCGCGCAGGCGCTGGCTCAGGATTTCACGGCGGATCTCTTCACGGAAGCTGGCGTAGTTCATGCCCTCAGCTTCCAGGCGGGTGCGGAATTCCGGCATGGACAACTTGTTCTGCTCGGCGATGCGCTGCATGGCGCGGTCCAGCATGGCGTCGTCGACCACGATGCCGCTTTCCTTGGCCATCTGCGCCTGGGCGCGTTCGACGATCATGCGTTCGACCAGCTGGCGCACCAGCTGCGCTCGCGGCGGCAATTGCACGTTCTGCGCAGCCATGCGCTTTTCCACGCTGGCCAGGCGCTCGGCGACTTCCTGGCGGGTGATGACTTCGTTGTTGACCACCACCAGGATGGAATCCACCGGACGCGGTTCCACACGTGCCCGGGTCGCCGCCGGCGCCGGCGCCGGGGCAGCGGGCGCGGCCACCGGGGTGGCCGGCTTGCTGGCGGCAGCCTTGGGCGCGCTCTTGGCCGGTGCTGCCGGTGCGCTGCCGGTGGTTTCGGTCGGCGTCACCGGGATGATGGTGGTGGCGAACTGCGCATGCGCATTGCTGATCACGCCCAGCATGCACAGCAGCACGGTCACTGTTTTGGTTGTTGCGAGGAGTGGTGTACGCATATTACGCATGGACTAATCGTTGGTTCGGAAAAGGTTAGAAGTTGTTGCCGGTCATGGTGTCCGGCAGGTTCACGTTCTGGTAACCGGGCACGCTGCTCTTGATGGCCTCCATCGGGTTGGAACCGATCTTGGAGAAGCCGTTCAGTTCAAGCTGGATGAAGAAGCCCGTCGACGCCTTGGTGGACGAGGTCGGGATGCGTTGCGCCACCACCCGGAAGACCCAGCAATCGGCCTTGTATTCGAAGCCTGCCAGACCTTCTGCCACGGTGCGGTCGGGGATCGAATAGTTCAGGCGACCCACGGCATAGATACGCTGGGTGATCGGCCACTGTCCGGACACATCGACCTGCCTGAGCGGATCGAGCACGCCCGTGTAGGGGTTGATGTAGGTGCGGTCCAGCCGGTATTGCAGGTTCAGCACGCGCTTGGGCGCCGGCTGCCAGCGGATGCCGAAGGTCGAACGCACCATCTGGCGCAGCGTCTCGCTGTACTGCACCGTGTTGTCGGTGGAGAACTCGCGCGTGATCTGGCCGCCCAGCGACAGCAGCAGGTCGGACTTGCTGCCCAGCGTGGTAGTGGTGGTCCCGGTGATATCGACCTTGGGGTCGACAAAGTAATAGCGTTGTCCCACGGCTGCGCGCAGGCGTTCCAGGCCATTTTCCTCGATCAGGCGCGAGGTCACGGCGGCCGTGAGCTGGTTGGCGTCGCTGATGCGGTCGTGGCCGACGAAGCGGTTCTCGGTGAAGATCTGCGCGAAGTTGAAATCGGACAGGCCGGAATCGAACACCGGGAACTGCGACTGGTCGCGATAAGGCGTGCGCACGTAGAACAGGCGCGGCTCCAGCGTCTGGGTCATGCTGCGACCGAGCAGGTTGGACTCACGTTCGAAGATCATGCCCGAGTCCAGCGACAGGGTCGGCAAGGTCCGGCTGAAACTGGTCGGCTGGCCCGCCGTGACGTTGGTGAGGTTGTAGCTGGTGGCATCCAGGATCACCTTGGGGGTGATGAAGTAACCCGGCCGGATGATGGGATAGGACACCGTCTGCGTGACGTAGGCACGGTCACCGCCCACCAGGTCGCCACTGGCGAAGCGGGTGAAGTCAGCGGTGGTGCTGAAGTCGAAGCCGCCGATATCGTAGCGGTTGCCGTTGAAGGTGATCTGCGGCACGCGATCGTAGGGCTTGGTGATCGGTGCGTCGACGTCCTGCAGCAACTGGTACTTGGACACCAGCCCGGTCACGCTCCAGTAGGTGCTGCTGTAGCTGAGGCTGACGTTGCGCGCCAGCAGGCGCTGCGTACTGCCGGTGATCGAATGCGAGAAGTCCGAGGGATAGTCGTTGTCGGAGGCCTTGTTCAGGTTCCAGGCCAGTTGCAGGCCGGGTGCCAGGGTCTGGTTGTGGATCGAGGACAGCGAATAACGGCCCGTGCCGGTGACGCGGTCCTGGATGCCTTCCACGTTGGTCGAACCGCTGTAGGTT
Source organism: Herbaspirillum sp. FG34 (assembly GCF_057809315.1). Taxonomy (NCBI): domain Bacteria; kingdom Pseudomonadati; phylum Pseudomonadota; class Betaproteobacteria; order Burkholderiales; family Oxalobacteraceae; genus Herbaspirillum; species Herbaspirillum sp. FG34. Next base: position 220,878 of record NZ_JBMDJS010000005.1, on the reverse strand, counting down.
TCGCCCATGTAACGGGTCTCGGCGCCCAGTTGCAGGCCCCGCCGCGCAATGAGCTTGGGCACCAGCGTCAGATCGTAGTTGGGCGCCAGGTTGAAGTAGTACGGTACCGCGATCTCGGCGCCACCGTTGGTGGTCATGCCGATGGTCGGCGGCAGCACGCCTGACTTGCGCTCGCCCGAGAGCGGGAACGACATCCAGGGCGAACCCAGGATGGGGACATCCTTGAAATACAGCAGTCCGCCGTGCATGGTGCCGACGTCACGGCCGCTGTCGAGGTCCATGGTGCTGGCGCGCAGATACCAGTCGGGATCGGGGGCCTCGCAGGTACTGTAGGTACCCTGGGTGACCTTGGCCTCGTCATCGGAGAGGAAATCGATGCGCTCGGCCTTGCCCCGCCCGCCGCTCTTGCCCAGCAGATAAGTCGGGCTGGTGACGTAGCCGGAGCCGGTACCCATGTTCATCTCGGCGCGGTCGCCGGTGTACTGGTCCTGCAGACGACGCATCCAGACGTGGCCGGTGGCCTCGACTTCATCCTGGATGATGCGGTATTCGGCCTTGTCGGCCTTGATGGTGGTCGCCCCCTTGACCAGTTCCACGTCGCGGTCAAGGTTGACCTGGCGGTCGGGACGGCCGGTCATCTGCTCGGCGCTGACGTTGACCGGCGCATCCGCGTCCTGCGCCGGGACCGGCGTGGCCGCAGGCAGCGACATCTGGGCGTGCACCGACAAGGGCAACAGGGCAGAGGCCGAGGCCACCACCATTGCCGAAGAGAACAGACGCGCCAGCCGCCAGTTGACAGTACGTTCAGTGAAAGACTTGGAAAACCGGATCATGAAAAGAGAGGCTAGATACCGTGCAGGCGGATTTTTTGGGTTGAATCCCTTATTATATGGGAACTCAACCACGTCAAACGATTTCCTCAGATAGTTCATGTCTTCACCTGGTTCCACCCCCGATCTCCGCCTGTCCGAACTGCAAGCCTGGCTGGCCACCCTGGCCGATACCCCGGTGCTGTCCGCCACCCTGCGCCCGGCCTCGGCCGACGCCAGCTTCCGCCGCTATTTCCGGGTGGATACACCCGAGGGCGGCAGCGCCATCGTGATGGATGCCCCGCCGCCGCAGGAGGACGTGCGCCCCTTCGTGAAAGTCGCCGGCCTCTTCGGCGAGACCGGGGTGACCGTGCCGAAGGTACTGGCGCAGGATACCGAGCGCGGTTTCCTGCTGCTCTCGGACCTGGGTTCCACGACCTACCTCTCGCAGCTCTCGGCCGACAGCGCGCACGCACTATACATGGATGCGATCGAGGCCCTGGTACTTTTACAAGCGCAAAGCAAGCCCGAAGCCCTGCCCGAATACGACCGTGCCCTGCTGCTGCGGGAGCTGGAGCTGTTTCGCGAGTGGTACATCGGCAAGCACCTGGGCGTGACGCTCACCGACGAGCAGAACGCGGTGCTGGACAAGACCTTCGACGCCATCCTGGCCAACAACCTGGCCCAGCCGCAGGTCTACGTGCACCGCGACTACCATTCGCGCAACCTGATGGTGCTGCCCAAGGGCAACCCCGGCATTCTCGATTTCCAGGATGCAGTCTATGGCCCCATCACCTACGATCTGGTCTCGCTGCTGCGCGATGCCTACATCCAGTGGGATGAAGAGATGGTGCTGGACTGGGCCATCCGCTACTGGGAAAAGGCGCGCCGCGCCGGCCTGCCGGTCACGCCCGACATCGATACCTTCTACCGCGATTTCGAATGGATGGGCCTGCAGCGCCACCTGAAGGTGCTGGGCATCTTCGCCCGCCTGTGGCACCGCGACGGCAAGGATGGCTACCTGAAGGACATCCCGCTGGTGATGGAATACACCCTCAAGACCGCGCGCCGCTACGTGGCCTTCACGCCCCTGGTGCGCCTGATCGAGAAGCTGGAGCAGGAACACGCGCCCAAGTTCGGCTACACCTTCTGAGGCGGCGACCATGAAAGCCATGATCTTCGCAGCCGGGCGCGGCGAGCGCATGCGTCCGCTGACCGATACCTGCCCCAAGCCGCTGCTCAAAGTCCGTGGCCGCCCATTGATCGTCTGGCAGATCCTCTCGCTGGTACGCGCCGGCATCACCGAGATCGTCATCAACCACGCCCACCTGGGCCAGATGATCGAAGACACCCTCGGTGACGGCAGCCGCTTCGGCGCCAGGCTTTTTTATTCACCTGAAACCACGGCCCTGGAAACGGCAGGCGGTATCGCCCAGGCGCGCCACCTGCTGGGTGAAGAAGCTTTCATAGCGGTCTCCGGCGACATCTGGTGCCCGCATTTCGACTACAGCGAACTGCTGACCGTGCTGGAAGACGAAGACCCCTGGGGCAATCCGCTGCCGCAAGACCAGCGCGACATGGCCTGGCTGTACCTGGTCAAGAATCCGCCCTTCCATCCCGAAGGTGACTTTGCACTGAACAACTTCGCCATTGCCAACGAAGGCCAGCCCAAGCTGACCTTTGCCAACATCGGCGTGTATCGCCCGCAGATGTTCGACGGCATCGCCCCCGGTACCCATGCCAAGCTGGGACCGCTGCTGCGCCAGTATGCCGACCAGGGCCGCATCGGCGGCGACGTCTACCGGGGCCAATGGCACAACGTCGGCACCACCGAACAACTGGAAGCACTGAACCTGCCACCGCAAGGAAACCGACCATGAGCTTCGACGCCTCCCCCTTCGCCGCCCGCCGCGCCCGCCTGTTGGCCAGCCTGCAACAAGCCGGGGGGGGCGTGGCCATCATCCCGACCGCGCCCGAGGTGATGCGCAATCGCGATGCCGATTATCCGTATCGCCATGACAGCTATTTCTACTACCTGACCGGCTTTACCGAACCCGAAGCAGTACTGGTGCTGGTGGCCGGCCAGGAAAACCGCAGCATCCTGTTCTGCCGCGACAAGAACCTGGAACGCGAGATCTGGGATGGCTACCGCCACGGCCCGCAGGCCGCGCAGCAAATGTTCGCGCTGGATGCAGCCCACCCCATTGAGGAGCTGGACAAGAACATGCCCGCCCTGCTCTCCGACGCCCGCGCCGTCTATTACGCGCTGGGCCAGGATGAGAAGCGCGATGCCCAGTTGCAGCGCTGGCTGCAAGGCGTGCGCGCCCTGGCACGCAGCGGCGTGTCCGCGCCCGGTGCCGTGGTCGATGTGAGCGTGCTGCTGGACGATATGCGCCTGTTCAAGGATGCCTACGAGATCGACGTCATGAAGCGCGCCGGCATCATCTCCGCCGAAGCCCATTGCCGCGCCATGCGCATCTGCCGCCCCGGCCTGCGCGAATACCATCTCGAAGCCGAACTGCTGCACGAATTCCGTCGCAACGGTTCGCAATATCCGGCCTACGGTTCCATCGTCGCCACCGGTGCCAACAGCTGCGTGCTGCACTATCGCGCGGGCGATGCCGAAATCAAGGACGGTGACCTGGTCTTGATCGATGCCGGCTGCGAACTGGACAGCTACGCCTCCGACATCACCCGCACCTTCCCCGCCAATGGCAAGTTCAGCGGTCCGCAGAAGGCGCTCTACGAGATCGTGCTGGCCGCACAAGCCGCCGCCGTCGCCGAGACGGCGCCCGGCAAGCGTTTCATGGATGGCCATGACGCCGCCGTGCGGGTGCTGGCGCAAGGCATGCTCGACACCGGTCTGCTGGACAAGTCCAAGGTCGGCTCGCTGGACGACGTCATCGAAAAAGGCGACTACCGCCAGTTCTACATGCACCGTACCGGTCACTGGCTGGGCATGGACGTGCATGACGTGGGAGATTACCGCGACCCGGCCTCGGCCGACGGCAACAAGCCATGGCGCACGCTGCAACCGGGCATGGTGCTCACCATCGAGCCGGGCATCTACGTGCGTCCGGGCGAAGGCGTGCCGGAGCAGTTCTGGAACATCGGCATCCGCATCGAGGATGACGCCCACGTCACGCCATCGGGCTGCGAACTCTTGACCACGGGCGTGCCCAGCAAGGTCGAGGACATCGAAGCGCTGATGCGCCAGCGCTGAAGCGAGCGCCTGTGCAGACCGCGCATGCGCCGGATCAAGCCCGGCCAGCGCGGCTCCGCTACAATGACGCCTTCTTGAATCTTCTGTAGAAGGCATCTCCCGGCATCATGGAATCCGTCGATTTCGACCTGATCATCTGCGGCGGCGGCCCGGTCGGCCAGAGCGTGGCCGGCCTGCTGGCCCGGCGCCAATTGCCTGCCGAGCGCATCGCCCTGGTAGACATGAAGTCGCCCGAGCAAGCCGCCGCCGACCCGCGCACCATCGCCCTCTCCTACGGCAGCCGCCAGATCCTCGACGAACTGGGCGCCTGGAACGATATCGGCCGCAGCGCCACTGCCATCGAACAGATCCACGTCTCGCGCCGAGGCCACTTCGGGCGCACCCTGCTGGACCGCAAGGATTACCAGCTGCCCGCGCTGGGCTATGTGGCACGCTATGGCCAGGTCAACCGCGCCCTGGCCTCAGCCATCACGCCGCTGGGACTGAGCCTGATGCGCCCGGCCGAAGCGCAAGACATCGCGGAAGACGACGATCACGTCGCCGTCACCCTGAAGGATGGCCGCGTGCTGCGCGCGCAATTGCTGATCCAGGCCGAGGGCGGTGTCTTCGGCGAGCAGCAGCAAAAGACTTTGCAGCGCGATTACCAGCAGTTGGGCATCATCGCCCACGTGCTGGCCGATGGCGTCATCGCCCATCGCGCCTTCGAACGCTTCACCGATGAAGGCCCGCTGGCCCTGCTGCCGCAGGACGACGGCTATGCGCTGGTCTGGTGTGTGCGCCCGGCCACCGGCGAGCAATTGATGGCGCTGGACGATGCGGCTTTCCTGGCGGCCTTGCAGCGCACCTTCGGCCAACGGGTCGGCCGCTTCACCCGCATCAGCGCGCGCCATGCCTTCCCGCTTGGCTTGAATGCCCGTCCCGGCCAGAGCCGGCGCGTGGTGGCCATCGGCAATGCCGCGCAAACCCTGCATCCGGTAGCTGGCCAGGGCTTGAACCTGGGCCTGCGCGATGCCCGCGTGCTGGCCGACGTGCTGGCGCGCGAGATTTCTCCCCAAGCCTTGCAGGCGTTCGAGCGCCAACGCGGCCAGGATCGCGGCCTGACCATCCGCCTGACCGACCTGATGGCCCGCATCTTTGCCGGATCGCCCCAGGGCTCGCCTCTGCAGGCCGCCCTGGGCTTGTCCCTGGGCGCCATCGACCTGCTCCCGGCAGCACGCGGGCTGCTGGCGGAACAGATGATGTTCGGTCGCCGATGAGGTGAACAATGCTGCATATGCGCGACGTCCTGTCGTCGCGCAGGCGGTCAGGAAATGCGACAATGCTGACTTGCGGCGCCCGCCGCTCCACTGAGCACTCCATCCAGCAGACACGCATTTGCCATGAAACAAGACCCGCGCTTCAAGAATCTCTTCATCCTCGACCACCCGCTGATCCAGCACAAGCTGACGCACATGCGCGACAAGCGCACCTCCACCCGCACCTTCCGCGACCTGCTGCGCGAGATCACGCTGCTGATGGGCTATGAAATCACGCGCGACCTGCCGCTGACCACCGAGACCATCGAAACCCCGCTGGTAACCTATGAAGCCCCGGTGATCGCCGGCAAGAAGCTGGCCGTGGTGCCGGTGCTGCGCGCGGGCGTGGGCATGAGCGATGGCCTCCTGGAACTGATCCCCTCGGCGCGCGTGGGCCATATCGGCGTCTATCGCGACGAGAACCACAAGCCGGTGGAATACCTGGTGCGGCTGCCCGACCTGCAAGACCGCATCATGATCCTGTGCGACCCGATGGTGGCCACGGGCAACTCGGCCGTCTATGCCGTGGATGCGCTCAAGAAGCGTGGTGTGCCGGCTTCGCACATCGTTTTCGTGGCGCTGGTGGCGGCCCCGGAAGGCGTACAGGTGTTCGCTGATGCGCATCCGGATGTGAAGCTTTACGTCGCTTCTCTGGATTCCCACCTGGATGAGGATGCCTACATCGTCCCAGGACTGGGCGATGCGGGGGATCGCATTTTCGGTACCAAGTAAGCGGCACTCTCCGCCTGGGCGGAAGCAAAGAAAAACGGGCTGCGCAATCACTGCGCAGCCCGTTTTCATTTCTGCTGGAGCAGACCAGACTCAGTCCACCGCCTTGACCATATCCTCGATGACCTTCTTGGCATCGCCAAAGACCATCATGGTCTTGTCCATGTAGAACAGTTCATTGTCCAGGCCGGCATAACCGGCGGCCATGGAGCGTTTGTTCACGATGACGGTCTTGGCCTTGTAGGCTTCCAGGATCGGCATGCCGGCAATGGGTGACTTGGGATCCTTCGCCGCCGGGTTGACCACATCGTTGGCGCCCAGCACCAGCACGACGTCGGCCTGGGCGAATTCGCTGTTGATGTCTTCCATCTCGAACACCTGGTCATACGGCACTTCGGCTTCAGCCAGCAGCACGTTCATGTGGCCGGGCATGCGACCCGCCACCGGGTGGATCGCGTATTTCACGGTCACGCCGTTGTGGGTCAGCTTTTCGGTCAATTCCTTCAGTGCGTGCTGCGCACGTGCCACGGCAAGCCCGTAACCCGGCACGATGATGACGGTTTCTGCATTTCCCATCAGGAACGCTGCATCGTCGGCCGATCCCGACTTGACGTTGCGCTGCTGCTGCGCCCCACCACCGGCGGCGGCCGCTTCACCGCCAAAGCCACCCAGGATCACGTTGAAGAAGGACCGGTTCATCGCCTTGCACATGATGTAGGACAGGATCGCGCCGGACGAACCCACCAGCGAACCGGCGATGATCAGCATGGAGTTGTTCAGCGAGAAGCCGATACCCGCCGCTGCCCAGCCGGAATAGCTGTTCAACATCGAGACCACCACCGGCATGTCCGCCCCGCCAATCGGGATGATGATGAGCACGCCCAGCGCAAAGGCGATGGCGGCCATGATGATGAAGGGCAGCCAGTTTTGCGTCAGCACGAAGATGATGCCGAAGCCGATCATGGCCACCGCCAGCAGCAGGTTCAGGAAATGCTGGCCGGCAAAGTTGACCGGCGCACCCTGGAACAGGCGGAACTTGTACTTCCCCGAGAGCTTGCCAAAGGCGATCACCGAACCCGAGAAGGTGATGGCCCCCACGAAGGTACCGATGAACAGTTCCACCCGGTTGCCCACCGGGATCAGCTGCCCGTGCGCCGAAATGCCCAGCGCCCACGGCTCGGCCACTGCCGCCACCGCGATACAGACCGCCGCCAGACCGATGAGCGAGTGCATCGCCGCCACCAGTTCGGGCATCTTGGTCATCTCCACACTGCGCGCCAGATAGGCGCCGATGCCGCCACCGACGATCACGCCACCGGCCACCAGCAGGTAACCGATGTCGCCGGAAGGATTGCCGCCCTCGCCCTTGAGCTTGACGATCAGCGCCAACGTGGTCAGCACCGCGATGACCATGCCGGCAATGCCGAAGCTGTTGCCACGACGCGCCGTGGCCGGGTGCGAGAGGCCCTTCAAGGCCTGGATGAAACAGATCGATGCGATCAGGTACAGCAGGGTCACCAGGTTCATGCTCATGCTTGTTCTCCCGACTTGGCCTTGGGCTCTTTCTTCTTGAACATTTCCAGCATGCGCTGGGTCACCATGAAGCCGCCGAACACGTTGACCGCCGCCAGCGCCACGGCCAGCGTGCCGGCGATGCGGCCGACCGTGCCTTCAGTGAGGCCCGCCGCCAGCATGGCGCCGATGATGATGATGGCCGAGATGGCATTGGTCACCGCCATCAGGGGCGTGTGCAAGGCCGGGGTCACCGTCCAGACCACGTGGTAGCCGACGTAGATGGCCAGCACGAAGATGATCAGGTTGATGATGGTGTGGCTGACTTCCATGGTGTTCCTCCTTGTGAGGCAGCCCGCCGGTGAAACGGGCCGCATGGTTCTTGTCGAGGGTCAGATTGCCTTGAGGCTGGTGATGCGGTTCTTGTCGTCCACGAAGACCACCTTGGGCTTGTAGGTGGCGACTTCTTCATCGCTCATCGGGGCATAGGTACAGATGATGAGCAGGTCGCCCAGGTGCGCCAGGCGGGCAGCCGCGCCATTGAGTGAAATCTCGCCGCTGCCGCGCTTGCCGCGAATGGCATAGGTGGAGAAACGTTCACCATTGTTGACATTGTAGAGTTCGATCTTCTCGAACTCGCGGATGTCGGCCGCTTCCAGCAGGTCTTCGTCGATCCCGCAGGAACCTTCATAGTTCAGGTCGCACTGGGTGACCGAGGCGCGATGGATCTTGGCGCGCAGCATGATGCGTTGCATGGACTTCTTCCTTCTTGATTCTGAATGTAATGGACTTGAGGGGGGCTAAACGCCCGGGTTTTCTGCCGACCCGGGCCGGCAGATTCATTTGCGCAGGATCTCGCCGCCCTGGCAGAGCAGCGTGGCCGCGACGATATCGTCTTCCTTGTTGATGACCAGCTTGCCCTCGGCGTCGATGATCAGCTTGAGGAAATCCAGCACGTTGCGCGCATACAGCGCCGAGGCGTCGGCTGCCACCAGGGCCGCCAGATTGCCTTCGCCGATGATGTGCACGCCGTGCTTGATGACGGTCTTGCCGGGTTCCGACAGGGGACAGTTGCCGCCCTGGTCGACTGCCATGTCCAGGATCACTGAACCGGGCTTCATGGCCTTGACCGTGTCTTCGCTGATGAGCACCGGTGCCTTGCGGCCGGGGATCAGGGCGGTGGTGATGACGATGTCGGCCTGCTTGGCGCGTTCGTGGACCAGCTCGGCCTGGCGCTTCATCCAGTCCGCAGGCATGGGGCGGGCATAGCCGCCCACGCCCTGGGCAATTTCTTTTTCTTCCTCGGTCAGGAAGGGCACGTCAAGGAATTTGGCGCCCAGCGATTCGATCTGTTCCTTGACCGCCGGACGCACGTCGGAAGCCTCGATCACCGCCCCCAGGCGCTTGGCCGTCGCAATGGCTTGCAGGCCCGCCACCCCGGCGCCCATGATCAACATGCGCGCAGCCTTCACGGTGCCGGCTGCTGTCATCAGCATGGGCATGAAACGCTGATAGGTGTTGGCGGCCATCAGCACGGCCTTGTAGCCGGCAATGTTGGCCTGCGAGGACAGCACGTCCAGCGATTGCGCGCGCGTGGTGCGGGGTGCGGCTTCGAGAGCGAAGGCGGTGAGGCCGGCGGCGGCCATGGCGGCGATGTTGTCGGCATCGAAGGGATTCAACATGCCGATGACCACGGTGCCCGGCTTGAGGCGAGCCCGTTCGGCCTCATTGGGAGCGCGCACCTTGAGCAGGATCTCGGCGGTGTAGACGGCTTCGGCGCTGCCGATGCTGGCACCGACGGCCACATAGGCCTCGTCGGGAATGCTGGACTTCACCCCGGCGCCGGACTCCACCATCACTTCGTGCCGGGCCGCCACCAGTTTCTTGACGGTTTCGGGGGTGGCGGCGACACGGGTTTCTCCGTCCCGGCTTTCGGCGGGGATCGCTATCCTCATTCCTCACTCCTTTTTTTGTGGATTCTTGGCCCAATCTTACACGACTCGCCTTGCCGGGCGAGAAATTGTCCAGCCTGCAAGAAAGCCGCGCGATGCCGCGCCACAGCGGCGCTGGCGCTGAAGAATGGGCCTCGACAGGGTAAAATGAGGGATTCACGAGGTCATCAATGTCTGAAGTCTGGAAACCCTCTGTCACCGTAGCCGCCATCATCGAGCGCGACGGGCGCTTTCTGATGGTGGAAGAACATAGCGCCGGCGGGCTGCGCATCAACCAGCCGGCCGGCCATCTGGAACCGGGCGAATCCCTGATCGAGGCGGCTGTCCGCGAGGCGCTGGAAGAATCGGCGCATGTCTTCACACCCACGGCGTTGGTGGGGACTTATCTTTCGCGTAACGTGTCGTCCTCGCGCGGTGGCCTGTCGGTCACCTACCTGCGCTTTGCCTTTGCGGGAACGGTCGGCGAGGCCCTGGACCGGCCGCTGGACGAGGGCATCGTGCGTGCCGTCTGGATGACACGCGACGAACTGGCGGCCTGCGCCGGACGACATCGCAGCCCATTGGTGTTGCGTTGCGTGGACGATTACCTGGCCGGCCAGCGCGCAGCGCTGGAACTGGTGCATACGGATCCCAGCGCCATCGGCACCCTGCCCGCCTGACGCGGGCGCATCACCTGGCGGACCTCTTTACGGGAGGCCGCATTGAACGGAAACAACATGAGCAAGAAAAGAGTAGTCATCGGCATGTCGGGCGGCGTGGATTCGTCGGTATCGGCATGGCTGCTGAAGGAACAGGGCTATGAAGTCATCGGCCTGTTCATGAAGAACTGGGAAGATGACGACGATTCGGAATACTGCTCCACCCGCGAAGACTGGATCGACGCGGTCAGCGTGGCCGATGTGGTCGGGGTGGATATCGAGGCAGTCAATTTTGCTTCCGAATACAAGGATCGCGTCTTCGCCGAATTCCTGCGCGAATACCAGGCTGGCCGCACGCCCAATCCGGATGTACTGTGCAATGCCGAGATCAAGTTCAAGGCTTTCCTCGATCACGCCATGAAGCTGGGCGCCGACCTGATCGCCACCGGCCACTACGCGCGAGTGCGCCAGGGGCCGCTGGGTGACTTCCAGCTGCTCAAGGCGCTCGACGCCAGCAAGGATCAGAGTTATTTCCTGCATCGCCTGAATCAGGAGCAACTCTCGCGCACCGTCTTCCCCTTGGGCGAGATCCACAAGACCGAAGTGCGCAAGATCGCCGAGCAGTTGCAACTGCCCAATGCGAAGAAGAAGGACTCGACCGGCATCTGCTTCATCGGCGAGCGGCCTTTCCGTGAATTCCTGAACCGTTATCTTTCCTACAAGCCTGGCCCCATCAAGACCGCCGATGGCAAGACCGTGGGTGAACACGTGGGCCTGTCCTTCTATACGCTGGGCCAGCGCAAGGGCATCGGCATCGGCGGCCTGAAGGCGCACCAGAACGCCGATGGCCATGGCGATGCCTGGTACGTGGCGCGCAAGGATGTGGACAACAACACCCTCTATATCGTCCAGGGACATGAGCATCCCTGGCTGCTCTCGCCGACGCTGTCGGCCGGACAGATCAGCTGGGTGGCCGGCCACGCGCCGCAACTGCCGGCACTGTCGGCCAAGACGCGCTACCGCCAGGCTGACGTACCCTGTGGCTTTGCCGACGCCGGCAGCAGCTTCTCGCTGGCCTTCGACACGCCGCAATGGGCGGTCACCCCGGGACAGTCGGCAGTGCTGTACGACGGCGACGTCTGTCTGGGTGGCGGCATCATCGAAAGCGCTGCCCTGCCGGACTGATCTTTCATCAAGGCAATTCTTGAACGCCCCGTGCGCGAACTTCGCGGCGGGGCGTTTTCTTTTGGGCAAGCTTGACAGCCTTGTTAGCCTTGAAGTGTTTCCCGCAAGACCCTAAATGATAAAAATTATCAATCAGGGCGATAAAAGGACTTGCAATCCCGCCGCAAATCGCAAATAATCTAAATAAGAATTGTTCGCATTTAATAGGAGGTGATTGTAATGAGCCAACTGAACGACAACAGCATGGACCGTCGCAACAAGCCGGGCACGACCGCCAACGGGACTCCGATCACACGCATCAAGAGCACGGACCTGTTCCGTCAGATGCGCGAACTGGAGATCGATCATGGCGGTCGCATCTACAAGCTGCGGCTGACGCAGTTGAACAAGCTGATCCTGACGGCGTAAGCCGGCAGCATCAAGACCAGGTGGATCCATAAACAGGCCAGCCAGTGTCGTCCGTCATGACGCACCGCCAGCCAAGCTAGCCCAGCGAGGAGAGTTTGATGGTCAACGAGAACATGACGTCCACATTCGTGGAACCGAGCAACGCACCGGCCCAGCCTGAACTTCTGGTGTCCGCCGTGCTGCATCTGATGTCGCACTACACCGCCAACAACAGCCAGGAAACGCAGAGCTGCGTGAAGCTGGCTTCGGTGATCGAAAGACACCTGAAGGCGCTGGCGGATTTGCCCAATCTGGCACCGGTGCTGCGGGCGACCTGCCAGCAGTTGTCGGAACAGTGGGCGCATGTGGTGGAACGGACGATGCCGCCGCAGGAAAAATTCAACTTCTTCTCGCGCATGGTTGCAGGAGCGAGATCCTAGCCATCGTCAAGACAAGAGCCTGATGAAGCAGGCAGCAAGGCGTAAAATGATCGTATGTGTTTGTAACAACATCTCTGAAGGCAAGATCCATCAGGCGGTCGACGCAGGCATGACCTCCATGGCCGAGCTGCGCAAGCAGCTTGGCGTGGGGACTTGCTGCGGCAAATGCCATTCCTGCGCCAAGAACGTCCTGCGCGAATGCCTCAGCAGTTCCCGTCAAACACAGCAAGGTGCGCGTCCGATGGTGTTCCATCCCTCGCTGGTCGCCGCCTGATTCAGATCAATGAACGCCATTTCACCGTCTCTCATGAGTATCAGCCCACCCAGCGCCCTGATGCGCCAGGCACGCAAGATCGGCCCCCTGGGCCTGATCATCCTGTTGCACATCGCCTTTTTCTGGGCGCTGCAAAGCGGCCTGGTCCACCAGGTTGCCAGCGCCGTCCCCAAGGAAGTGATCGCCACCTTCATCGTCCCCGAGAAGGCGCCCGAACCCGCGCCGCCCAAGGCCGAGCCGGCCCCGCCCAAACCGGTGAAGATCGTCAAGAAGGTCGTGACCCCGCCCAAACCGATCCCGGTGACCGAAACCCCGGCCCCGACCGCCATCACCGCACCGCCCCAGCCGCCGCAACCGGCTGCGCCCGCGCCGCAGGTGGCCGCCGAACCGACCCCGGCCCCGGCCGCCCCACCCGGCCCGGTACTGCCCAAGCAGATCACCTCCGGCATCGAATACATCGAGAAGCCCAACCCGACCTATCCCAGCGTCTCGCGCCGCATGGGTGAAGAAGGCGTAGTGGAGTTCCGCGTGACGGTCAACACCAGCGGTCGTGCCGAAAAGGTCGAGATCACCAAGTCTTCCGGTTATTCGCGCCTGGATGATGCTGCCCGCAACGCCATCATGCGTGCCGTCTTCAAGCCGTACATCGAAAACGGCCGTGCGATCACCGTCAGCACGGTCGGCAGCCTGGCCTTCCGCCTGAACTGAGCAAAGCATCTGGCCTGGCCGGGGTTTTCCCGGCCAGGCAGTCATTTCGTTTCATCATTCCCCATCTGATAGCCAAAAATAGAAGGAAACATCATGGAAGTTAGTCCGTACGGATTGGAAAGCCTCTGGGCCCAAGGCGATTTCGTTACCAAGGGCGTCGCCGTCCTGTTGCTGGCCATGTCGATTGCGTCCTGGTACGTGATCTTCACCAAGGCCTTCCAGCTGCTGCGTTTCCGCAAGGCCTCGGCCGCTGCCGGTCACCAGTTCTGGGATACCACCAGCCTGCCGGAAGGCGTAGCCACCTTGGGTCATGACAATCCCTTCGCCGAAGTGGCCAAGGCCGGTGTTACCGCCATGAGCCACCACACCGCCCACAAGGGTCACCTGCATGACCAGCTGTCAGTGAGCGACTGGGTCACCCTGTCGCTGCGCCAGGCCATCGACGAAGCCTCCGGCAAGCTGCAGACCGGCATGGCCGTGCTGGCCTCGGTCGGCTCGACCGCACCCTTCGTTGGCCTGTTCGGTACCGTCTGGGGCATCTACCACGCGCTGGTGTCCATCGGCACCACCGGCCAGGCCAGCATCGACAAGGTCGCCGGTCCCGTGGGCGAAGCCCTGATCATGACCGCCCTGGGTCTGGCCGTGGCCATTCCCGCCACCTTCGGCTACAACGCTCTGGTGCGCGGCAACAAGACCACCATCGCCAAGCTCAACAAGTTCGGCTTCGACCTGCATGCCCTGTTCGTCACCGGTGCCCGCGCGGCCGGTGAAGATGGCCAGCCCAATGGCGGCAAGGCCAAGCTGACCGCCGTTGGGAGAGCATGATGGGCATGGGTTCCCTGTCCGATTCGGACGACGATTTCAATCCCGAGATCAATACCACGCCGCTGGTGGATGTGATGCTGGTCTTGCTGATCATCTTCATCATCACCATCCCGGTGATGAACCATGCGGTCAAGATCGATCTGCCCAAGGCCAGCAGCCAGCCGGACCAGGTCAAGCCGGAAAGCATCAATCTTTCCATCGACGCGGCCGGCAACGTGTTCTGGAATGAGGAAAAGATCGACAGCAGCGCATTGAGCGTGCGCATCGCCACAGCGGCCCAAAAGCAGCCGCAACCCGAAATCCACCTGCGCGCCGAGCGCACCACCCAATATGAAAAGGTGGCGCAGGTGATGTCGGCCGTGCAATCCGGGGGACTGACCAAGATCGGTTTCGTGACCGATCCTGACAAGAAGTAATCCCCCGTCGCAAGCCCACCAGGGACTGCTGCCCGGCAAGGCGCATCCCCGCATGCGCCTGCCAGGCGGGCCTGCTCCCGGAAAACCTCCCTCGCGTCGCGAGGGAGGTTTTTTTTGATTGTCAGTCAACGAGACAATCAAGGTAAGAATGATTACTGCTAATTCTTGATGAACAATCAAACCAACTCGACTATCATCCGACCGTCCGCGGTCCGGCAGCTATACGTCACCCATAATTAACGCGGTTTTCCTCTCACATCATTTTTAAAGGTAATCCCCATGAAAGGCGATCCCGCAGTCATCAAGTTGCTCAATGCTCAACTGACCAATGAGCTCACCGCCATCAACCAGTACTTCCTGCATGCGCGCATGTACAAGCACTGGGGCCTGGACAAGATCGGCGCCAAGGAATACGCCGAATCCATTGGCGAAATGAAGCACGCTGACAAGCTGATCGACCGTATCCTGATGCTCGATGGCCTGCCCAATCTGCAAGCGCTGCACAAGCTGATGATCGGCGAAAACACCCAGGAAATGCTGCAATGCGACCTGAAGCTGGAACAGGCGGCCCACAAGACCGTCAAGGAAGGCATCGCCACCTGCGAGCAGCATGGCGATTACGTCTCGCGCGAACTGTTCCAGATGATCCTGGACGACACCGAAGAACACATCGACTGGCTGGAAACCCAACTGGATCTGATCGACAAGGTCGGCATCCAGAATTACCTGCAAAGCCAGATGTCCCCGGCCAGCGAGTAATCGCCAGCCCCGGGCAAACAAAAAGCGCGCTCATCCGGGCGCGCTTTTTTCATGGGTCCATCACCAGGACGGCAATGTTGCCATGCCTCACAGATGCGGCACGGTCTCCTTGAAGCTGGCCCGTTCCGACACTTTGTCAAACAGGCGTGCCAGCTGGGGATGATCCTCGCGCCACGCCAGGTCCGGGAAACGGAATGCCAGCCAGCCCAGTGCACAACCCACGGCCACGTCGGCCAGGGTGTAGTGGTTGCCCACGCAGAAGGGCTTTTCCCCCAGGCCATCGGCCATCGCCTTCAACGACGCCTCGACCTTGCTCCATTGACGCTTGATCCATTCCGGACTCTGCTGCTTGGTTGGACGCAAGGTCTTTTCCAGACGTACCAGCACGGCCGCATCCAGCGCGCCGTCGGCCAGCGCCTCCCAACACTTGATCTCGGCGCGTTCGCGACCGTTCGGCGGCAGCAGCTTGCCTACCGGCGTGAGAGTATCGAGGTATTCGACGATCACCCGCGAATCGAACATGGCACCGCCATCATCCATCAACAGGCAGGGCACCTTGCCCAGCGGATTGCTTTCCTGGATGGTGGTCGATGCACTCCAGACATCTTCCAGGAGGAATTCGTAATCGATCTTTTTTTCGGCCATCACGACGCGCACCTTGCGCACGAACGGACTGGCATTGGAGCCGATGAGTTTTAGCATAGCGTGTGGAGTAATGATCTCGTTCGATTATAACATTCGCATTTCCTGACAAATTTATGAAGAATCAAGCCAGGAACGGAAAGCAACGGTCCCTGCGGACCGCACCGGACGGGAAAATTGGGCCGTCCGGCGTGCCGATGGTAAAATGCCTGGCTCGGGCGGTTCGGGTTTTGGCACAAAAGCCTGCCAAAACTCGCCAATCTTCAGTCAACGCATCTCATCCGTTTTCATCTTTTCCATCATGTCCCTCTCTGCTCTCTCGGCCCTGTCCCCGCTGGATGGCCGCTACGCCTCCAAGACCGATCAACTGCGTCCGCTGCTGTCTGAAGCGGGCTTCATGCACCATCGCGTGAAGGTCGAGATTGCCTGGCTGCAAGCGCTGTCCGAAGCCGGTTTTGCCGAGATCAAGCCGTTCTCGGCCAGCGCCCGCGCGCTGCTGGACAAGCTGGCCGCCGACTTCACCGAAGCCGACGCCGCCCGCATCAAGGAAATCGAAGCCGTCACCAACCACGACGTGAAGGCGGTCGAATATTGGCTCAAGGAAAAAGTGAAGGATGTGCCCGAACTGGTGGCCGCTTCCGAATTCATCCACTTCGCCTGCACCTCCGAAGACATCAACAACACATCGCACGGCATGATGTTGAAGGCCGCGCGTGACACCGTGCTGCTGCCCTCGCTGCAAGCCGTCATCGCCAAGCTCACCGCGCTGGCCCACGAACACGCCGCCGTGCCGATGCTCTCGCGTACCCACGGCCAGCCGGCCAGCCCGACCACCCTGGGCAAGGAAGTGGCCAACGTCGTGGCGCGCCTGCAACGCGCAGCCAAGCGCATCGCCGCCGTCGAGATCCTGGGCAAGATGAACGGTGCCGTGGGCAACTACAACGCCCACCTGTCGGCCTACCCGCAGACCGATTGGGCCGCCTTCTCCAAGGATGTCGTGGAAAAGCGCCTGGGCCTGACCTTCAACCCCTACACCATCCAGATCGAGCCGCACGACTACATGGCCGAGCTGTTCGATGCCGTGGCCCGCACCAACACCATCCTCTTGGACCTGAACCGCGACATCTGGGGCTACATCTCCCTGGGCTACTTCAAGCAGCGCACCAAGGCCGGCGAAATCGGCTCCTCGACCATGCCGCACAAGGTCAATCCGATCGACTTCGAAAACTCCGAAGGCAACCTGGGCATGGCCAATGCGGTCCTGAAGCACCTGGCCGAGAAGCTGCCGGTCTCGCGCTGGCAGCGTGACCTGACCGATTCCACCGTGCTGCGCAACATCGGCGTGGGCTTCGGCTACACCCTGCTGGCCTACGACAGCTGCCTGCGCGGCCTGAACAAGCTGGAAGTGAATCCGCAACGCCTGGCCGACGACCTCGACGCCACCTGGGAAGTGCTGGCCGAGCCGGTACAGACCGTCATGCGCCGCTATGGCATCGAGAATCCGTATGAGCAACTCAAGGAGCTGACCCGCGGCAAAGGCATCTCCAAGGACGCTCTGCGCGACTTCATCAATGGCCTGGCCATCCCGCAAGAGGCCAAGGATCATCTGCTGGCCATGACCCCGGCCAATTACATCGGCACCGCCGTGGAACTGGCCAAGCAAATCTGATCGTTCCTCTTCAAGATCCACAAACTGAACGAATGGCGCACAGCAATGTGCGCCATTTTTCATTTATGCCATCAAAATAGTGAAGCATTCTTAGGATTACTCGCAAAACCGGACGGCTGAAGTGCCATTTCAGCGAGTAATGCGAGCAGCCAAAGCTCTTTATACTCGGCAAGGTCAAAAAAAGTGGCATGATCGCCTGCCGCCAGGAATCTTTCGGGATTTCTCGACGCCAGCCCGGCCCGCCCGCCTGCAGAACCATTGCAGAGCCAGCCGCTCCAAATGCCACCTACGCTCGCCACATCCTATGGAACGCTATACCAAACCCGCCGTGCTGCTGCACTGGCTGATTGCCCTGTTGATCATCTCCGCCTTCGGTCTGGGACTGACCATGGTCAACATTCCCGGCCTGACGCCGACCAAGCTGAAGTATTTTTCCTGGCACAAGTGGCTGGGCGTGACCGTGCTGGCCCTGGTCTGCGTGCGACTGCTGTGGCGTCTCACGCACAAGGCCCCGGCCTATCCGGCCAACATGCCGGGCTGGCAGCAATCGGCCGCGCATGGTCTGCACCTGGGGCTGTATGTGCTGATGTTCGCCATTCCGGTCTCGGGCTATTTCTACAGCCTCTCTGCGGGCGTTCCGGTGGTGTATCTCGGCGTGGTGCCGCTGCCGGTGCTCATGGCCCCCAGCCCTGAGCTCAAGCCGCTGCTCAAGGAGGTGCACTACTGGCTCAACATGACCCTGCTGGCCGCCTTTGCCCTGCACGTGCTGGCTGCGCTGAAGCATCAGTTCATCGATCGCGACAATATCTTCAAGCGCATGCTGCCCTGATGCCCTGCAAGCCGCTTGTTACGCAAGAACATTCATATTGCTCGTTTTTTTTACGGAACCCGACATGACCGCCACTTCCTCCCTCCGCTTCCTCAAGCCCACCCTGCTGGCCCTCGCCACGGCCTGCTTCACCCTCTCCGCCCAGGCGGCCCCGCTCAAGGTGGATGCCGCCAAGAGCACTGTCGTCGCCACCTTCAAGCAACTGAACGTGCCGGTCGATGCCAAGTTCAAGAAGATCAACGCCGCCATCGACTTCGACGCCGCCAAGCCGGAACAGGGCAAGGCCTCGGTGGACATCGACGTCTCCAGCTTCGACCTGGGTGAAGCCGAGTACAACAAGGAAGTGCAGAAGAAGGAATGGTTCAACGCCGCCCAGTTCCCCAAGGCCAGCTTCGTGAGCAGCAGCATCAAGGCCGCCGGGGCAGGCAAGTATGACGTGGCCGGCAAGCTGACCATCAAGGGCAAGACCACCGATGTCAGCTTCCCGCTGACCGTCAAGAAGGACGGTGCTGCGCAAGTCTTCGACGGTGTGCTCCCCATCAAGCGCCTGACCTACAACATCGGCGAAGGTGAATGGAAGGATACCGGCATGGTGGCCGATGAGGTGAGCATCAAGTTCCACATCGTCGCCCAGTAATTCGACCCGACAACATCACAAGAAGTCGTTCCGCGCCATGACGCACCGCCCTGCAAGGGGCGGGCTCCCCAGCGGTTTTTCTCACTCAAGGAATCAATACACATGAAACTGAATCACCTCCTGCTCGCTCTGCTCACGGCCACTGCCGCCGTCTCCGCCAACGCGGCTGACACCTACAGCATCGACCCCAGCCACACCTATCCCAGCTTTGAAGCGGACCACATGGGCGTGTCCATCTGGCGCGGCAAGTTCGACAAGACCAGCGGTACCGTCACCCTGGATCGCGCCGCCAAGACCGGCACCGTGGACATCATTGTCGACACCGCCTCGATCGACTTCGGCATGGCCAAGATGAACGATCACGCCAAGAGCGCCGACATGTTCGACGTCGCCAAGTACCCCACCGCCGAATACAAGGGCACGATCAAGTTCAACGGCGACAAGCCGGCCACGGTCGAAGGCAAGCTGACCCTGCACGGCGTGACCAAGCCGGTCACCCTGACCCTGAACAAGTTCACCTGCATCCAGCATCCCATGCTCAAGCGCGAAGTCTGTGGCGGCGATGCCTCGGCATCCTTCAACCGCGCCGACTTCGGTATCGACTACGGTGCCAAATATGGCTTCTCGATGGAGACCAAGCTGGCCATCCAGGTCGAAGCCATCAAGACCAACTGATCTTTCCCGGTACGGGCGGGACCTGGTTCCGCCCAGGCCAGGCGTGAAAGCCGATGCGATAATGCATCGGCTTTTTTATTGGCGTGCCTTGCTTGCGATCATGGAGCAATCGGCTGCCAGGCCGCACAATGGCTCGCATTCGCCGTTTTGCTGCTCTGCAAAACATTTTGAAACGCGCTAATCTAGCGCCACTCCCCAAGGAGCAAGAAGCATGTCGTTAGCAGACCTACGTAAAGACTACAGCCGCGCCAGCCTGTCCGAAGTCGACACGGCCGCCGACCCGATAGACCAGTTTGCCGTCTGGTTCGAGGAAGCGACCAAGGCCCAGGTCCCCGAGCCCAACGCCATGAGCGTGGCCACCGTCGGGGCCGATGGGCGGCCTTCTTCGCGCATCGTGCTGATCAAGCAGTTCGATGCGCAGGGCTTTACCTGGTTTACCAACTACGACAGCCGCAAGGGCGTCGATGTAGCGGAAAATCCCTACGTGGCGCTGCTGTTCCACTGGGTAGAACTTGAACGCCAGGTCCGCATCGAAGGAAAGATCGAGCGCGTGAGCATGGAAGAAAGCGACGCGTACTTCTACAGTCGCCCGCTGGCCAGCCAGCTCGGCGCGATCGCCTCGCAGCAGAGCCGGACCGTGGCCAGCCGCGAGGCACTGGAGCAGCAATACGAAACGACCAAGCAACAGTTCGGGGAGCATCCGACCCGTCCGCAGCACTGGGGCGGTTACCGCGTGATTCCCGATCGCATTGAATTCTGGCAAGGCCGCCCCTCCCGCATGCACGACCGCGTGCTCTATACGCGTTCCGATGCGGGCCAGTGGCAACGGCAGCGCCTGCAGCCCTGACGACATCCCCATGCCAGGCAGGGCCGTACAGCATTCATCACTGACGCGGAGGACATCGTGTTTTGGGAAAAGAAGCTAGACGCCTGGGTAGAAAACATTCGCAACGTGTCGGCCCTGCCACTGCGGCTGGAGCTATGGAACGGACAGCATTACGACTTCAGCAGCGGCACGCCCGAAGTCACGCTCAAGGTTCCTCATGCCTCAGCCATCACTTCACTGCTCACGCCCTCGCTGGCCAACCTGGGCGAAGCCTACGTCGAGGGCAAGATCGAGGTCGAGGGCAAGGTCAAGAGCATCATTCAGGTCGCCAACGGCCTGGCTTCCAACACCCTCAAGGCCGAGGGCCGGCTGGGCCGCATGGTGCGCAACGTGACGCACACCAAGAAGCGCGACGCCGAAGCCATCCAGTATCACTACGATGTCTCCAACGACTTCTACAAGTTGTTCCTGGATGAGAACATGGTGTATTCCTGCGCCTACTTCGAGAACGGCGACGAGGACCTCGCCACGGCCCAGCTCAAGAAGATCGACCACATCCTGCAGAAGATCCAGTTGAAGCCCGGCCAGACCCTGCTCGACATCGGCTGCGGCTGGGGCGCGCTGGTATTGCGGGCGGCGCAGAAATTTGGCGCGCGCTGCGTGGGGGTGACGCTCTCCAGGAACCAGTACGCCTTGGCACGTGAGCGGGTGGAAGCGGCCGGTCTCAGCGACCGCATCGAAATCCGCCTGCAGGACTACCGCGACGTCACCGGCACCTTCGACCGCATTACCTCCGTGGGCATGTTCGAGCATGTGGGCATCAAGAATTTGCCGACGTATTTTGCCCAGATCAGGAAGCTGCTGGCCGATGGCGGCATGGCCATGAACCACGGCATCACCAGCACCGACATCGAGAATGGCGAGTCGCCCTATGGCGCCGGTGAGTTCATCGACAAGTACGTCTTCCCCGCCGGTGAACTGCCGCACATCAGCACGGTACTACGGACCATGCAGGAAGGCGGACTGGAAGCCTTTGACGTGGAAAACCTGCGGCGCCACTATGCCCGCACCTGCGGTATCTGGGCCGACAATTTCGAAGCCAATGCCGAGGCCATCCATCGCGTGACCGACGAGAAGCGCTACCGCATCTGGCGCGTCTACCTGGCCGGCAGTGCTTACGGTTTCGAACGTGACTGGATTTCGCTGCATCAGGTCATCTGCACCAAGGCCGGCCGCAGCGCACAGCAGCTGCCCTGGTCGCGCAAGTACATCTACGCACAACAATAAGCATTCGCCAGCCCCATGAAGCAACGGGCCTGCCCTCTTCCGGGGGCAGGCCCGTTGTACGTCATACGTGGTACGTAGTGATGCGCAGCGAGGCTTTATTCAGGCTTGCTCTTCTCGGCAAACACCTCCCGCAACTTGGCCACCTTGGGCGCCACCACGAAGGCGCAGTAGCCCTGGAAGGGATGCTGCACGAAGTAGTTCTGATGGTAGTCCTCGGCACGGTAATAGGTTTGCGGCGGCGAGAGTTCGGTCACGATGGGGGCATCCCATACCAGCGCCATCTCGGCGATGATGTGTCTGGCCGTGTCGTGCTGGATGTCGTCCTGATAGTAAATAACTGAACGATATTGCGTGCCCACGTCATTGCCCTGTCTGTTGAGCGTGGTCGGATCATGGATGGTGAAGAAAATTTCCAGAATCTCGCGGAAGCTGATCTGCTGCGGATCGAAGGCCAGCTTGACCACTTCCGCATGCCCGGTCTGACCGCCACACACCTGTTCATAACTGGGATTGGCGACGCTGCCACCGGTATAGCCGGACTCCACCGACTGCACGCCCTTGACCTGCTGGTAGACCGCTTCCAGGCACCAGAAGCAACCGCCGCCCAGTACTGCAATTTCCGTGGCCATGATGTTCTCCCGTTAAGTTGCTTGTTGCCAAACTTTACCCCAATTCAGTGCTTCAGGTGCGGTCGATGTGAAGCAGTGTCAAGCTGCCAGGCAACCGTGACCGGACGGCACGGCAAGACTGCGCGCGATCCGCTATCATGTGCATCTCTGCGCATTGACCGGCTGTCCGCAAGGCAAATACCGGGCGCTTCGACCTCCAACCAGACTCCCGATGCACACACGTTTCCCCCGCGCCGAAGCGCGTCAGTTCGACGCGGCGCACTTTCGCCAGGCCCTGTCGCAGTTCGCCACGGGCGTCACCGTCATCACCACCCGACTGGCCGATGGCAGCTTGCTGGGACTGACCGCCAGCTCCTTCAACTCGGTCTCGCTGGACCCGCCCCTGGTGCTGTGGAGCCTGGGTACGCGCGCCAACAGCCTGCCGGTGTTCTCCGGCAATTCGCATTACGTCATCAACATCCTCGGCGCCGACCAGGCACATCTGGCGCAACAGTTCGCCAGCAAGATGGAAAACCGCTTCGAAGGCGTGCCCTACTCACTCTCGCGCACCGGCCAGCCCGTGCTGGATGGCGCCTCGGCCTGGTTCGAATGCCACAACCGCAGCCAGTACCCGGAAGGCGACCACGTCATCTTCGTCGGTGAAGTCGAACACTGCGAAGTCGATCCGAAGGCTGCCCTGGTCTTCCACAATGGCCGCTTCGTCAAGACCGAAACATTCTGAACACCAGGGCCGGCGCTGTTGCCGGTCGCATCAATGAAAATGGCGCCCGGATTGCTCCGGGCGCCATTTTTTCAGCCGTGTTGCCGACTTAGAACTTGTAGCCGATCGACAGGAAGGTCACGATCGGATCCAGCGTGATGGTTGTCTTGTAACGCTGTGCACCCAGTGCCGCCAGGGAGCCCGCCGGTTGGGCGGTGATGTCCGCGTCGGTCTTGAGCGGGATGTAGGAAACCGACAGGCTGGCAGACCAGCGATCGTTGAAGGCATAGGTCGCACCACCCGTGAGCACCGGCGCCCACGAGGAACTCAGGCTGGCCGTGGCCGTGCCGCCGCTGTTGAGCGAAGCGGAATTCTGGAAGCTGCGCGACAGCGACACATCCGAATACCACACATAGGTCACACCCGCGCCCACGAAGGGACGGAAGGCATCATTGGCACCACCGAAGTAGTACTTGGCGACGATCGCCGGGCTCCACTGCTTGGCCTTGCCCAGTTCACCCAGCGCTTGCAGGTCGCCCGTGCCCTTGAGCTTGAATTCCGGGGGAATCCCCAGGTCTGCGGTCAAGGCAAAGTTGTCGGTGAAGAAGTGCGTGAAGGCGATGCCGACCGTATCGGCATCGCTGACCGAAGAGGTGCGGTTCGGGAAGCTGCCGGCGCTGGGGCCATTGAGCTTGGTCAGGCCACCACTGGAATCCTGCGGCGCCAGATGGAACCAGCCCAGGTTGACGATATTGCTGCCCGCCGTCTGCGCCATGGCCGGTACAGCGCACGCCGCCATCACGGACAGGGCGGCGATTTTGGGCAGGAAGGAAAATTGTTTTTGCATTGCTGTCTCCAAGAGTTGCGGGCAGTGCCCGGATTTTTTATTCCCGACGTCTGGCGTCTGACGGGATTGGGTTCACGGCTGGTTACCGTTTTTTCATTATTCTGCGTAAGTTCACGTAACTGATGGATACGCGTTTTTACGCTGACGAAACAAAAAGAACGCACGTGCTATTTCGTGGAGATACTATGCCAGCTTTGTCACAGTTTGTATAGAAGATGTGAAGAGCACGACCGTGCTTGTCTTCTTTTGGCAACCGAGTACTGACCCGAAAGTCAGTACCAGAGCGGCAGACCGGGATAGGGCCGGACAAGGGAGGGACTGCAGCGACCAGACCGGGGGGCTTTGCAAGCACGATACGAGCGCCGTCGCGCTAGTGGCGTGCAATGGCCTGTGCGCTGTGCTGCGGTGTTGCGGTTCAGCGCTCCAGCAGGCGCGCCAGCACACCCTGCGAATCAAAAGCGGCGCGCCGCAGGCGGTCATTGACGCCCTGCCATTCTGCAGCCGGCGGCAAGGACTCCACCACGATCAGGTCAGCCCCGGCATGATCCATGTCACGCAGCGCGGCGTAGAGGTCATGGGCATAGGCATCGGCGCTCTGGGGCATGGTACGGGTGGCCATCACTGCGGGCAGCTCTTCGCCACGGAATTGGCGTTGAATCAGGGCGAGCTTCTGGCCGATGCCAGCCAGCCTGTGCAACAGATCAGGGAGCTCGCTCACCGCCGCCTGCACCACCGGCGTATGCGGCGCGTAATGAGCATCGAGCGTCCCCGAAGCACGCGGTGCAGTGGCATCGGGCGTGGCCAGGGGAACGCCCAGTACCGCAGCGATACGGTCGGCGCTGATCTGGCCAGGACGCAGCAGCACCGGACCATGCGTGTCGATGCGGGACAGATCGACGATGGTGGACTCGATACCCACTTCACTCTGCCCACCATCGAGCACGTAATCCACCAGGCTGTGGGCATCGTTGCCGAATTCCTCGCGCACATGCTCGGCGGTAGTCGGGCTGACATGTCCGAACTTGTTGGCCGAGGGACCGGCGATACCGCCCTTGCCGCCGCGGAATTCCCGCAGCAGCGCCTGCGCCACCGGATGCGAAGGGCAACGCACCCCCACCGAATCCTGGCCACCGGCCACGGCATCGGGAATGTGCGCCGCACGCTTGAGAATGAGCGTGAGCGGACCCGGCCAGAACGAGGCAATGAGGCGACGCGCTTCCACCGGTACCGAGGCGGCCCAGTAAGCGATATCAGCTTCGGGCGACACGTGCACGATCACCGGATGATTGGCCGGTCGTCCCTTGGCCGCATAGATGGCGGCAATCGCGGCCGGGTTCTCGGCATCGCCACCGAGGCCGTAGACGGTCTCGGTCGGGAACGCCACCAGGCCACCCTGCTCCAGCTTGCGGGCGGCATACATGATGGCTGCCGCATCGATGACCGGTGTGGAAGAAGCGCGCTTGTCGTTCATCACCCGCCTCGCTTACAACGTGATGCCTAGGATGGCGCAGGCTGCTGCCAGCTGGCGCTGCGCATCAGCCAAGGTGGCACCGGTGAAGGTGACATGGCCCATCTTGCGGCCACGGCGCGCTTCGGCCTTGCCGTACAGGTGCAGGTGCGCACCGGGCAGCGCCAGCACCTGATCCCAGGCAGGCTCGCGCTGCTGATCGCCCTCGCCTTCGTACCAGACATCACCCAGGATGTTGAGCATCACCGAAGGCGAATGCTGGCGCGTATCGCCCAGCGGCAGGCGCGCCATGGCGCGGGCCTGTTGTTCGAACTGGCTGGTGACGCAGACATCGATGGTGTAATGACCGCTGTTGTGCGGACGCGGGGCCATCTCGTTGACCACCAGCGCGCCGTCTTCCAGCACGAAGAATTCGATGCACAGCACGCCCACGTACTGCATCGCACCGATGATCTGCAAAGCCGCCTGCTGCGCACGCTCGGCGGCATCGGCCTTGATGTTGGGGCCGGGTACGGTGGTGGTGAAGAGGATGCCATCGCGATGCACGTTCTCGGCAATCGGATAGACCACGGCCTGACCATCATGGCCGCGCGCCACCAGTACCGAAACTTCATAGGCCAGCGGCAGCATCTTCTCCAGCACGCAGGTCACGCCCTTCATGGCGGCGAAGGCGCTGCGCACTTCTTCCACCGAACGCACGCGTACCTGGCCCTTGCCGTCATAACCCATGCGGGCCGTCTTGAGGATGCCCGGCAGCAGGTTGGCATCGAGGCCATCGATGTCGGCCTCGCTATTGATCACCAGGTGCGGTGCCGGCAGCACGCCGGACTGCGATCCGCATTCGGTGAAGAAAGCCTTCTCGGCCGTGCGGTCCTGCGCAATCGACACACCAGACGCAGCCGGTGCCACGAAGGTCTGCGCCGCCAGCGTGGCCAGGCTCCTGGCCGAGACATTTTCAAACTCGGTCGTCACCGCTGCACACAGCGCACCCAACTCCGCCAGCGCCGCACCGTCGTCGTAGGCGGCGTTGATGAGGCGGTCCGCCACCTGCCCGGCCGGGCAGTCGGCATCGGCTTCCAGCACGGCGACCTTGAAGCCCATGCTCTGCGCCGCGTGGGCGAACATGCGACCGAGCTGGCCACCGCCCATCACGCCCAGCCAGGTGGCCGGGGTGGTCGAGGGAACGGCGGGACGAAGGGTGGAGGCGGACTGCTGGGTCATACAGGCAACTTCATGTCGAGGGCGACTTGCGTCTGGGTCTTGCGGAAGGCTTCCAGCTTTTCAGCCAGAGCCGCGTCGGTGGTGGCCAGCATGGCGATGGCGGAGAGCGCCGCATTGGCGGCACCGGCTTCACCGATGGCATAGGTGGCCACCGGAATGCCCTTGGGCATCTGCACGATGGACAGCAGCGAATCCTCGCCACGCAGGTACTTGGAGGGCACGGGCACACCCAGCACCGGTACGATGGTCTTGGCCGCGATCATGCCCGGCAGGTGCGCAGCACCGCCGGCACCGGCGATGATGGCGCGCAGCCCGCGCGCGCGGGCGCTCTCGGCGTAGGCGAACATCTGGTCCGGCATGCGGTGTGCGGAAATCACCTGGGCTTCGAAGGGCACGCCAAAGTCCTTCAGGATGGCGACCGCATTCTGCATCACCTCCCAGTCCGAGGACGAGCCCATGACCACGCCGATCAGCGGTTTGACAGTATCGTTCATATCCGCCCCCGTCAGTCCTTGAGCTTCTCGCCGGTGAGGCGTTCCAGCGCCTCGCGGTACTTGGCGCCGGTCTTTTCGATCACATCGGCCGGAAGCGCCGGTGCAGGCGGGGTCTTCTGCCAGCCCTCGACGGTTTCCAGGTAGTCGCGCACGAATTGCTTGTCGAAGGACGGCGGCGAAATACCCACCTGGTAACTGTCAGCCGGCCAGAAGCGCGAAGAGTCCGCAGTCAGCACTTCATCCATCAGGTGCAGCACGCCATTGTCATCCAGGCCGAATTCGAACTTGGTGTCGGCGATGATGATGCCACGCGTGGCCGCATAGTCAGCGGCTTCCTTGTAGAGCTGGATGGCGACGTCGCGGATCTTGTGGGCCAGCTCGGAGCCGATGCGCTTTTCGGTTTCTTCAAAGCTGATGTTTTCGTCGTGTTCGCCCAGGTCGGCCTTGGCGGCCGGGGTGAAGATCGGCTGCTCCAGCTTGGAAGCCTGTTGCAGACCGGCCGGCAGCTTGATGCCGCAGATCGCACCGGTGGCCTGGTAATCCTTCCAGCCGGAACCGATGATGTAGCCGCGCACCACGGCTTCCACCAGGATCGGCTTCAAGCGCTTGGCCACCACGGCGCGTCCGCGCACCTGCTCCACTTCGGCCGGGCTCACCACGGACTCGGGATCGACGCCGGTCAGGTGATTGGGCACGATATGGCCCAGCTTGTCGAACCAGAAATCGCTCATCTGGTTCAGGACCTTGCCCTTGCCGGGGATCGGTTCATTCATGATGACGTCGAAGGCCGACAGGCGGTCGGTGGTCACGATCAACAGCTTGTCGTCGCCGACGGCATAGTTTTCGCGGACCTTGCCTGTGCCCAACAGCGGCAGGGAAGTGATCGAGGATTTGTAGAGACTGCTCATGGTGGTCTTCTCGTAAAGTCAAAAACCGGAATCGCCATTTTCAGGGCGATTCCGGTCGGTGGGGCCTTGCGTCCGGCGTAGGCCGATGAACGCTTGTGCGCTTACTGGACGATCTGTGCCAGTTCGCCGCTCTTGTACTTCTCGGCGATCTTTTCCAGCGAGACCGGCTTGATCTTGCCAGCCTGGCCTTCGCAACCGAAGGACAGGAAACGCGCCTTGCAGACCAGCTTGGCGGCTTCGCGGGCGGGCTTGAGGTAGTCGCGCGGGTCGAACTTGGACGGGTTCTCGAACAGGTAGCGGCGGATCGCACCGGTCATGGCCAGACGGATGTCGGTGTCGATGTTGATCTTGCGCACGCCGTGCTTGATACCTTCCTGGATTTCTTCGACGGGCACGCCGTAGGTTTCCTTCATGTCACCGCCGAATTCGCGGATCTCGGCCAGCAGTTCCTGCGGCACCGACGAAGAACCGTGCATCACCAGGTGGGTGTTGGGGATGCGGGCGTGGATTTCCTTGATGCGATCAATCGCCAGGATGTCGCCGGTGGGCTTGCGCGAGAACTTGTAGGCACCGTGCGAAGTACCGATGGCAATGGCCAGCGCGTCGCACTGGGTGGCCTTGACGAAGTCGGCAGCCTGGTTCACGTCGGTGAGCAGCTGTTCGCGGGTCATGGTGCCGTCGGCGCCGTGGCCGTCTTCCTTGTCACCCTTCATGGTTTCCAGCGAACCCAGCACACCCAGTTCGGCTTCCACGGTCACGCCGATGGCGTGCGAGAACTCCACCACCTTGCGCGAGACTTCGACGTTGTACTCGTAGCTGGCCACGGTCTTGCCGTCGGCTTCCAGCGAACCATCCATCATGACCGAAGAGAAACCGGACTTGATGGCGGCCATGCAGACGGCCGGCGACTGGCCGTGATCCTGGTGCATCACCACCGGGATGTGCGGATAGGCTTCCACGGCCGCCGAGATCAGGTGGCGCAGGAAGGCTTCACCGGCATATTTGCGGGCACCGGCGGAGGCCTGCATGATCACGGGCGCGCCGACTTCGTTGGCGGCTTCCATGATGGCGGTGACCTGCTCCAGGTTGTTGACGTTGAAAGCCGGCAGGCCATAACCGTTTTCAGCGGCGTGGTCCAGCAATTGACGCATGGATACGAGAGGCATGATGAAACTCCAGAACGATGAAAAAATCAGTACTCGCCAACGCGCAGGATCTTCAGCGCATTGGTGCCGCCGACCTGACCGATGGGCTCGCCCCAGGTCACGACGATGAGATCACCCTTCTGCACCACGCCTTGCGCCAGCAGCAGATCCTGGGCGCCCTTCAACATGGCTTCGGTGTCGGGCGCCTGGGCCAGTTCCAGCGTGTGCACATTGCGGAACAGGGCCGCCTTGCGGCGCGTGGCGACATTGGGGGTGATCGCGAAGATCGGGATATCGATGTTGTGACGGCTCATCCACAGCGCCGTCGAACCGGATTCGGTGAGCGCGGCAATCGCCTTCACGCGCAGGTGGTGCGCGGTGAACAGCGCGCCGTAGGCAATGGACTGGTCCACGCGGGTAAAGCGCAGGTTCAGGAAGTCCGCATCCAGCTGCACATTCTCGGAGCGCTCGGCTTCCAGGCAGATGGCCGACATGGCTTCCACGGTTTCCACCGGATACTTGCCGGAGGCAGTCTCGGCCGAAGTCATGACGGCATCGGTACCATCCAGCACGGCGTTGGCCACGTCGGAGACTTCGGCGCGGGTCGGCACGGCGTTGACGATCATGGACTCCATCATCTGGGTCGCGGTGATGGTCAGCTTGTTGGAGGCGCGCGCCATCTTGATCATGCGCTTCTGCAAGCCCGGCACGGCGGCATTGCCCACTTCCACGGCCAGGTCGCCACGGGCCACCATGATGCCGTCGGAGGCATCCAGGATTTCCTGCAGCAGGGGGATGGCTTCGGCGCGCTCGATCTTGGCGATCATCATCGGCTTGTGGCCGAAGGGCTCACCGGCCACGTTGGAGAGCTGACGCGCCATTTCCATGTCGGTGGCGTTCTTGGGGAAGGACACGGCCACGTAATCAGCCTGGAAGCTCATGGCGGTCTTGATGTCGTCCATGTCCTTGGCCGTCAGCGCCGGTGCGGACAGGCCGCCACCCTGGCGGTTGATGCCCTTGTTGTTGGACAGCTCGCCGCCGATCTTGACCACGGTGTGAATCTCGTTGCCGATCACGCGCTCGACCTTGAGCACGATCAGGCCATCGTTCAACAGCAGGATGTCGTTGCCCTTCAGGTCACGCGGCAGTGCCTTGTAGTCCAGGCCCACGCGTTCCTGATTGCCCATCTGGCAATCGGAATCGAGGATGAACTTGTCGCCGTTGGCCAGCATGATCTTGCCATTCTCGAACTTGCCCACGCGGATCTTGGGACCTTGCAGGTCGGCCATGATGGCGACCTTCTTGCCGCATTCGTCGGCCACTTCGCGCACCAGGGTAGCGCGGTCGATGTGGTCCTGCGGCTTGCCGTGCGAGAAATTGAGGCGCACGACGTCAACGCCGGCGCGGATCATGCGGGTCAGGGTTTCACGGTCGCTGGATGCGGGACCGATGGTGGCGACGATTTTTGTTGCTCTGGACATGAATACCTTCTGGTTGCGACTTGGTGATAGAAGCCCGCTGCCCGGCCCGATGCAGGGCCGATCAGGCGGAGAGCTTCCGCCCCGAACGCGCGTCTCGGACGCGTTCATCATTGGTGGTGCTACAGACTCAGAATCCGGATGGAACAGCCGGGCGCCGCGCCCGGCAACAGGGCGCAGCGCCGGTCATGCTTACTGCGCGCGTTGCAGCAGGATCTCGACAGCCGGCAGGGTCTTGCCTTCCAGGAATTCCAGGAAAGCGCCACCGCCGGTGGAGATGTAGCCGACCTTGTCGGCGATGTCGTACTTGGCAATGGCGGCCAGGGTGTCGCCACCACCGGCAATCGAGAAGCCCGGGGAAGCCGCGATGGCGCGGGCCAGGGTCTCGGTGCCACGGCCGAACTGGTCAAACTCGAACACGCCCACCGGACCGTTCCAGACGATGGTGCCGGCGCGGCCCAGCTGCTCGGCCAGGGCGGCCGCAGTTTCGGGGCCGATGTCGAAGATCATGTCGTCGTCGGCCACGTCGCTAGCCGCCTTCACGGTGGCCGCTGCGGTCGGAGAGAATTCCTTGCCCACCACGACGTCGGTGGGGATGGGCACCGAAGCGCCGCGCTTGGCCATCAACTCGATGATGGCCTTGGCGTCATCCACCAGGTCAGGCTCGGCCAGCGACTTGCCGATCTTCAAACCGGCAGCCAGCATGAAGGTGTTGGCGATGCCGCCACCGACGATGAGGTTGTCGACCTTCTCGGCCAGGGTCTTCAGGATGGTCAGCTTGGTGGAGACCTTGGAACCGGCCACGATGGCCACCAGCGGACGGGCCGGCTGATTCAGTGCCTGGCCCAGGGCATCGAGCTCGGCGGCCAGCAGCGGGCCGGCGCAGGCGATGGGGGCAAACCTGGCTACACCATAGGTGGTGGCTTCGGCACGGTGTGCGGTACCGAAAGCATCGTTGACGTAGATATCGCAGAGCTTGGCGATCTTTTGCGCCAGCTCGTCGCTGTTCTTCTTTTCGCCCTTGTTCAGGCGGCAATTTTCCAGCAACACGACCTGGCCCGGCTGCACATCCACGCCATCAACCCAGTTGGCGATCAGCTTGACTTCACTGCCCAGCAGTTCGGAGAGACGCCGGGCCACCGGGGCCAGCGAATCCTCGGGCTTGAACTCGCCTTCGGTGGGACGGCCCAGGTGGGAGGTCACCATCACTGCAGCACCTGCCTGCTGGGCCTCGCGAATGGCCGGGACCGACGCGCGGATACGCGTATCTTCGGTGATATTGCCGGCATCATCCTGCGGGACGTTCAGATCAGCACGGATGAAGACGCGTTTGCCTTGCAATTGGCCAGCGGAAATCAGATCGCTCAGTCGGTTGAATTTCATAGGTAGGAATTCGAAGAAGGGGGCGAAAAACGTCGTATTTTACTCCAGCCTGACCCGCTCCTGACGGCTTTTTGGCAGCCTGAACAACATCCGGAGCGGCGCCTGCGGGTCTGCGCAAAACTTCACAAGAACCAGCGCAACAGTGTAAAGAGTGACATTCCTGCCACAATAGTTCCCAAAAGATGACGTGTTGCCACAAAGAAAGCGCCGGCACCGATGCCGGCCAGCAACTTGGGATTGGCCAGGCTGATCTCGACGGCACCGCCCGTGGTCACCAGATCGGGGAAGATGATGGCCGCCATGGCGGCCGCCGGCGCATAGCTCAGCGCATGCTTGAGCCGAGGTGGCAGCTTGACCGCATGGCCGAACAGGAAGAAACCGCTGCGGGTGATGACGGTGGAAACGGTCATCAGCACG
The DNA here is from genome assembly GCF_057809315.1 of Herbaspirillum sp. FG34. Taxonomy (NCBI): domain Bacteria; kingdom Pseudomonadati; phylum Pseudomonadota; class Betaproteobacteria; order Burkholderiales; family Oxalobacteraceae; genus Herbaspirillum; species Herbaspirillum sp. FG34. The sequence goes on along the minus strand of NZ_JBMDJS010000005.1, from coordinate 188,471 downwards.
ATGGCACCCCAGACATACCACTCATTCATGCTGCCGCCTCCACATCGCCATCATTACCGGGAAGCAATTTGTCGACCAGCATTGCCGTCGCCATGCCCAGCACCATGGCCAGCAACAGGCCCAGCCGGTAGGGCAGCCCCAGCGCCAGCACCGCCACTGAGCCCGACACCACCACGCCGGCCAGGGCCGGCAGACTGCTGGTCATCGGAATCATCACCGCAATCAGGGCCAGGGTGCCGGCAAAGCCGATGTTCCAGCTTTCCGGAATCTGGCTGCCCAGCAGGATGCCGATGGTCGCCCCCAATTGCCAGGCAAGCCAGCCGGGGTAACAGATCGCCGCAAAATAACCGACTTTGCCAGCGGGTTGATGAAACGTAGACGGAGGATAGCGCTGCGGAAAGAAGGCCATCGAGATATCGCCGTTGAAGAAGCCGTACCAGACCCGGCGATACCAGGGCAGATGCTCGAAGTGCGGCGCCACCGCCGCCGAGAAGATCACGAAGCGCAAGTTGACGATCATGGCCGTGAAGAACACCACCAAGAGCGGCACCCCGGCCGCCAGCAGCGGCAGCGCGGCAAACTGGGCCGAACCGGCGTAGACCAGGAGGCTCATGCCCAGCGACTGGTAGATCGTCAGTCCCGACTTGACCATGGCCATGCCCGAGACCATGCCCCAGGCCAGCACGGCCGGAATGGTCGAGGCACTGGCGCGCCAGCCTTCCTGGAAAGCTTCCTTCTCGATGCGGCGGGCGGCTTCGGAATCGGGCGCGTGGGTGCGCGGCGCTGCTCCTGAATCGTCCTCGCCTGTCTCCTTCTGCATGCTTGTTCCGTGACGGGATGGATGACGCGACCGGCGTCGGGGCGCGCGGTGATGTGTGCATTTTCGCTCAGTACTTTCATTCTACAGATGAAAGTTTTTACTCGCGTGAATCCGCTAGAATGGAGCTCTTTGCTCAGTTCTTCATGACCGAACTGAGGTCCATTTCAGGAAATCTGCAATCACTGCACAGAGGGAGACCACCATGTCCATGGCTGACCGCGACGGCAAGATCTGGAAGGATGGCGCGCTGATCGACTGGCGAGACGCCACCATCCACGTACTGACCCACACCCTGCACTACGGCATGGGTGTCTTCGAGGGCGTGCGCGCCTACAAGACCCCGGAAGGCACGGCCGTCTTCCGCCTCAAGGAGCATACCCAGCGCCTGTTCAACTCGGCCAAGATCTTCCAGATGGAAGTTCCGTTCGACCAGGCCACCCTGGCCGAGGCGCAATGCCAGGTGGTGCGCGAGAACAAGCTGGAATCCTGCTACATCCGCCCCTTGATCTGGATCGGCTCGGAAAAGCTGGGCGTGTCCGCCAAGGGCAACCAGATCCACGTGGCCATCGCCGCCTGGCCGTGGGGTGCCTACCTGGGCGAGGATGGCATCAACAAGGGCATCCGCGTGAAGACCTCTTCCTTCACCCGCCATCATGTCAATGTCTCGCTGGTGCGCGCCAAGGCCAGCGGCTACTACATCAATTCCATCCTGGCCAACCAGGAAGCGCTGGCCGACGGCTACGATGAAGCCCTGCTGCTGGATACCGACGGCTATGTCTCGGAAGGTTCGGGTGAAAATGTCTTCATCGTCAAGAACGGCAAGATCTATACTCCCGACCTGGCCTCCTGCCTGGATGGCATCACCCGCGACGCCGTGCTGACCATGGCGCGCGACCTGGGCATCGAGGTCATCGAGAAACGCATCACCCGCGACGAAATGTATTGCGCCGATGAAGCTTTCTTCACCGGCACCGCCGCCGAAGTCACGCCGATCCGCGAACTGGATCGCCGCATCATCGGCAATGGCGCCCGCGGCCCCATCACCGAGAAGCTGCAGACCCTGTTCTTCGACGTGGTCTCGGGCCGGGCACCGCAGTACAAGCACTGGCTCACGCTGGTGTAAGCGCGGCCGATCAGCGCGGGTTTTCACGTATCAACTTCAGTCAATTGCAAGCAACGGAGAACAACATGAGCCAAGCTCAAGCATCGCAGGGCGTGATCCTGCTCGAAGGCAAGGACCTCCCGGCCCATTGCCCCAACCCCAGCATGTCGGCCTGGAACTCGCACCCGCGCGTGTTCCTGGAACTGGACGCGCACGGCGCGGCCAAATGTCCTTACTGCGGAACCCAGTACCAGCTCAAACCGGGCACCGTGGTCAAAGGCCATTAAGATTCAGGTTTCGCACCAGACACGAGAGGGCCCACAAGGCCCTCTTTTCATCTGATCCGGAGATTCTCATGTCCCGCAACAAACTGATCCATGGTTCGCCCGATGAAATCGAAGCTGCCTACTACGACGCCCTGGCCCGCGCCGATCTGGACGCGCTGATGGACCTGTGGGCCGATGATGAGGAAATCGTCTGCATCCATCCCGGCGCACAACGCCTGGTCGGCCATGCGGACATCCGCGCCGTGTGGGAAGACATCCTCTCCAACGGCGGCCTGCATATCCGCCCGCGCCAGCTGCACGCCACCCAGAACATGATGACCGCCGTGCACAGCGTGGTGGAAGACATCGACCACGGCGGCGAGCCGCAACCCGACGTGCACGTCATCGCCACCAATGTCTACCTCAAGACCGCCCTGGGCTGGCGCCTGGTGATGCACCACGCATCGGTAGCCCCCGGTACGGCACCGCTGGAGCCGGTGATCAGCGGGGCCATGCTGCATTGACGGCGGCCTGATTTATCCACAGGCGCTTGCGCCATCCGATTCCGAGCAAGGCTGCATCATGCTTTACGTCCCACCCCGCTGGCTTCCCGGCGGCCATCTCCAGACCATCTATCCGTCCACCTTCCTGCCCAAGCCGCAGGTGGCCTACCGGCGCGAGCGCTGGGAAGCCCCGGATGGCGACTTCATCGACATCGATTTCGTCGATGGTCAGCCGGGACGACCGCTGCTGCTGCTGTTCCACGGGCTGGAAGGCTCGTCCGACAGCCACTACAGCCGCGCACTCATGGCAGAGGTGGAGCGGCGTGGCTGGCATGGGGCAATTCCGCATTTTCGCGGCTGCTCGGGTGAAATCAACCTGGCACCGCGCTTCTATCACTCGGGCGATAGCGCCGAGCTGGACTGGATCATCCGTCGCCTCAAGCTGCGCCAGCAAGACCTGGCCGCCACCCACCTGTACGCCTGCGGTGTGTCGCTCGGTGCCAATGCGCTGCTGCGCTGGCTGGGCGAATCGCAGCACCAGGCCGAGATCGTCGATGCCGCCTGCGCGGTATCGGCCCCGCTGGATCTGGCCGGTGGCGGCGCGGCCCTGGCCAGCGGCTTCAACCGGCTCTATACCTGGGTTTTCCTGCGCACCATGCGGCCCAAGTGCCTGGCCAAGCTGGAGCAGTTCCCGGGCCTGTTCGACCGCGACGCCCTGCTGTCGGCGCGCGATCTGTATGCCTTCGACAACGTGGTCACCGCGCCCCTGCACGGCTATCGCAATACCGACGATTACTGGGACCGCGCCAGCGCCAAGCACATCCTGCACGACATCAGCGTGCCCACGCTGGTATTGAATGCGCAGAACGATCCCTTCCTGCCGGCCCGCCATCTGCCACGCTCGGCGGCGCCGGAAGTGGTGCTGGAATATCCCGAACAGGGCGGACATGTCGGCTTTGCCGCAGGGGGGCCGCCGGGCAGCCTGGCGTGGCTGCCGCAGCGACTACTGCATTTCCTCGAAGGCCGGGCCGAGAGTGCCTTCGACGTCCGCCCGGAGCTGGCCCATGGATGAGATCGTCCACCAGGCCATGGCCCGCTGGCCCAACGTACCGCGCTGCTTCGGCTGGCTGCGGCTGGACGCGCGCGGCCAGTGGCGCATGCGCGATGAACGCGCGCAGCAACTGAAGCTGGCCGGCGATCCGATTCGCCACCCTGCCCTGCTGGCCTTCATCGAACGCAACTATGCCGCCGACGACACGGGACGCTGGTATTTTCAGAACGGGCCGCAGCGGGTCTATGTCGATCTGGAATGGATGCCGCATCTGCTGCGCACCCAGCCGGGCGCGGACCAGAATGCACCCGCCCTGCTGCTGCATACGCAGGGCGCGGTGGAGCAGGTCGATGCCGCCTGGATGGATGAGCGCGGACGGCTCTATCTGCGCAGTGACCAGATCGTTGCCGGGGTCGATGACCGTGACTTGGCCAGCTTGCTGCCCTGTCTGCATCCGGCCGATCATGCCGACGAAGACGCCCTGCTGCGGTGGCTGGAGGGCAGCGACGATTTGACACTTTCCTTCATCTGGAAGGGACAGGAACTGGCGCTGCAACGCATCACCAGCGACCACCTGGAAGAAACCTTCAGATTCGTCGCCAACCCCCGCCAGTACTGACTTTCCGGCCGGTGCTCAGCCGCGCTCTTTCAGATCTTTCTGCTCATCCTTCCAGCGCGCCTTCCATTCGCGCTCGAGGGCGTCGACCTGCGACTGGTCGTAGAAGGTCGCATCCGGTGCCTTGCGTGCAATTCCCAGCTGATCGATGGCGGCCAGCAGGCTGCCGTTGAGCGCATAGGATTGCGCCAGTGCCAGGTGCTGCAAGGCCTGCTTGCCCTGGGCGGCGTAGACCTTGGCCAGCAACTCCTGCACCTGGGCGTCCGAGCGATACAGCTGTGCCTGGTCGCGCAGGTAGGCCACGGCCTGGTCATAGCGCCTGGCGGCGATCAGGGCATCGGCATACTGGCGCGCGATGGCGCGCGAGATGGGAAACTGCTGGCGCAAGGTCTCCGCCACCTGCAGAGCCTGCTGGGTCTGCTTGCGGGCGATCTTGATATCGATGTCCAGACTGCCGAAGAAGATGCCGGTCTTCATCGGAACGGCTGCCTCCTGCGCCTCCTTCAAGGCCGTCTCGGCCTGCTCGAAACGGTTCTGGCGATAGTAGGCGTAGGCCAGTCCGTACTTGGCGGCGGCCGTCATGAGCTTGGTATTGCCTTTGGCCTGGTCGGTGAACTTGGCGACGTTGTCGCGCAATCCCTGTACGCCGTCATTCTGCAAGACCTGGGTACGGGCGCGCGCCAGCTGGAATTCGGGGCTGTCCACCCGCTGCTTGTAGCGCTGCTCGCGGATGCGGGCCTGGATGTCGGCGATGCGTTCGGTGGTCAGCGGGTGCGTCATCAGGTAGGGCGGCACGGCATCGCTGTAGTTGCGCGAGGCCGCTTGCAGTCGACCGAAGAAGGTCACCATGCCGGACGGATCAAAACCGCCGTCGCGCATGATCTGCAGGCCGATGCGATCGGCTTCGCGTTCGGCGTCGCGGCTGAAGTTGAGCTGGCGCTGCACGGCCAGCCCGGTGCCCCCCATCATGGTCGCCATGGCGGCATCGCCCCCGGCCTTGGACACGCCGGCCAGTGCGCCCAGCACGATGGCGGCCAGCTGGATCATCGAATTCTGCTTCTGCTGGCCCAGCATGCGGGCGATGTGGCGCTGGGCCACGTGGCCGATTTCGTGCGACATCACACCGGCCAGTTCGGACTCCGACTGCGCCGCCAGCAGCAGCCCGCTGTTGACACCGATGAAGCCGCCCGGCAGCGCGAAGGCATTGAGCATGGGATCACGCACCATGAAGAACTGGAAGTCGAACCCCGCCTCGCCACGCACTTCAGGATGAATCGAGACCAGGTGCTGGCCGAAATTGTTGAGGTATTCCGAGACCGGACCGTCGTCGACGTAATCACGATCGGTGCGGATGTCGCGCATGATCTCTTCGCCCAGCTTGCGCTCCATCAGTGGCGAGAGCCCTTCCCGTTCGGTATCGCCCAGCGTCGGCAAACCCTGGGCCACGCCGGGATGCGGCAGCAGCGTCAACGGGGCAGCGGGCAGCAAGAAACAGGCGGCACTCACGGCAGGCATGAGCAGGCGACGCAAGGGTCGGCGGGAAGGATCAGTCACGGTTCGCTGCATGGACCAGTCATCAATGTCGGACAGGAAAAAGGAGAGGCAGCGTGCGCTGCGGGCTGCCTGCTATGATACCCGCTCCTTTCCCTTCATTTCATCTTCAGTAAATCACCATGAGCACATCCGGCGAACCCGCGCCCAACGGCGGCCTCACTCACTTCGACCAGGGCGGACAAGCGCACATGGTCGATGTCGGCGGCAAGAACGAGACTCACCGCGTGGCCCTGGCCACGGGCGTGATCCGCATGCAGCCGGCCACGCTGGCCATCATCGAAGCCGGCACCGCCAAGAAGGGAGACGTCCTGGGCATCGCCCGCATCGCCGCCATCATGGCGGCCAAGCGTACCGGTGAACTGATCCCGCTGTGCCATCCGCTGGCGTTGACGCATGTGTCGGTGGAGTTCGAGACTGATGCGGCCAGCTCATCGGTGCGCTGTACCGCGCGCGTGGAAACCTTCGGCAAGACCGGGGTGGAGATGGAAGCGCTGACGGCCGTCCAGGTAGGACTGTTGACGGTCTATGACATGAGCAAGGCGGTCGACAAGAGCATGGTCATGACCGATATCTGCGTGACCGAAAAGCGCGGCGGCAAGAGTGACATCAACATGGCGCGGCCCTGAGCCGGGGCTGCGGTCCGATGCTCCCGTGGATAAGACAAACGCGCCCGAGGGCGCGTTTTTTCTTGCCGGAATCCGCAGCGTGCACCTGCGAATCAACCGCGACAGTTGGCCGGTGCAAATTTGGCCGGCAGGGTACCGGCGACGAAACCGGTGTTGGGCGTGGCGCCTTCCGGAGTGGGGGCTTGCTTGACATCCTTGGCTGCGCATTGCCACTGAATCGTGCCGGAGGTGATGGTGGGCGTCAGTGTCAGGGTGCCGCCGTCACCCACGCGCGGGCCGTAGGTGATGGTGATGACGCCGCCCACGCCACGCTTTTCCATGGGAGAGACCTCGATCTTGCTGACGTTGTCGGTCGCCGTGAAGGCCGGCAGGCCCAGTTGCGCCACGGTGAAGACACCATTGTTGGAGCTGATCTGCTCGGTCACGGCCAGCTTGTAGGGCTCGGCCAGGTTGAAGCCTTCCGAAACGCGCGCACGGGCGATGTAGTCCTGATATTGCGAGGCGCCCAGCATCGCAAGAATGCCGATGATGGCCAGCGTGACCATCAGTTCGAGCAAAGTAAAGCCTTGTTGGGGGCGACGGGTGACGACGGGTTTCATGGGATCCTCGTAAAAAAGAAAAGGGCGTTGCCAGTATCGGCAGCACCGGTCATGCGCACTAGCGAAAAAATTGCAAAGCTATCAGGTTTGTGGGGCCATGGCGCTGATATGGCTCAAGCAGGGAGAGCGGGCTTGGGCGGATCAGAGGGCAGGCCCCTGCCGCTCCTGCTTCCTGCGCTTGAGCGTGAGGCCGGTCAGCACCACCCCCAGCGAGCCGACCAGGCCCGGCAGACTCAGGTGGACGGCTGCGCCCGGCAGCACGAATTCGGTGTCGGCGATGAGGCCCTTGAGCCAGCCCTGCACGGCCACGTCGCTGAAGATCATGCCACCTGCGATGTAGCCCAGCAAGGCCGCGCCGAGGGTGACGATGACCGGGAATTTCTCCATCAGCTTCAATACCAGGGTGCTGCCCCAGACGATGATGGGGATACTGACCACAATGCCGAACACCACCAGCAGCAACTGGTGCTCGCCCGCCGCTTGCTCGGCCGCACTGGCGATGGCAATCACGTTGTCCAGGCTCATCACCAGGTCCGCCACGATCACCGTCTTGACCGCACCCCACAGGCGGTCACTGCCGTTGATGTCGGCGTGATCGTCGTCTTCATTGAGCAGCTTGATGCCGATCCACAGCAACAGGACGCCGCCGACCAGCTTCAGGAAAGGCAATTGCAGCATCGTCACGGCAAAGGCGATGAGCGCAATGCGGATGCCGATGGCGCCCACGGTACCCCAGACGATCCCCTTCATGCGCAGCTTGTCGGGCAGGTTGCGACAGGCCAGCGCAATGACGATGGCATTGTCGCCGCCGAGCAGGATATCGATCAGGATGATCTGTGCCACTGCCACCCAGTTCAGGTTGGTCAGGAATTCCATGTATGTCCTCTTGGAAAAACAGCGCCTCGGATCGGGCACATGGCTGGATGACCGCGCCGTGCGCGATGAGTGCCCGCCCTTTAGGACAGCTCTCCAAAAATGACATGGGGAGCCGGAGCTCCCCATGCTGGTCTTGCGGGTACTGATCTTGCTGCTGTGGCTGGTTCAGCCAGACGCCGATTACAGCACCGACTTCAGCAGACGGCCCATTTCGGACGGGTTGCGGGTGACCTTGATGCCGCACTCTTCCATGATGGCCAGCTTGGCTTCGGCGGTGTCAGCACCACCGGAGATCAGGGCACCTGCGTGGCCCATACGCTTGCCCGGGGGCGCGGTCACGCCGGCGATGAAGCCAACCACCGGCTTCTTCATGTTGTCCTTGATCCAACGAGCAGCGTTGGCTTCGTCAGGACCACCGATTTCACCGATCATGATGACGGCATCGGTTTCCGGATCGTCGTTGAAGGCCTTCATGACGTCGATGTGCTTCAGACCGTTGATCGGGTCGCCACCGATACCGACGGCGGAGGACTGGCCCAGGCCCAGGGCGGTCAGTTGGCCCACGGCTTCATAGGTCAGGGTGCCCGAGCGGGAAACCACGCCGATGCGGCCCTTCTTGTGGATGTGGCCGGGCATGATGCCGATCTTGATTTCGTCCGGGGTGATCAGGCCGGGGCAGTTCGGGCCCAGCAGCAGGGTCTTGGAACCGGCCTTGGCCATGCGGTCCTTCAGGGCCAGCATGTCGCGCACGGGGATGCCTTCGGTGATGCAGATGGCCAGGTCCAGCTCGGCTTCAACGGCTTCCCAGATGGCAGCAGCAGCGCCGGCGGGCGGCACGTAGATCACGGAAACGGTGGCGCCGGTGGCGTTCTTGGCTTCGGTGACGTTGGCATAGATGGGAATGCCTTCGAAGTCTTCACCGGCCTTCTTCGGGTTCACGCCTGCGACGAAGGCATTCTTGCCGTTCGCGTAGTCGCGGCACATGCGGGTGTGGAACTGGCCGGTCTTGCCGGTGATACCTTGGGTGATGACCTTGGTGTCTTTGTTGATGAGGATCGACATTTCTCTTCCTTGACTGTGATGCCTGCGCCGCGGGCGGCGCCTGGGCTGCAATGGCTTGCAGCCGGCGGCTCGCGCCGCGCAGGCTTGCGTGTTGGGTTACTTACTTGGCAGCTGCCACGACCTTTTGGGCGGCTTCTTCCATGGAATCGGCCGAGATGATCGGCAGACCGGAATCGGCCAACAGCTTCTTGCCCAGGTCTTCGTTGGTGCCCTTCATGCGGACCACCAGGGGCACCTTCAGCGAAACGGCCTTGGAAGCCGCGATCACGCCTTCGGCGATCACGTCACAGCGCATGATGCCGCCGAAGATGTTGACCAGGATGGCCTTCAGTTCGGGGTTCTTCAGCATGATCTTGAAGGCTTCGGTGACCTTCTCGGTGGTGGCACCGCCGCCCACGTCCAGGAAGTTGGCCGGCTCGCCGCCGAACAGCTTGATGGTGTCCATGGTGGCCATGGCCAGGCCGGCGCCGTTGACCAGGCAGCCGATGTTGCCGTCCAGGGAGATGTAGGCCAGATCGAACTTGGAGGCTTCGACTTCAGCCGGATCTTCTTCGTCCAGATCGCGGTAGGCGACGATTTCCGGGTGGCGGAACAGGGCGTTGGAGTCGAAGTTGAACTTGGCGTCCAGGGCGATGACCTTGCCGTCGCCGGTCAGGATCAGGGGGTTGATTTCAGCCAGGGAAGCGTCGGTTTCCCAGTAAGCCTTGTACAGACCTTGCAGGTTCTGGCGAGCAGCCGGGATCGATTCGGCAGGCACGCCGATCTTGGCGGCCACGTCGTCGGCTTGCGCGTCGGTCAGGCCATCGATCGGATCGATGATGACGTTGTGGATCTTTTCCGGGTTGCTGTGGGCGACTTCTTCAATGTCCATGCCGCCTTCGCTGGAGGCCATCAGTACAACCTTTTGCGAAACGCGGTCGGTCACCAGGGAAACGTACAGTTCCTTCTTGATGTCAGCGCCTTCTTCGATCAGCAGGCGACGGACCTTCTGGCCTTCAGGGCCAGTCTGGTGGGTGATCAGCTGCATGCCCATGATCTGGTTGGCGTATTCCTTGACCTGCTCGATGGACTTGGCCACCTTCACGCCACCGCCCTTGCCGCGACCGCCTGCATGGATCTGGGCCTTGACGACCCACACCGGGCCGCCGAGCTTCTGGGCTGCCGCTTCGACTTCGTCGACCGACATGCAAGGAATGCCGCGCGGCACGGTTACGCCGAACTGGCGCAGGATTTCTTTACCCTGATACTCATGGATTTTCATGGGAGCTTCCCTTTAGACACTGAATGAATGAAACTTGCCGGATTGAAATTCGGTAGCCGGCATCATGCCGGCCGACCAGAAAGCAGACTGCAACCCGCAGGCGGGGGTCGCATCCGTTGCCGGATGGAGTCGGGCGCAGGCGTGAGCTGCGCGGGTTGCGAGTGAATTCGTAGAATTGGGCATGTTCATGCCGTCTGCTTTAGTTGGTCTGATATTCGAAACGCGCCAGCTTGCGCCGAAGCGTTCGCATTATCCATTCCTGCTCCTGACGTGGGCCTTGCACCGTTGCGCCGTTTTAACGAACCGGCAACATGCAGTATCTCCTCAGGCTTGCGCGCCGCAGCAAAAACTTCCGAATTCTAGCACACGCCACGCAGCCTGTTGGCTGGTAGCGCTATCAGCAACTGCAAAGCCGCTGGATTACCATGTCACGGGATCAGGACGGGCTGTCCTGGCGGATTTTGTGAGAACAACGGGAAAGCTGTACCGAGCAGGTCTATCCTGCTATTGGCGCTGTCAGAGGGCGTCTTCATCATCCGCCCAGGCCTTCTGGAAGGCTTCGCGGATGCTGCGATGGGAAAAGCCGCGCTGCTGCAGGAAACGCATCTGTTTCGCCCGGGTTTCGGCATCCGCTGGGGGGGCGTCATACTTGCGGCGCAACACCTGCGCGGCACGCTCGCCCTCGCCTGCCGCCAGGTCGGCCTTCAATTCGGCAATGGCTTCACCTTCGATGCCGTGACCATGAAGCTCGGAAAAGATGCGCTGATTGCCGTAACGCGCCGAGCGACGATGCACCAGCGATTCGGAAAAACGTTCCTGGGAGAGAAAACGGGATTGCTCCAGCCATTGCAGGAGGGCTTCGATGTCATCGCCCTCTTGCGCGTAAGGGGCAAGCTTACGCGCAAGTTCCAGGCGACTATGCTCACGTGAAGAGAGATATTTGAGCGCCCGTGCTTTCAGGCTGATCGGGGGTCTTGGCATGTTGCGAACTTGCAGTACTGCGGTATTGCCTCTCTCCGAGACCGCCAACACGGCGCGGCACAGAGAGATCAACAAGCACCATCACGGCCTCCAAGGCTCAGGCAAACCCTGTCGCCGCGATAGCGCTTGAATCCTTTAGGCGGGGACTCAGGAAGCCTTGGCTTCCGCTTCGCCACCGGCCAGTTCCGGCACGCCCAGGGCGACGCGGACCTTGTTCTCGATTTCGCGGGCCAGTTCCGGATGTTCCTTGAGATAGTTGCGGGCGTTGTCCTTGCCCTGGCCGATACGTTCGCCGTTATAGCTGTACCAGGCGCCGGACTTCTCGACCACCTTGTGCTCGGAACCCAGGTCCAGAATTTCGCCTTCGCGGGAAGTGCCTTCGCCATACAGGATGTCGAAGTGGGCTTCGCGGAACGGCGGCGCGACCTTGTTCTTGACGACCTTGACCTTGGTTTCGCTGCCGATGACTTCGTCACCCGACTTGATCGACCCGGTGCGGCGGATATCCAGGCGCACGGAGGCGTAGAACTTCAGCGCATTGCCGCCGGTGGTGGTTTCCGGGTTGCCGAACATGACGCCGATCTTCATGCGGATCTGGTTGATGAAGATGACAGTGGTGTTGGTACGGTTGATGCTACCGGTCAGCTTGCGCAGCGCCTGCGACATCAGGCGGGCTTGCAGGCCGGGCAGGGAATCGCCCATGTCGCCTTCGATTTCAGCCTTGGGGGTCAGCGCGGCCACGGAGTCGACCACGATCAGGTCCACGGCACCCGAACGCACCAGGGCGTCGCAGATTTCCAGGGCCTGTTCGCCGGTATCTGGCTGCGAAATCAGCAGGTCGTTCAGGTTCACGCCCAGCTTTTGGGCGTAGGTGACGTCGAGGGCGTGCTCGGCGTCGATGAAGGCGCAGGTACCGCCCAGCTTCTGCATCTCGGCGATCGACTGCAGGGTCAGGGTGGTCTTGCCGGAGGATTCCGGACCGTAGATCTCGATGACCCGGCCACGCGGCAGGCCACCGATGCCCAGGGCGATGTCCAGGCCCAGGGAGCCGGTGGAAACGGCCTGGATTTCCTCGGCGATGACGCCGTCTTCCATGCGCATCACCGAGCCCTTGCCAAACTGCTTTTCAATCTGTGCCAACGCGGCGGCCAGCGCCTTGCTCTTTTCAGAGTTGTTCGCAGCTTTTTTGTCGTCCATAAATCTCTCTCGGCAAAATGTCGTGAAGACGGGTGTCAGGGGGAGGTCTTGCTGATAGGTCTTGCTGATGTTGCTCGGCGACAGTGGATGACCGCCCCGATAGAGCGATACTGTATAAAAAAACAGTGCCCGGTGCAAGCCTTTTTCTCGGCTCTCGATTCATCCCGAGGCGAAAACCACAATTATACGAGAGCCCGCCCAGCCAAAAACTTCATAAATCGCAGAGGAATGATGCGTGGAAGGAAAAAAAGCGGCACACTCGCGCATTGGTAGGAATAATTGGTCAGCCGAGGTCAACTGGCATGCAATCGTCGTCATCGTGCACGATATTGCGCTGCGGCAATCATGCTGCCCCGGCTTTCCGCAATCCCGAACAGATCGTCTCACAGATCGCTTTACAGAACGTTCTCATGAGTTTAGTGCCTTTCAGCCATATCAGCGCCCTGCGCTGCCTGGTCATCGACGACATGCCGACGATGCGCCAGAACATCCGCATGCACCTCGGGCAGCTTGGCGTGACCAAGGTCGACCAGGCCGCCACGCCCGACGAAGCGATCCGCTTCGTGCAATCCGGTACCTATGACCTGATCATCTGCGACTACAACCTCAACAAGGAAAGCAACGGCCAGCAGCTGCTGGAGTTCTTCCGTACGCAGAACATGCTCTCGCCGACCTGCATGTTCATCATGGTGACCGCCGAGAGCGGCTACAACCTGGTAGCCAGCGCAGCCGAGTTCCAGCCCGACGCCTACATGTTGAAGCCGCTGACGGCCAGCCGCATCGCCGAGCGCGTGGACCGCCTGCTGGAAAAGCAGCACGCCATGCTGCCGGTGACCGAGAAGATGAAGCGCAAGGACTTCGCCGGTGCCATCCTCGAATGCGACAGCGTGCTCAAGGCTGCGCCCAAGTGGATCGTGGAAATCATGAAGACCAAGGGCACGCTCTTGATCGAGCAGCGCCGCATCGACGAGGCGCGCGAGGTCTACAAGCAGGCCCTGGCCATGCGCGACGACCTGGTGTGGGCCAAGATCGGACTGGCCCGCTGCAATATCGTGGCCGGCCAGATGGATGATGCGCGCGTGATCGTGGAGGACGTGCTGGCGCAGAACAAGCAGTTCATCGCCGCCTACGACCTGCTGGCGCAGATCGACGAAGCCCAGGGCAACCAGGAAGGCGCGCTGGAGGCGCTGACCAAGTCCTCCGAGATCATTCCCTCGGCGCGCCGCAGTCGGCTGGTAGGCGACGTGGCCTACCGCAGCGGCCACCTGGATCAGGCGCGCGAAGCCTATGACCGCGTCCTCAAGCACACCAAGGGTTCGCTCACGGCACAGCCGACCGACCTGCTCTCGCTGGCCCAGGTTCACATCGACAGCGGCGATCCCGATGCCGCCCTGCGTCTGCTGGAAAGCGCGCCACGTCGCTACGAGGAATCCAACATCTTCGTCTCCGCCCAGGCCGCAGTGCAAGCCCAGGCCTACGTTCAGTTGGGCGATACCATTTCGGCCCAGCAGGCCTTCGAGACGGCCCGCCAGGCCGCCGGCAAGGAAGCCTCGGATACCGCCACCCTGGCCCTGGCCAAGGCCGCCTTCTCGATGGGCAAGGACGAGGAAGGCGCCAAGCTGATCGCCGAGGCAGTCAAGTCCGACCACGAGAACAAGACCCTGCAGATGCTGGCGCGCAAGGTGCTGGCCGATACCGGTCGCGCCAACCTGGCCGAGGAGCTCATCGACGGTGCCGTCAAGCAGTGCATGAGCATCATCGCCGAAGCCAATGCCTTGATGCGCAGCGCCAAGCCCGACGAGTCGCTGGCCAAGCTGGAGCAAGCGCTGGCCAGCATGCCCGAGAATACCGGCGTGCTGCTGGCCTCGGCCCAGTTGCACCTGCTCTGGATGAGCCAGCGCGGCTGGAACGAAGACTATGTCAAGCGCGTGCGCCGCTACCTGGCCACCCTGGACCGTCTGATTCCCGGCAACGATAGAGTCGCCAAGATGCACAAGTTCCTGCGCGACACCCTGACCAAAGTAGCCCCGAAGAGCTGACCATGGATCCCAAGCTTGCCGCGATCATCATTCACGACATCAAAAACTCCCTGGGCGTGCTGGAGGGGGAATTGCGCCGCCTGTCCGACGACGTGCCGCGCGTCCAGCAGGCCCATGTCACCTGTCTGGCCCTGCAGGAAAAGCTGATCGCCTTCCTGACCCTCTACAAGGCAGACTCCCAGGGCCTGCGCGCGCAGGTCGAGGCGGTCTCGCCGCTGGACTTCCTCGATGCGCTGGTGCGCGAGCATGGCGTGGCCCGCAGCAGTGACATCCTGCTGCAGGTGGACGAAACCGACATGCCGCTCATCGGCTTCTTCGATGAACACCTGGTGGCACTGGCGCTGGAAGCGGCACTCCAGAATGCCAGCCGCTTTGCGCGTTCGCAGATCGCGCTGGGCTGCCGCAAGCATCCGGAGGGTGGGGTGATCTTCACGGTACGCGACGATGGCCCCGGCATCGGCACCCAGGAAAAGAAGCCCTCCACCGGACTGGGCATGGACTTGTGCAACGCGATTGCCACCGCCCACAACAAGGAGACCCGGCACGGGGAAGCGCGGCTATCCAATCATCCCGAGGGCGGTGCGCTGTTCGAATTGTGCCTGCCGTAAGTCCATGGGAAGTCCCCGGGCACCAGCACCACTAGCACCACAAGCACCGCCAAGGCGGTGCTTTTTTATTGGCGAGCAGCAACAGGAAGGAAAAGGACGGGAGCGCAGAGGAAAGCCGCGCCATCTGGGCGGTTCCGGGCCGAAATGAAGAGAAATTCAGGCGCGCAATGACAAACGAAGTGAACAAAAAAAACCGCCGGCAAACGCCGGCGGTAAAACGGACTGGCGACGCTCATCCACTAACCGCCGCCTTCCGCGCCAAACAAATACGTACTACGTGAACGTTCTTGCCAATTCTTGCGGGCTACTAGCCCAGAGCTCAGGCCTGGACTGCATCGAGCTGCTGGATACCTGCCAGCACCCAGCCGCCCTGACCAGCAGCCGGCTTGGACAGGTTCCAGATCTCGGCGAACTGGACTGGCGAGGCGGTCGGGTCTTCCTTGATGAAGCCGAAGAACTTCACGCTGGCCAGGTAATCATTGCCCACCGTTTCCACGCCCAGCACTTCCGCATCCAGCGAGACCACATCGGTCTGATTGGCGACCGCACCGCGTTCCTGGATCTGCAGGCGCAGCTCGGCAAACATCTCGGGGGTGGTGAATTCGCGGATGTCGTTGATGTCAGCCTTGTCCCATGCCGCTTGCAGGCGGATGAAGTAGGTCTTGGCATTGCGCACGAAGCCCACGGTGTCGAAACCGGCCGGGATGCCGTAGGCAGGGGCTACCTCGGCGTTGCCGAAACCACCACCAAAACCGCTCTGGGTAGTCGCTGCGGCGGACTGGTCGGTCTTGAGCATGGAGCCGATCTGCGGCGTGGCCGATTGGGTATCAGCTGCTTGCGGTGCGGCGCTGGCCCAGGCCGGTGCCGGTTGCGAGGCTTGTGCCGACTCCGACTTGCGGCGGAACATGCGGATGACGAACATGATCGCCAGGGCGATCAGGGCCACGGTCAGGATGGTGCTGATCATGCTGGCCAGTGCGCCACCCAGGCCGAAGTGCGACAGCAGCGCGCCCAGACCCAGGCCCAGCAGGGCGCCACCCAGCAGGCCCTTCCACATGCTCGGTTTGGCGGCTGCGGCAGCCGGAGCCGCAGCAGGAGCGGCCGGCTTGGCAGCGGCCGCCTGGTTCTGCTGCATCGGCGCAGGGCTCTGCGCCTGACGGCTGGCGCTGGAAGACTGTTTGCCGATCGAACCGCCACCGCCAAGACGCTTGGCTTCGACGGCCGACATGCCAACAGACAGCGTCATGACCGCCACTATCAGCGCGACAAATGCTTTTTTCATGCTATCTCCTAGAGGATTCTGATGATGTGATGCGGTCACATCGGCCGTGATTCTGGAATGTCTGGAACAGGTGTGCCCGGCGGTATCAGCAGCGGCGCGGGCAGGCCGGCGCTGGTCGCACACGCGCAGGATCCTGCTGTCGCACGACGCGAAGCCTCAGGCAATATCAGGGGCAGTTCAGCGGGCGCAGCAAGTCCTGTCGCGCGTGGCGACGGGATCAGGCCCGGGGGGGACGTCCTGCGCGCGGCAGGAACGGGGGTTGCAGGGCGGCATCGCTACGCAGAGCGGGCGCCAGGCGGGAGGTTTGCGGCACCATGGCCAGGGATTGCATCAGCACGGGCTCGTCACCGATACCGGCGTGCGTGGAGAAGTCTTCACCGTTGTCGGCATAGCCGGTGCTGTCGTCGTCGTTGCCAGCCACGTCGGAGAGCGCGGCATGGGACTGGTCCTCACCCACGGCGGGGGCCTGGTCGGACAGGGAAACGGTCTTGGAAACCAGATGCTGGGTCGCCACGGCGGCTTGCACCGGGGCCGGTACCGAGAAGTCGGTGGCGGCCATCGAGCTGGCGTACGTCAGCACCGCTGCAAAAACTTGCACCGGTAACAGACAGATCAGCAGGAGGACCCACAAACGTTTCATCAGATTTTTCCAGCAATGGATGCGAGAAATTATATCAACAAAAATTGCGCCGTCAGCAAGTAAATCTTGCTGACGCTCACTACTATAAGGCCTAAGCGCCCAACTTCAATGACCCGCCTTCAATTGTTACACTTAAAGGCAACAAGATGACCTCCGTCAAGGACAGGCTGCCTCAGGATATCCCTGATTTGCATTGAGATTGCAATTAGTGGAATATGAATGAAAAGCCAGCACAATAATTCAACCATCCGAGACATTTCAGCCGGGCCGCCCCGCTGACCGATTCCTATGCGCATCCTCCTTGCTGAAGACGACAGCGTACTGGCCGACGGCCTGACCCGTTCCCTGCGCCATTCCGGCTATGCAGCCGACTGTGTCAAGAACGGGGTGGAAGCTGATTCGGCCCTGTCCACCCAGGATTTCGACCTGCTGATCCTGGACCTGGGCCTGCCCAAGATGTCCGGTCTGGAAGTACTGCGCCGCCTGCGCGCGCGCAATTCGCGCCTGCCGGTGCTGATCCTGACGGCGGCGGACTCGGTGGAACAGCGCGTCCAGGGACTCGATCTCGGTGCCGATGATTACATGGCCAAGCCCTTCGCCCTCTCCGAACTGGAAGCGCGGGTGCGCGCCCTGACCCGGCGCGGTGCCGGTGGTGGTCCGACCGTCATCCGGCATGGACCGCTGTCCTTCGACCAGGTCGGCCGCATCGCCTACATCGGCGAGCAGATGCTGGAGCTGTCGGCACGGGAACTGGGCCTGCTGGAAGTATTATTGCAACGTACGGGTCGCCTGGTCTCCAAGGAACAGCTGGTGGACCACCTGTGCGAATGGGGAGAGGAAGTCAGCAACAATGCCATCGAGGTCTATGTCCATCGTCTGCGCAAGAAAATCGAGGTCGGCGGCGTACGCATCGCCACCGTGCGCGGACTCGGCTATTGCCTGGAAAAGCTGCCCGAGACCGGTGCCGCACCGCTGGCAGTCTCCAGCGGCGCGGCTTGACGGCGCGCCCTCCGCGGCACTGGCCCCGACAGCCGCGCGCTGAGAACCGATGACCGCGCGCGATCCCTCCCCTGCTGCTGCCTCATCTGCCGAGCCGGCACAGGAGGCGCCTGCCGCCCCAGCCCCCCGCAAGAAACGCCGCGCCGCCCTGGCCACGCAGCCGGTCGAACGCATCCAGCGTTCGCTCTTCGGCGAGATCCTTGACTGGATGCTGGCGCCGCTGCTGCTGCTGTGGCCGATGAGCATCGCCATCACCTATCTGATTGCACAGTCGATCGCCAACCAGCCCTTCGACCGCGCCCTGGAAGACAGCGTGACCGTGCTCGCGCAGCAGGTCTCGGAAGTCAATGGCAAGGTGGTGGCGAGATTGCCGGTGTCGGCGCGCGACCTGCTGCGCGCCGATGACATCGACAACATCTACTACAAGGTCACCGGCCCCAACGGCGAATATGTGGAGGGCGACGTCGACATGCCCCAGCCGCCTGGAGAAGATGAACGCGCCACACTGGGCACGGTGCAGTTCCGCAATGACATCCTGCACGGCAGCGACGTGCGCATCGCCACCCTGCAAGTAGACCTGCGCCGCAGCCCGGCCCAGCGCGCCGCCCAGCACGAGCCGCGCCTGGCCACGGTGCAGGTCGGCGAGACGCTGGAAAAGCGCGCCCAGCTCGCCAATGAAATCATCAAGGGCGTGATCCTGCCGCAGTTCGTGATCCTGCCGGTGGCGCTGGCGCTGGTGTGGTTCGCGCTCTCGCGCGGGCTGTCTCCGCTGTCGGAATTGCAGCAACGCATCCGCGCACGCCGCCCCGATGATCTCTCGCCCATCGATTCCGGCCAGGTCCCCGAAGAAATCTCGCCCCTGGTGCGCTCGCTCAACGACATGCTGGCGCGGCTGTCGCAGACCATCGCCATCCAGAAGCGCTTCATCGCCGATGCTGCGCACCAGATGAAAACCCCGCTGGCCGGTATGCGCATGCAGTCCGAACTGGCGCTGCGCCAGGAGGACCAGGACGACGTGCGCCGCTCGCTGGAGCAACTGGCCAAGAGTTCGGAAACCGCCACCCGCCTGGTCAATCAGCTGCTCTCCCTGGCACGTGCCGAAAACCAGCAATCACAATCCGGTGGCATGTTGCCGCTGGAACTCAACGAACTGGCGCGCAGCGTGGTGCAGGACTGGGTGCCGATGTCCTTCACCCAGCGCATCGATCTGGGTTTCGAGCAGCCCGATCACCCCATCCTCATCACCGGCAATGCGGTGATGCTGCGCGAACTATTGTCCAACCTGCTGGACAATGCCCTGCATTACACACCGCACGATGGCAATGGCCGGGTCACGGTGCGCGCCCGTACCGACGAGGGCGGTGGCCTGGCCATCCTCGAAGTGGAAGACAACGGTCCCGGCATCCCGGCCGCCGAACGCACCAACGTCTTCGAGCGCTTCTATCGCATCCTCGGCACGCCCAGCACCGGCAGCGGCCTGGGCCTGGCCATCGTGCGCGAGATTGCGCAGCAGCACGAGGCCGCAGTCGAGCTCACGCACAATCCGCGCAGTACCGATCCCCGCTACCCGGGCAGCCTGTTTCGCGTGTGCTTTCGCATGATGCCGCACACGCCCTTCTTCGACGACATCACCTGACATGGACCACGGCGCCCCTCCCAACGACCCCGGCAACCAATGGCACCGCACTCGCCGCATGACGGCCTGGCTGCTGGCACTGTGGTTCCTGGCCACGTTCTTCTTCATCTATTTCGCGCGCGAGCTGGATCAGGTACACCTGTTCGGCTGGCCGATCTCCTTCTACATGGCCGCGCAGGGCATGATGCTGGTCTACCTGGCCATCGTGGTGATCTACCTGCGCCGCATGCGCCGCATCGAACAACTGGTCAGACGTGAACAAGGTGAGCCCTGGCATGGAGAGTAACAAGGATTTCTTCCGGCGCCTGTGCCGTTACTACGGCCTCTACACGCTGGGCTTCATCATCTTCCTGTGCGTACTGGCCATCCTGGAGCACGAAGGCATGCCGCGCTCATGGATCGGCTATCTGTTCCTGTTCGTCACCATCGGCCTGTATGCCGGCATCGGTGTGGTCTGCCGCACCTCCGACGTGCCCGAATACTATGTCGCCGGACGACGCGTGCCGCCGCTGTTCAACGGCATGGCCACCGCCGCCGACTGGATCTCGGCGGCGACCTTCATCAGCCTGGCCGGCGGCCTCTACCTGCAGGGCTTCGACGGCCTGGCCTACATCATCGGCTGGACCGGCGGCTACTGCCTGGTGGCCTTGCTGATCGCACCCTACCTGCGCAAGTTCGGGCAATACACCATCGCCGATTTCCTCGCCGCGCGCTATCCAGGCAAACCCGGCAGCCACGGTGTGAACGTGATCCGCATCCTGGCGGTGGCAGCAACCATCCTGATCTCCTTCACCTATGTGGTCGCGCAGATCTATGGCGTGGGCCTGATCACCTCGCGCTTTACCGGCATCGACTTTTCCATCGGCATCTTCCTCGGACTGGCCAGCATCCTGGTGTGCTCCTTCCTCGGTGGCATGCGCGCCATCACCTGGACCCAGGTGGCGCAATACATCATCATCCTGTTGGCCTACCTGATCCCGGTGATCTGGCTGTCGGCCAAGCATGCCACCGTACCGGTACCGCCGGTGGCCTATGGCGCGGTGCTGCCCAAGCTCTCGGCGCTGGAACACCGGCTGGAGAGTGATCCCAAGGAACAGGAAGTGCGTCAGATCTTCCAGGCGCAGGCCGATGACTACGACCGCCGCCTGAAGCACCTGCCGCAATCCTGGCTTGACGGCCGCGTGGAAGCGCAGAACCACGCCGCTCAGGTGCGCCGCAATACGCACGCCTCGCTGGCCGACATCAAGGCCGCCAGCCGGGCGCTGTCGGCCTATCCCAAGTCGCCCGAGGAAGCCGAACGCAAATGGACCGAGGCGCGTGCGGCCAATCTGGCGCGAGCGCAACCACCGGTGTCGCAGACCGAACCCTTCCCCGGGCGCGACCAGCAAAGCTCGGACATCAAGCGCAACAACTTCCTGGCGCTGGTGTTCTGCCTGATGCTGGGCACCGCCGCCTTGCCGCACATCCTCATGCGCTACTACACCACGCCCACCGTGGCGGGGGCGCGCAGTTCGGTATTCTGGACGCTGTTCTTCATCATGCTGATCTACCTCACCGTGCCGGCGCTGACGGTACTGGTGAAATACGACATCTACACCTCGCTGGTGGGCAGCAGCTACAGCCATTTGCCGGACTGGGTGTATTACTGGGCCAACATGGACAAGCTCAATCCGCTGGTCTCCATCCATGATCTCAACCACGACGGACTGGTGCAGCTGGGCGAGATTTCCATGGATGGCGACATCATCGTGCTGGCCATGCCGGAGATCGCCGGGCTGCCGTATTTCGTTTCCGGACTGGTGGCCGCAGGTGGCCTGGCCGCGGCGCTGTCGACGGCGGACGGACTGCTGCTGACCATCTCCAATGCCCTCTCGCACGACGTCTATTACAAGGTGGTCGACCCCAGCGCCTCCACACAGAAGCGCGTGACCATCTCCAAGCTGCTCTTGCTGGTGGTGGCCTTGCTGGCGGCCTATGCGGCCTCGCTCAAACCGGGCGACATCCTCTCCATGGTCGGCGCAGCCTTTTCGCTGGCAGCCTCCACGCTGTTCCCGGCACTGGTGCTGGGGGTCTTCTGGAAACGCGCCAACCAGCCCGGAGCGATTGCCGGCATCGTCTGCGGCTTCCTCATGTGCGTGTATTACATGCTGCATACCAATCCCTCCTTCGGCGGCAGCGTGGCCGGGCAGTGGTTCCATATCGCACCGATCTCGGCAGGCATCTTCGGCGTGCCGGTCGGCATCGCCGCCATGGTCATCGTCAGCCTGCTCACGCCGCCGCCGGATGAAGCCACCATCGCGCTGATCGATCATATCCGCACGCCCTGAGCAGAACCGGCTGAGGCCGGCGCGCATGCTGCGCTCCGGTTTTGGACAATTTCCTTCATCCAAGCTTCTCCCCCTGCCTGCCGCGGTCCGGCCGGCGGGGGCCTTTGTGCTTTCCTTCACAAAACACGATTTTGTTCGCCTACCGCACAGATGCGCAATGACCGAACACATTCGTTCGGCATTGTTTTATACTTTTCGCACAAAAAAACAAAACAGCCGTACCCCCCAACAATCAGAAGAGAGAGACATGAGACCGCAAACCCCTGCCCTGGACGTCCAGGCTTTCATCAACCGCGAGCCCTTCTCGCGTTATCAATGGCTGATCTTTGCGCTGTGCTTCTTCGTCGTCCTGCTGGACGGCTTCGACACGGCTGCCATCGGCTTCATCGCCCCGTCGCTGCTCAAGGACTGGGGCATCGCCAAGCCGGACCTGGCGCCGGTACTCAGTGCCGCCCTGTTCGGCCTGGCCGCCGGTGCGCTGACCTCGGGTCCCTTGGCCGACCGCTATGGCCGTCGCAAGATCTTGCTGCTGTCGGTACTGGTGATGGGCACCGCCTGCATGGGCTCGGCCTTCGCCGGCAACCTGCAGGAGCTGACCATCCTGCGCTTCCTGACCGGCCTCGGCCTGGGCGCGGCCATGCCCAATGCCGTCACGCTCACCAGTGAGTACAGCCCGGCGGCCCGCCGCGCCATGCTGACCAATGCCATGTTCTGCGGCTTCCCGCTGGGAGCGGCGCTGGGCGGCTTCCTGGCCGCGTGGATGATCCCGCTGTGGGGCTGGCGCAGCGTGTTGATGCTGGGTGGTGCCGCTCCCCTGCTGCTGTTGCTGGTGATGCTGCCCAGCCTGCCGGAGTCGGTGCGCCACATGGTGGCCAAGGGTTACCCGGCCGGGCGCATCGCTGCGGTCCTGCGTCGCATCTCCTCCTCTGCGGCCAATGTCAGTCGTTTCACCCTGACCGAGACCGGCCCGCAGGGCGACGTCGCCAATGGCAAGAGCGGCATCGCCATGCTGTTCGAACCGCGTTACCTGATCGGCACCTGCATGCTGTGGCTGGCCTACTTCATGGGGCTGGTGATCTTCTATGCGCTGGTGAACTGGATGCCGGTGCTGTTCAAGGATGCCGGCCTGGCCCCCAGGACGGCCACGCTCATTGCTGCACTGTTCCCGCTGGGCGGCGTGGGGGCCATCCTGGCCGGCTGGCTGATGGACCGCTACAACGCCAACCGGGTCATCGCCATCGGCTTTGCCGCCACCGCCGTGGCCGTGTTTGCCATCGGCCAGGCGGCGGGCAATGTGGGTGTACTGACGGTGGTAGTCTTCGTCGCCGGCAGTCTGATGAATACCGCGCAATCGTCCCTGCCGGCGCTGGCCGCCGCTTACTACCCGACCCGTGGTCGTGCCACCGGCGTGGCGTGGATGCTGGGCGTGGGCCGCTTTGGCGGCATCGCCGGTTCCTTCCTGGTAGCCGAACTGACGCGCCGTCAACTGGGCTTTGGCGAAGTGTTCGCGGTGGTGGCCACGGCTGCATTGGTCTCGACCGTGGCGCTGCTGGTCAAGCAGGCTTCGGACCGCAACCGTCCTGACGGCGGCAAGCCGCTGATGGTCGCCGATGCCGGAGCGCACTGACCTGCCAGCCTGAAATGAAATGGCCACTGATCTCGCGATCAGTGGCCATTCTTTTTGCGTACTCATGTGACACCATAACCGTTCTACCGTGGGCTGGCACCAAAAGGAGGAAGTCATCCTGGCGGTGAATATTGCGATGATGTCAGGCTGGAAGAAGAGCGTTTCTGCGTGCCGAGCATAGCCCACACGTAACTTGCCTGCTATTGACTTGCCTGGCTCATGCGCGGCATTTGCATCGTATCCTGCATCTGTTTGATGCGGGCGGCATTGGCATCGTCTTGCTTGCGGGTTTCATCTTCTTCCTTGGCATCGGTCACGCCGAAGGCATCGGTCGCACGCGTCTGGAAATAAAGCGTCGAAGACAGCAAGTGATCGTGCCAACTGGTCAACATCGTGTCGTGCACCAGCAGATCGAACAGCGCCATGACATCGTCCGGCAGTGTTGTCTTGCCGCTGGAGGCTGCGATCCAGGCGTCACCCAACAGGAACTCTTCGGGGCTCATCAGGGGGCGGGCGGGGCGGTAAGTCGGCGGCATTCCAGGCGGACTCATTCCCTTTGCCCGCCAGGGGGCTTCACGTTCATCCATCAATTTTTGCCATTGGCTCTTGCGGCGTGGCTCATCATCGATCCGCTTTTGCTCTTGTGCGCGCATCTCGACGATTTTTTTGGACTCGGAATCAAGCCGTTCCCACACGCTGACGAAAGGACGATGCGCTTCATAAATCGTCTTTTGCATCGTACTCTGATCGTCCTGTTGCGCCTTGAATAAGGCACCTGTGGCTCGCCCGTAGCGCTCCTGATCGAATGGCTTTGCGGCTCGTGCTGCCTCGAACTCCGCCTGCGCGATCTCGACGCGTTTCTGTTTGGCGCGTTGCGCCGCCTTCACTTCATCGGCGTGACTGGTCACCGACGCGCGAAACTCCGGCGATTGATATCGCACCGCCAGCCATTGAATAAACACCTTCATGTGCGCGGCAAAATCAAGACCTTGCGTACGCGGAACGATCTTCCGGTACGCAGCTATCAGGTCCATCATCTGGTAATTGGATTTGCCGTCGTTGATGGGGGCTGCCAACGAGAATTTCCTGAAACTTTCTGGTTTGAATCTGGCAAGATCTTCCATCCTGTCGAGCATCACGCCCGCCATCAGTGCTTCGTTGAGCATATCGCGCAAAGCTACCCGCTGCAGTTCTGCGCGAAATCCCATCGAGCCATCAGGCGCACCACACGTGATGTCTTCGCTGGTACCCGGATAGAGAAACTGCTCGCCACGGGTTTTCTCGAGACTATCGAGCCGCTGGTAAAAACGCAGTTCATGGGCGGCGGCAAAATGCACGCATTTCTTGACGGCTGGCGGCACACCTAGCGGACGGTCGCCGAAGTTTTGCTTGACCATGCCCACCAAGGGCAGAAAACCGATCAGCTTGTTTTCTTCGATCAGTGACGATACAGCATCGAACATGCCGAGAAACTTGATGTCGATGGCGTCGCCCTCGATGGCCAGATCTTCTGCATTGGCGCGCTTGTATTTGCGCGCCAGTTCATTGACGAACGCACGTGCGATGACTGCGCCGCGATCCGCCCCAAATACGGAAACTTGAATCCGTTGCACCTTTGGGATCTGCGCCTTGGCATCCTTCCAGGCAGCCTCGAACTGATCAAGTGCGGCAGTCAGCCTGGCATCCACCCCTGTTCCAAACACGGTTGAGGCGGCTCTGCTGTCTCTCACCAAGGGAATGGAGTCCACGATCAGATCGGAAAAGACCGTTTTTGCCACAGCCCAGCCAGCCTTCAACGGATTTTTCCTGGCGTCATACAGCAGGCCGCGCACCGATGCCTTGCCACGCATGACCCACTCGTTTCCCTCGGCCAGGCGCAAGACATTACGAATGTTTTCGGGTGCCTCCTTGATATCCTTGATGATGTCCTTGTAGGCTTTTACCACTGGTCTGAACGACATTTCCGACAATGAATCCTTCAGCGCCTTGGTTCCGATCTTGGTCGGAGAAGCCAGCTTTGCGACACCATCCAGCTTGTCTACGCCTGTGGCCTCCTTGGCGGTGGACTTTGCTTTGTCCATCACCGCCTTGCCGGCGTTTGCCGCGACCTTCAATGCGCCGGAGACAATGGCGTTACTTGCTGCATCATCATTCAGGGGCGTACCTAGGGCCTGTTCACATTCAATCTGTGAGATGCGTTGCCCCCAGAAGGCGTGGTGGCAAGGCGCGCGTCAGGGCTGGTGGTGGTGCCACCAGCCCTGACGTGCAACGCGGCCAGCGCGCCTTCTGGGGGCAACCCTCCGGGAGAGGCCGCCAAGCGTCGCCTGCCGTTGTTGCAGCTCCTTGCCGTGGCACCACCACGGCGCGTCGCTGCGCCTAGGCAGCCAACGCTTGGCGACCTCTCGCACTCACAGATTGAATGTGAACAGGCCCTAGTCCGGAATAGTAAAAGGGGTACCAGAATTCATTCGGCGTATTTTTTCTTCGCCTATCATTGTTATCACGATAAGCCTCCCATAAGCGGGAAATGTTCGAGTAGCGGGAACTGGTTGGATCATCCAAATCTTTGGAACGTCCGAAACCATCAAAAAAGAATCCCATGTGAATATCGCACTGACAAGTGAGCTTTTCAGCCTTTCGCGTTGCTGCAATATGTGCCGCCATTCCAAGAACGACCTTGGGCGGAGTCTTATCCGCGGGACTGATAGCGCCATCATCCGAGGTCTGGACTTCAGCCATTGCTTTCCCCGGTTTTGGCATGTTTAAATTTATTAGCTTTTATTTCACGTCGCGTTTCCGCTGAAAGCGTCTCTAACTCACGTCCGAATTCGCCGGGCTTTCCTTTTGTAGACTTAATGATTTGCTGCACCACCGGATGCTGATCAAAATCCTTGTTAACAAAGAGGGAGTAATAAACATACTGCTCCAAATCGCCATTATCAGTCAGACGATACTTTTTCCATCCTTCGGCGGCGACGCGAGCCGTGCGGCGAAAGACAGCGAACTCATCAAGTTTCCCCTGAGGATTCATGAGATCTTTATGTTTCTGCATGAGGCGATAATCGACCTCTGCGAAATCAATACGCGAACCTCTCAAATCCGTTCGGAACTCAAATTCGATGTGATCATCCGGATAAAAATGCAGCCCTAATATTCTGGTGCCGGCTCCTCCTTCGACTTTGGTGGGAGGTAGATGCACCTCCGTTTTTTTCTCTATGTATTTAATCGGAGCGTATAAGTCCTTAATTGCTTCATCAGCGTCATACACCCGCCAGTCAACGGTAAATTCTGTTCCTTTCAACGAGTAACAACAACTAAGACGGCCCTCTCCGGAACCGGGCGGCAAATCTCCACCGCCGCTGGCCCTGTTGCCGTATTTGTCCGTGATGACAAAACGGCTCAAGTTATATGGCGTGTAATTAAACCCCTCAACACTCAAGCCCTTATAGGTCGGTTCCGATGAAAAGGCATCACAGCCGGCCAATGAGACAAGCAGCGCGAGACACAGCGAGACGAGACCTGCTTTTTTCATGCTTTTTCCTTGAAACCAAGTTGGTGTGCCGTTCAGCTCGTGCCGCCGACGGCGATCCCTGGAGGACGTATATTTTTTCTGATGTTGCCCGAGATTGAACATGTCGATGCGCCTTGACGGGCGTTTTGACGATGCGTGATGCGGATTGTTCCCACAGTGCAGGAATTCATGGTGCGCGGCATGAAGGCTGCGCGAGGCGCGCAAGGCTGGCTGGAGCGCGGGAACGCGAGAGAATCTAGAACCCATTTCATAAATAGGCGTGAGATGCGTTCTGCCCAGAAGAGCAGAGAGGCATTCCACGGAAATCCGTGACGGGCCATTTTTCTTGGGTTCGAAAAGAACGACGCGGCTCAGATCGACAGCTGCAAACCCTGCGCTTCCTCCCCTGGCAACACCGTCACGGCCACCTGCATGCTCTGCTGCCCCCCACCGATGAGCACGCCGCGCAAGGGCGAGATGTCGAGGAAATCGCGTCCCCAGCCCAGCGTGATGTGACTGGTATCGGGGAAGACGCCATTGGTCGGGTCGGCATCGATCCACGTCCCTTCGCCACCGTCCGCACCGGGGCAATACACCGAGACCCACGCATGCGAGGCATCGGCACCGATCAGGCGCGGCTGCCCGGGCGGCGGTTCGGTCAGCAGATAACCGCTGACGTAGCGCGCGGCCAGTCCCATGGAACGCAGGCAGGACAGCATCAGATGCGCAAAATCCTGGCACACGCCACGGCGATTGACGAAGACTTCGGTCACCGGTGTGGAGACGGTGGTCGCTGCCGGATCGAAAGCGAATTCCTCATGGATGCGCATCATCAATGCGCGCACCCCCTCCACCACCGACAGGCCGGGACTGAAGCACTCGGCCGCATAGCGGATGAACTCGCGCTTGATGCGCACGTGCGAGGATTCGAACAGGAAATTGGACGCCTCCAGCATGCCCGGCGCCATCAGGCGCCCGCCGTGATAGGCCATCACCGTGACGGCTTCTTCCCACGGCATGCCCGGCTGCGGCTGGGCACGCGGCGTGAGCGCAACCCAGGAATCGGCCTGCACATCCAGGCTGGTGTGATCGGTATCGAGCGAGAAAGCCTTGATGACATTGCCGAAATTGTCCTCGTAGCTGCGCACCAGTTGCGGCCCCGGCAGGATGTTGACGGTGTGCGAGAGACACTGCTGCCACGGCAGTTCGCGCGGCGTCAGGTGCAGTACCTGATGCGACAGCCGCACCGGCAGCGAATACTGGTAAGTGGTCTGGTGATGGATGCGGTAGACGTAGCGTTGGTGCCGGGCAGTCATCTCATACCCCCTGGCTGACCGGTGCGGTCAGCGGCGTGAAGTAATGGCGCGAGAGATCGTCGGAGAGCATGTAGCCACCGCTGACGGCATCGCGCATCAATTGCGTCAGGCGTGCATTGGCCTGCGCGACATGGGGATGATCGTGCGCAAACTCGTTGAGGTTCATCGCTTCGAGCTGGGTGGACAGATGCGAGGGAATGGTCATGCTCAGCAAACCCAGCTGCTGCGCAATCTCGCGCATGTATTGCTGCAGCATGCGGAACTGGTAGGCCATGCCATGCGGATTGCTCACGTCGAACACCAGCAGGTGCAGCACCGGCAGCCACTCCGGCGTGCGCCGATAACGCACGCGATAGGTGACGATGCTGCTGGCCGCCTCCAGCAACCACGAGAGCGCGGCGGTCTGGCGCTGCGGCGGCAGGCGCAGGAAGTTGTCCAACAGCGCAGCCATGTTGGCCATGCGTTCGATGTGACGGCCCACCATCAGGAACTGCCAGCCGGCATCGCGCGTCATGTCGTCCAGCGCATGACCGGCCAGGCCCGAGCAGGCATCGATCACGTTGCCCAGCACGTGCTGCGCGGCGGCGGGCGTATTGATGCGTTCCTGCACCATGGCCGGCATTTTGGTCAGCGCGTGCCAGTTGTCCAGAGAAAGATGTTCGCGCACCTGATAGGCGGCATTGGCGAGCTGGCGCAATTGCGTGGCCACGCTCACCGGTGCGGACGGATCGACCACCGCAGCCTGCAGACTCTGCTGCAGGCCGGTGATGGTCGGGCGCGGTTCGGATTTGGGCATCTGCACACCCAACTGACTGCAGATCCACGACACGCTGCCCAGCATGCCGCGACTCTCGGTCTGGCCATCCATCGTGTATTGCAGCGTGGTGCGCAAGAGGCGCGAGAGATTCTTCACGCGCTCCGAATAGCGCCCCATCCAGAACAGGTTCTCGCCCGAGTGCGAGGAGACGTCGACCGTGCCCCTGATGACCGTGACGTTTTCTGCACCATGACGCTCATCGGCCATGGAGGCGTCGGGCCGCTCCTCTTCGCGCAGTACCCACACATCCTTGCTGGTGCCGCCCTGCTGCATCGAGACCACATCGCGCCGCTGGCGCGGCGCCACGCGCGTGAGACCGCCCGGCATGACCTGATACCCCCCCTGACCATCGGCTACCGCAAAGACGCGCAGACTGATGGTGCGGTTCATCAGGCGATAGTCACCACTGCGCGACATCACCGGTGCCTGCGACAGCCGTACCCATTCCTGGGCGGCATAGGCATGCGGCTGCAATTGCAGGCTTTCGATCAGACGACGACGCGCCGCCCCCGTGACGGTATGCCCGAAGACCGGCTGCATGCGCATCGAAGAAAATGCCGGCACGATCACTAGCTCATCGAGATGCGCCAGTGTGTAATCGAGCGCCGGTTTCTCGCCACACCACCACGACGCCACCGAGGGCAGCAGCAGCGATTCGCCATACAGGCGTTCGTTGATGGCCGGCAGGAAACCGTGCAGCGCCGTCGACTCCAGCACGCCACTGCCCAGCGAATTGGCGATGACCACATTGCCCAGCCGTGCGGCCTGCGTCAGGCCCGGCACACCGAGAGCGGAATCGGCGCGCAGTTCCAGCGGATCACAATAGTCATCGTCCATGCGGCGCAGGATGGCGTGCACGCGGCGCAAACCGTTGAGCGTCTTCAGGAACACCTGGTCGCTGCGCACCGTCAGGTCCACCCCTTCCACCAGCGGGAAGCCCAGCGTATGGGCAAGGAAGGCGTGTTCGGAATAGGTTTCGTTGTAGGGGCCCGGCGTGAGCAGCACGATCAGCGGCACCTCGCCCTGGGCCGGTGCCAGGCGCGTCAACATCGCGCGCAGGGTATGGAAGTAGCGGTGCGGCGACTCCACGTGCATGTCGCGCAGCGCCTCGGGCATGGCGCGCGCCATGATCTGGCGGTTCTGCAGCGCATAGCCGGTACCGGACGGACCCTGCGTGCGGTCCGACACCACCCACCAGGTACCATCGCCCGAGCGCGCCAGATCGATCGCATAGGCATGCAGATGCACGCCGCCCGGTGGCTGCCAGCCGTGGCAGGGCATCAGGTAGCCGTGCTGGCCGAACACCAGCGCGGGCGGCAACAGACCTTCGGCGATCAGGGTCTGGGGGCCGTAGATGTCGGCGAGCAGGCCATTCATCAGACGCGCCCGCTGGGCCACGGCGCGCTCCAGGAAATCCCATTCCTCGGAGGACACCAGGTGCGGCAGCAGATCCAGCTCCCAGGGGCGGTTGGCGCCCTTGGGGTCGGCATAGACGTTGTAGGTCACGCCATCGGAGGCGATGGCGTCGCGTACCTCGTTGGCGCGCCGGCGCAGCATCTCCGGCGAGAGGTTTTCAAGCTGGTCGATCAGCGTTCGCCAGTGCGGGCGCAGGCGGCCGTCGGCGGCCAGCATCTCGTCATAACGATCGCTGGCGACCGGATAGCTTTCCAGTAGACGCTGGGGCATAAGTCAGTGAGTGGCCGGGCTGCGCGCCGCGCCTGCAACGGCGCCCGGCTCAGTTTTAGAAGTAGCGTAAGTCTAACGTAAAAGGAAACTCGATAGACGCCCGCGCCGGGGTGAGCTGCCATTTTCCCGGGGTATGGTTCATGCGGAAATAGCGCGCCAGGCGGCGGCTTTCCGCCTCGAAGGCATTGACCGGGAAGGTTTCGTAATTGCGACCGCCCGGATGCACCACATGATATTGGCAACCGCCCAGGCTGCGGCCATTCCACGTATCGATCAGGTCGAAGGTCAGCGGCGAATCCACCGGGATGGTCGGATGCAGCGCCGACGGCGGCTGCCAGGCCCGATAACGTACACCGGAGACGAACTGCCCGACGGTACCGGTCGGCTGCAGCGGCACCGGAACGCCATTGCAGGTCAGCACGTAACGGTCGGAGGCCATGCCGGTGATCTTGACCTGCAGGCGTTCCAGCGAGGAATCCACATAGCGCGCCGTGCCGCCACCGCTGTTTTCCTCGCCCAGCACGTGCCAGGGTTCGAGCGCAGTGCGCAATTCGACCTGCATGCCCTTGACGGCATAGTCGCCGATCTTGGGGCAGCGGAATTCCATGTGCGGCGCGAACCATTCGGCCCGCATGGGATAGCCGGCCTCGTTCATGTCGGCCATCACGTCGGCAAAATCCTGCTCGATGAAGTGCGGCAGCAGGAAGCGGTCATGCAGTTCCGTGCCCCAGCGCACCAGGCGCGCCGGCTTGTAGGGCTCCTTCCAGAAGCGCGCCACCAGACCACGCAGCAGCAGTTGCTGGGTCAGGCTCATGCGCGCATGCGGCGGCATTTCGAAGGCGCGCAGCTCCAGGAGGCCCAGGCGGCCGGTGGCGCTGTCGGGGGAATACATCTTGTCGATGCAGAACTCGGCGCGGTGGGTGTTGCCGGTCACGTCGATCAAGAGATTGCGCAGCAGGCGGTCCACCAGCCAGGGCGGGCATTCCCCTTTGGCGACCTGCTTGTCCATCTCGCTGAAGGCCAGTTCGATTTCCACCGTCGAATCGTTGCGCGCCTCATCGATGCGCGGCGCCTGCGAGGTCGGACCGATGAACATGCCCGAGAACAGGTAGGACAACGAAGGATGATTGTGCCAGTAGGAGATCAGGCTGCGCAGCAGATCGGGGCGTCGCAGGAAAGGTGAATCACTGGTCGTGATGCCGCCCAGGACCATGTGATTGCCGCCCCCGGTGCCGGAATGATGGCCATCGAGCATGAACTTTTCTGTCGTCAGGCGCGAGGCCCGTGCGGCCTCATACAGGTGGGTGGTCTGCTCGACCAGTTCGCTCCAGTTGTTGGCCGGCTGGATGTTGACCTCGATCACGCCCGGGTCGGGCGTGACGCTGAACTTGCGCAGACGCGGATCGTGCGGCGGCTCGTAGCCTTCCAGCAGGACCGGCTGCTTGAGCTCCTCGGCCACGGCCTCGATGGCGGCCACCAGTTCCAGATAATGCTCCAGCTGCGCCAGCGGCGGCATGAAGAGGTAGAACACGCCATTGCGTACCTCGGCACACAGCGCGGTGCGGGTCAGCCAGTTGGCTGATTCGAAGGGGGCGGGCACGGTCTGGGTAGCGGTGCTGGCCGCCGTAGTGGCTGCACTGCTGCGGCCTTCGCCAGTGATGGCAGCGGCCGCGCTGGCAGCCTTGTCCGGGCGCGCCGCCGGTTCCTGCGGACTGCCCAGCTGGCGGCGGATCTCGGCGCTGCTGGGCAAGGGGCGGAAGTTCTGGGTGGGATCGGCCGGATGGACGGCGGGATACTCGCCCTCCTTGACCCAGGGCAGCGAATCCAGCGGCAGGCGATAACCCAGGGGAGAGTCGCCCGGATACAGGTAGCAGCGCTCACTGCGCAGGAACCACGCACCGCTCTGCCAGCCGAGTCCATCGTCGCGACGCGCCAGCGGCAGCACATGGCCGACCGCACTTTGCAGGCCCTGCGTGAAAACCTTCATCAGGCGCTCGCGCTCCTGCTTGTCATCCACGCGCGAATCGAATGGATCGACGTTGCCCGGCAGGCGGCGCTCGCGCCACATGTAGTAGAACACGTCTTCATAAGCCGGGAAGACGTTCTTGCCATCCACCTGCAAACGCTGCGCCACGCGATGCAGGAAATGGCTGGTGACGATCTTGTCGATCACGTTCGGCCGGGTCTCGTCACCGATCAGGGCTGGATTGAGCCAGATCGGTTCACCGTCGCGGCGCCAGTAGCAATTGAGCGCCCAGCGCGGCAACTGCTCGCCCGGATACCACTTGCCCTGGCCGAAATGCGGCAGACCCTGCGCGGCGTACTTGTTGCGCATGCGGTGATACAGCTCGGCCGCCAGCGGCTTCTTGGTCGGGCCCATGGCGGCGGTGTTCCACTCCGGCTCGTCCGGGTGGTCCAGCGAGACGAAGGTCGGTTCGCCGCCCATGGTCAGGCGCACGTCATTGGCCTGCAGGTCAGCATCGATGGCATGGCCCAGTTTCTCGATGGCGGCCCATTGTTCTTCGGTATAGGGCTTGGTCACGCGTGGCGCTTCCCAGATGCGCCGGACCGACATCAGGTGCTCGAACTCCACCTCGCAGGGATCGACCAGGCCGCTGACCGGCGCAGCCGAGGCCGGCTCGGGTGTGCAGGACAAGGGGATGTGGCCTTCCCCGGCGAACAGGCCCGAAGTCGGGTCCAGCCCGACCCAGCCGGCACCGGGCAGATAGACCTCGCACCAGGCGTGCAGGTCGGTGAAGTCGGCCTCGGGACCGGAGGGACCATCCAGCGATTTCTGGTCGGCGGTCAGCTGGATCAGGTAGCCGGAGACGAAGCGCGCGGCCAGGCCCAGGTGGCGCAGCAACTGCACCAGCAACCAGGAGGAGTCACGGCAGGAGCCGGACTTCAGGGTCAGCGTTTCTTCCGGCGTCTGCACGCCGGGTTCCATGCGGATGGTGTAGCCGATGTGATTGGCCAGCTTCTGGTTCAAGGCCACCAGGAAATTGGCGCTGCCCACCTTCTCGCGTGGAACGCTCTTGAGGAATTGCTCGAACAACGGCGACAACGGCAGTTTCTGGCGATAGGGCAACAGCTCGTTCTGCAGGTCCTCGGCATACTCGAAAGGGAACTGCTCGGCGTAAGGTTCGAGGAAGAAATCGAAGGGATTGATGACCGACATCTCGGCCACCAGATCCACCTCGATCTTGAATTCGGTGGTCTTCTCGGGGAACACCAGGCGTGCCAGGTAGTTCGATTCCGGGTCCTGCTGCCAGTTGATGAAATGCGGCTCGGGCAGCACGCGCAGCGAATAGCTCAGGATGCGGGTACGACTGTGCGGGGCGGGACGCAAGCGGACGACTTGCGGACCCAGGTTGATGGCACGGTCGTACTTGTAAGAGGTGACATGGTTCAGGGCCACGTGGATCGACATGGAATTCCTTTACGACAAGCAAATGGTCAAGCGCGGGGCTTGGTTGTTGGCGATATGCGGAGCAGTTCTCCTGCATACCTTGTTTTTCTTACCGCCTGATTACTTTCCTGATGACTATCCTGTTGGAGCTACCTCGTTGTGAGTGTATGTGAGAGTGTTAGTGCCGGGCGAAGAAAAACTTAATCTTTCGATCCTGAAAACTAAGTTTTTCGCACGTCCTGACAAGCACTGCAAGTTCACCGGTGATTCATGTTAATGAAATCCCGCAGCCGCGGATAGATCTCGTTGTCCCAACGTCGTCCGTTGAAGACACCGTAATGCCCCACCGCCGTCTGAACATGGTGCAGACGCCTGTAGGGCCGGATGCTGCTGCACATTTCCTGTGCGGCCACGGTCTGGCCGACCGCACAGATATCGTCCTTCTCGCCCTCGATGGTGAATAGCGCGGTGCGACGGATGGCGCGCGGGTCGACCACGCGTTCGCGGTAGGTCAGCTTGCCCAGCGGCAGCGCATGTTCCTGGAACACCGTGCGGACCGTTTCCAGATAGAACTCCGCCGGCAGGTCGGCCATGGCGAAATACTCTTCGTAGAAATCCCTGATCTGTGCCGCCTGCGCCTGCTCGCCCTCGACCAGATGATGATAGAGCTTGCGGAAAGCCTCGATGTGGCGGTTCAGGTTCATGTTCATGAAGGCGCCCAGCTGCACGAAGCCCGGATAGACACGCCGCCCGGCCCCGACATGGCGCGCCGGAACGGTGCTGATCATGTTCTTTTCGAACCAGCTGATCGGCTTGCTCTTGGCCAGCGCGTTGACCGCGGTCGGATTGACCCGGGTATCGAGCGGCCCGGCCATCAGGGTCAGGGTGCGCGGCTGCGCGGGGTGATTGTCCTCGGCCATGATCGAGGTGGCAGTCAGTGCGGCCACCGTGGGCTGGCACACGGCCAGCAGATGCGCGCCGGGACCGAGCACCGCGAGAAAATCGATGACATGGGAAACGTATTCATCCAGACCAAAGCGACCATGCTCCAGGGCAACATCGCGCGCATTGCGCCAGTCGGTGATGTAGACATCATGGTCACGCAGGAGCGTCCTGACGGTCCCGCGCAGCAGCGTGGCGAAGTGGCCCGACATCGGCGCCACCACCAGCACCTTGGGTTGGGCATCCGAGGTTTCCTTGCGGAAACGCAGCAGGCCACAGAAGGGCGTGGCGCTGATTTCCTCCTCGTGCACCGCAATTGTGCGCCCACCATCGACCACCTCGACGATGTCGAAGGGCGGGCGTGCATGGGTCAACTGGGTGCGCGCAAAGACCTCGCAGGCCGAGGCCATCTTGCGCAGGGCCGGATTGACCGGCATGCCGGGCCAGGTCGCTCCCAGCAGGGGCGCCATCATGCGGGCACAGGCCCGCAGCGGATCGGTGGCGTCGGCGTAGTTCTGGTAGAGCTGATAGGTATTGATCATGAAGCGCCGCCCTCGGTTGTCTCTTTTTGGTGTCCGCTCGCCCCGCCATCGATGCAATTGTCGTGCCATTGATGGTGACGCAAGCCCCGCGCGGACGGCATTTGTGCAATGCCGGATGCGCCAGATGGCTGCGCACATCACCTCGCGCACGCTCGATCGACTTTTCCCGCGAGCTGGCACAAGCCTTGCAAGTAGCGGTAGGCGGTCCGCTCCGGTGGCCCGTGTCCGCCCCGAGCGCAGACGGTGCGGACGATGAAGATGATGAACAAGACACCGCCGCTCACGCGGCCGCGTGCCCAAAGTCAACCTGCACAAAACAGATAAGGGACTGACATGCCTAAGACGACTTTGCGCATCACCAGCAAGAACTACTCCTCGTGGTCCCTGCGCGGCTGGCTCATGGCCAGGTTCGCCGGGCTCTCTTTCGAGGAAGACATCGTACCGCCGGACGATCCGTCGGCACGGGCAGAGATCCTGCTGCTGTCTTCCTCCATCCTGGTACCCAGCCTGCACCATGGCGACGTACTGGTATGGGATACGCTGGCCATTGCCGAATATCTCAACGAAATCCGCCCCGGTGCAAAGCTGCTGCCGGCCGACCTCGCCGCCCGTGCGCATTGCCGCTCGGTATGCGGTGAAATGCACTCGGGCTTCTCGGCCCTGCGCGCAGCGCTGCCGATGAATCTCAAGGGCCACTTCCCCAACTTCAAGGTGTGGTCCCGCGCCGAAGCCGACATCGTGCGCATCACCACCATCTGGAAGGAATGCCTGGCCAAGTATGGCGGCCCCTTCCTGTTCGGCGAACAGCGCACCATGGCCGATGCCATGTACGCGCCCGTGGTGACGCGCTTCATGACCTATGACGTCAAGCTCGATCCGATCTGCACCGCCTATGCCAAGCGCATCATGGCCATGCCGGAGATGCAGGAATGGATCGCGGCAGCCAAAAAGGAACCGGAGGATATCGACGAACTGGACGTGGAATTCTAGGGCGCAGAAGCATCAGCACCAATGAGCAAAGGCAGCAAAGTCGCGCCCGTTTTTTGTCGCAGGCCCATGGCGGGAGACCGCAGAAAGGATGGATGTGATGAATACCGTAGCTGATCCAAGCGTACTGGCGCAAAACACCTTCTCGCATGTGAGCGAGGGCGACACGCCCTATGAAACCGGCGGTCTGCGCGACTTCTTCCTGTATCGCGACCTGGGCATTGCCGCCGCTACCGGCGGCCAGGTGGTGGCCCAGCTGGTCAAGGCCAACATGGCGCCCCAGACGGGTACCGGGTGGCACCGACACGAAGCCAACTTCCATATCGTCATCATGTTGAAAGGCTGGGCGCGCTTCATGTATGAAACCGAGGTCACGCTGGTCAAGGCGGGCGATTGCGTGCACCAGCGACCGGGCATCGTGCACTTCCTGTTCGACTATTCGCCCGACATGGAATATCTCGAAATCGTTAGTCCGGCCGACTTCAAGACCATCGATATGCCGGCCCCCTGCGCGGTTCCCGCAGCCACGCCATGGAATAACTGAAGCCGCTGCGGGTCTGCGTTTGATGGCAGCAGACCCGCACGGGCGAGGAGCAAAAGCATGCAATTTTCCTCTGTCAAAAATTTCAAGCCTCTGTTAGTCTTTCTTCATGCACGCTGGCTCTGGCGTGCAGGTGCAGTTCCTTAGCGCCATCGCTTCATGCCGTACCCACGCTTTAGTTTTGCCGTACCCACCGCCTCTGTTTTCGTTACAACCCACTTAGAAAGATTCCCGCTCCCCACGGGAACACGAAGCAAATCTATGGCACATTTTTTTGATGAGATGTATTCAGGAGGCGCCGGCAGCGAAGCAGGTCAAGTGCGTCAGCACTATGCAGAATTCGCCAGCTGGCTTTCCGCGCAATCGCCGGAAATCATCGCCCGCAAACGTGCCGAATCCGACCTGATCTTCCGCCGCGTCGGCATTACCTTTGCCGTCTATGGAAACGATGCCGGCACCGAGCGCCTGATCCCCTTCGACATCATCCCGCGCATCATCCACAAGGCCGAATGGGCCAAACTGGAAGCGGGACTGGTCCAGCGCGTCAAGGCGCTCAACATGTTCATCCACGACATCTACCACGAGCAGAAGATCGTCAAGGCCGGCATCATCCCGCCCGAGCAGATCTTCCAGAACGCCCAGTACCGGCGCGAGATGCAGGATGTGAACGTGGTCAACGACATCTACGCCCACATCGCGGGTGTCGATATCGTGCGCGCGGGCGAAGGTGAATTCTACGTCCTGGAAGACAATCTGCGCGTGCCGTCCGGGGTCTCCTACATGCTGGAGAACCGCAAGATGATGATGCGGCTCTTCCCCGACCTCTTCAAGCGCCACAAGATCGCGCCGGTCGATCACTATCCCGACCTGCTGCTGGACAACCTGCGTTCGGTGGCCCCGGCCGGGGTGACCGATCCGACCGTGGTGGTGATGACTCCCGGCATGTACAACTCGGCCTACTTCGAGCATGCCTTCCTGGCCCAGCAGATGGGGGTGGAACTGGTGGAGGGGCAGGATCTGTTCGTCAAGGACAACGTGGTCTACATGCGCACCACGCGCGGCCCCAAGCGGGTCGACGTGATCTATCGCCGCATCGACGACGACTTCCTCGATCCGCTGGCCTTCCGTCCCGATTCGGCCCTCGGTGTGCCGGGCCTGCTGCAGGCCTATCGCGCCGGCAAGGTGACGCTGACCAATGCCATCGGTACCGGCGTGGCCGACGACAAGTCGATCTATCCGTATGTGCCGGACATGGTGCGCTTCTATCTGACCGAAGAACCCATCCTCAACAACGTACCGACTTACCAGTGCCGCAAGAAGGAAGATCTCTCCTACACCCTGGCCAATCTGGAAAAGCTGGTGGTCAAGGAAGTGCACGGTGCTGGTGGCTACGGGATGCTGGTCGGCCCGGCCTCCACCAAACAGGAAATCGAGGACTTCCGCGCGCGCATCATCGCCAAACCCGATGGCTACATCGCCCAGCCCACGCTGGCCCTGTCGGTGTGCCCGACCTATGTGGAGTCCGGCATTGCGCCGCGCCACCTGGATCTGCGTCCCTTCGTCTTGTCGGGCAAGCAGATCACCATGGTCAAGGGCGGCTTGACGCGCGTGGCCTTGAAGGAAGGCTCGCTGGTGGTGAATTCGTCGCAAGGCGGCGGCACCAAGGACACCTGGATTCTGGAGAAATAAGATGCTCAGCCGTACCGCCGATCACCTCTTCTGGATGGCCCGCTACACCGAGCGCGCCGAGAACACCGCCCGCATGCTGGACGTGCACGTACAGACCGCGCTGCTGCCGCAATCGGTGGATGACGCCGAGCAGGGCTGGCGTGCCGTGCTGGGCATCTCGGAACTGCTCTATGGCTACAACCAGAAATACGACAAGCTCACGCAAAAGGATGTCATCGACTTCATGGTGCGTGACCCCAACAATCCGTCCTCGATCGCCTCCTGCCTGCGCCAGGCGCGCGAGAATGCGCGCGCCGTGCGCGGCGCGCTGACCACCGAAGCCTGGGAGATCCAGAACGCCACCTGGATCAAGATGCAGTCCTACCTGCAAACCAATGCGCTGGAACAGAACCCCAGCGACTTCTTCGAATGGGTCAAGCATCGTTCGCATCTCTCGCGCGGTGTCACCATCGGCACCATGCTGGAGGACGAGGCCTTCCACTTCATCCGCCTGGGCACCTTCCTGGAACGTGCCGACAATACGGCGCGCATCATCGATGTCAAGTTCCACGGCACCAAGGAAGCGCAGTCGCAGAAGCTCAATGGCCAGTCGCAGTCGCAAAGCCAGGCCGCCCGCGATGAAGCAGGACAGCTGGACTTCTACTACTGGGCGGCGATCCTGCGTTCGGTGTCGGGCTTCGAGATCTACCGCAAGGTCTACCGCGACGTCATCACGCCTGAACGGGTGGCCGAGCTGCTGATCCTGCGCGCGGACATGCCGCGTTCGCTCTTGGCCTGCATGGGCAACGTGATCTCCAACCTGCACCATGTGCGCAACGATGTCTCGGCCGATACCGAGCGCTTTGCCGGCAAGCTCCACGCCGACCTGAAGTTCGCCCGCATCGAGGAAATCCTTGAGGCCGGATTGCACGATACGCTCACCGAGTTCCTGGAGCGCATCTTCGAGCTGGGCAATCGCATCAGCCGCGATTTTCTTGTTCCTTTGGCAGCGTAAGCCGCTCCGGCTGTGCCTGGCGCGCAAGAAAGAAGCACAGCCGCTGTCATCTTTTCGGGAAACAGGCCGTTACTGTAGGTACGTCACGACAGATGCCCCCGGCGCGCACGCTCTGGCGCCGGGCCTTACGGTAAAATCCGGCTTTCCGTTTCCACGTATCACGTTGCCATCATGACCTACTGCGTAGCCATGCGCCTCAACAGCGGCCTGGTGTTCCTGTCCGATTCGCGCACCAATGCGGGAGTGGACCACATCGGGACCTTCCGCAAGATGAGTGTTTACGAAAATCCGGGCGACCGCGTGATGGTCTTGATGACCGCCGGCAACCTGTCGATTTCGCAATCCATCCGCCAGATGCTCACCGAGCGCACCAATGCCGAGGGACGCAGCATCTGGACCGCCACCACCATGTACGAAGCCGCGCAGATCCTGGGCGACGCCATTCGCGCCGTGCATGACCGCGAAGCCGCCGAGCTGAGCAAGTTCGGTATCGATTTCAACGTCAGCATCATCTTTGGCGGACAGATCCGTGGCGAGCGTTGCCGCCTGTTCCAGATGTATTCCGCAGGCAACTTCATCGAATCGCACGATGAGAACACCTACTTCCAGATCGGCGAATCCAAGTACGGCAAGCCCATCATCGACCGCGTGGTCACCCCCCAGACCTCGCTGGACGAGGCGGCCAAGTGTGCGCTCATCTCCATGGATTCGACCTTGAAGTCCAACATCTCGGTGGGCCTGCCGCTGGACCTGCTCGTCTACGAAAGCGAAGACCTGGCCGTGACGCGCTTCGTCACCATCGATGAGCAGAACCAGTATTTCCAGATGATCCGGCGCAGCTGGGGTTCGCAATTGAAGCGCGTCTTCGAGGCCATCGACGATCCGGTCTGGGATGCCCCACCGGAAGACACCCTCAATGTGCTCTCGACGGCCACCGACATCAGCGAGCCGGTGCGCGTGCCGCCGCCGAATGGCGTGGCGAGGGGACTGCAGGCGGTGCCGCGGCAGATCCTGGCCGAACAGGATGGGGATGTCGGGCAGGCGAGCTGAACTGTTAGATTTTTCTTTTTGGAAACTTAGTTTTTGTTTTGACAAAACTAAGTTAAAACCAAGTTTTCATCTGGCGGGAAATGTTCTGCCGGAAATAAAAAAGGCTGCATTCCGAAGAATGCAGCCTTTTAAACTTTGTAAATCCTTAAAAGGATTTACATGATTTGCATGGCTTTGCCTGTCCGGCTTAGCGCACGATGGTCTGCGCTTCGCCTTCGGCGCGGGCGCGGATGGTACCGATGCGGTAGACGGTTTCACCAGCGGCCTTCAGGTGAGCTTCAGCAGCGTCAGCGTTTTCCCGGGAGACGATCACGGTCATGCCGATGCCACAGTTGAAGACGCGGTGCATTTCCGCATCGGCCACGCCACCGTGCTGCTGCAGCCAGGTGAACAGCGGCGGCATGGTCCAGGACTTGGCATCCAGTTCAGCGGTCAGGTGATCCTGCAGCACGCGCGGGATGTTCTCGACCAGGCCGCCACCGGTGATGTGGACCATGCCCTTGACTTCCAGCTTCTCCATCAGCGACAGCAGCGGCTTGACGTAGATGCGGGTCGGGGCCATCAGTACATCGGCCAGCTTGCGGCCGTGGAAATCGGCGTCCAGGTCCGGCTTGGCCACCTCCAGGATCTTGCGCACCAGCGAATAACCGTTGGAATGCGCACCCGACGAGGCCAGGCCCAGCACCACGTCGCCCGGGGCAATCTTGGTGCCGTCGATGATCTTGGACTTTTCCACCGCGCCCACGGCAAATCCTGCCAGATCGTATTCACCATCGGGGTACATGCTGGGCATTTCAGCGGTTTCACCGCCGATCAGGGCGCAGCCGGCCTGTTCGCAACCGGCGGCGATGCCCTTGATGACATCGGTGGCCGAGGGCACGTCCAGCTTGCCGCAGGCAAAGTAATCCAGGAAGAACAGCGGCTCGGCGCCCTGCACCAGGATGTCGTTGACGCTCATGGCCACCA
Organism: Herbaspirillum sp. FG34; assembly: GCF_057809315.1. NCBI lineage: Bacteria > Pseudomonadati > Pseudomonadota > Betaproteobacteria > Burkholderiales > Oxalobacteraceae > Herbaspirillum > Herbaspirillum sp. FG34. Next base: position 146,349 of record NZ_JBMDJS010000005.1, on the reverse strand, counting down.
GGTCGATACCGACCGTATCGTGACGATTGAGGTGGAAGGCCAGCTTGAGCTTGGTGCCCACGCCGTCGGTACCGGAGACCAGCACCGGCTCCTTGTACTTCTTGCTGATCTCGAACAGGGCACCGAACCCGCCAATGCCGCCCAGCACGCCTTCGCGGGTGGTGCGCTTGGCGAACGGCTTGATCGCTTCGACCAGGGCGTCACCGGCATCGATATCGACGCCAGCGTCACGGTAGGAGAGGGAGACATTGGAAGGTGAAGTCATGATGAAATATTGCCAGTGAAGACGGTAAAATAGGGGATTCAGGGGCGAAGCCGCCCTGCCAAGCCGTGATTTTAACAAAACCGACACTCCCGAACTCCGAATCCATGCCTTTTTCTTTATCCGAAGAGCAAAAACAGAACCTGGCGTGGCTCATTGTCGGCATTTTGCTATTGACGCTGCTGGTGGCGCTGGGGCCGATGCTGTCCCCCTTTGTTGCCGCCGGCATCATCGGTTATGCGCTCAACCCCGGCGTGGACTGGATCGCCAGCCGTCGCATCGGTCCGGTCCGCATCCCGCGTTTCGTGGGCGTGACGATCATGGTGTTGCTGCTGATCCTGGCCGGCCTGGCCCTGGTGCTGATCGTGGTACCGCTGGTGCTGCGCCAGATCCCGCTGCTGCAGGCCCAGATACCGCCGCTGCTGGACAAGTTGAATGCCTTCCTCTCGCCGCGCCTGCACCAGCTGGGTATCGACGTGCGACTGGACCTGGCCGGCATCAAGGCCTTGCTCACGCAACAGATCAGCACCAGCGGCGACGAGCTGTGGAGTTCGGTGCTGGCCTCGGCCAAGGTAGGCGGCACGGCGCTGCTGGCCTGGCTGGCCAATCTGCTGTTCGTGCCGATGGTGCTGTTTTACCTGCTGCAGGACTGGCATCCCTTCCAGAAACGCCTGCAGATCCTGATCCCGCGCCGCTGGGCCGGTCGCGTCAACACCATGGCGACCGAGGTCGACAGTCTGCTGGGACAGTACCTGCGTGGACAATTGCTGGTGATGCTGGTGCTGGCGGTCTATTATTCGGTTGCGCTCAGCGTCGCCGGATTCGACAGCGCCCTTCCCGTGGGCGTGTTGACGGGCCTGCTGGTGTTCATCCCCTACGTGGGTTTTGGTCTCGGGCTGGTGCTGGCGATACTGGCGGCCATCCTGCAATTCGATGGTGCCATCGGCCTGTTGTGGGTAGCCCTGATTTATGGCGTGGGACAGGTGCTGGAAAGCTTCATCCTCACGCCCAAGCTGGTGGGCGAGCGTATCGGCCTGCATCCGCTGGTGGTGATTTTCGCCTTGCTGGCCTTCGGCCAGTTGTTCGGCTTCGTCGGCGTGCTGCTGGCGCTGCCGGCCTCGGCCATTGTCTCGGTGATCGCCATCCATGTGCGGCGCGAGTATCTGGCCAGCAATTTTTACAACCGTTGAAGAGTCTATGATTGATCACAGCCCCCCCTGCCCTTGCAGGACGCTGCGCAGGCCCGGGCGCTTGGCGCCGTCCTGCATTAACTGGCTGCCATACCCTGACAGCCGCCGTAGCTGATACACGCCGATGAAACAGATTCCGCTCGATTTGAGCGCGGACCAGCCGCAAAGCTTCGACAGCTTCGTGACCGGCCGCAATGCAGAACTGCTGGAGCGCTTGAAGCTGCTGGCCACGGCCGGCGCGGAGCAATCCGCCCAGCGCGGCAGCGCCAGCACCGACCGCTTCATCTACCTCTGGGCCGAAGCCGGTGCCGGCAAGACCCACCTGCTGCATGCCCTGGCCACCAAGGCCGGACAGGAAGGCCAGCGCGCACGCCTGATCGGTGCCGACTCTCCCGACGCCGCCTTCGACTATCACCCGCAGACCAGTCACTACCTGCTCGACGATGTCGATCAGCTGTTCGAGGAACAGCAGATCGCTGCCTTCAACCTGTTCAACCAGATCCGCGAACAGGGCGGCTGCATGGTCTGCACCGGCACCCTGCCACCGACCCGCCTGGAGTTGCGCGAAGACCTGCGCACCCGGCTCGGCTGGGGCCTGATCTACCAGGTGCATGACCTGTCGGACGACGAGAAGATCGCCGCCCTGCTGCAGATCACCCTGGACCGCGGCCTGGAGATTCCTCCCGCCGTGATGATGTACATGCTCACCCACTACCGACGCGACATGCCCTCGCTGTCGCGCATGCTCGACGCGCTGGACCGCTACTCGCTGGCCACCAAGCGCGCCATCACCCTGCCCTTGCTACGCGAACTGTTACAACAGGAATCCGGAGAACAATGAACCTCGCCCTTTTCGATCTCGACCATACCCTGCTGCCGCTCGACTCCGACCACGAGTGGGGCGAATTCATGGCGCGCATCGGCGCCGTGGATGCCGACAGCTTCCGCAAGGCCAATGACGAATGGTTCGCCCATTATCAGAACGGCACGCTCGATCCGGTGGCCTACCTGGAGTTTGCGCTGGGCAACCTGTCGCGCTTCACGCGCACACAGCTCGACGAGATGCACCTGCAATTCATGGACGAAGTGGTCAAGCCCGCCATCCTGCCGCAAGCCGTGGCCCTGGTGAAGAAGCATCTCGACGCCGGTGACCTGGTGGCCATCGTCACCGCCACCAACCACTTCGTGACCAAGCCCATCGCCTCGCACTTCGGCGTGGAACACCTGATCGCCGCCCTGCCCATGCTCGATGAAAAGGGCAACCTCACCGGCAAGCTCGACGGTACGCCTACCTTCGGCCCGGGCAAGATCGTGCATACCGAAGCCTGGCTGGAACGCCTGGGCTTCAAGCTGGCCCAGTTCGAGCGCAGCTACTTCTACAGCGATTCGCAGAACGACATTCCGCTGCTCGAACGCGTAACCGATCCCATCGCCACCAACCCCAACGACAAGCTGCTGGCGCATGCTCAGGCACGCGGCTGGCCGGTGCTGAACCTCTTCGCCGACGGCCACGCGCAATGATCAAGAAACTGATTCGCTCCATTCTGGGCCGGGGCAAGACCGCCGCTGCCGAGGGCACCGAGCCTCCCAAGAAATCGCGCGCCAAGGCGAGTGCCAACGGGGGAAAGATCGAGCCCGATGTGCTCGGCCCCAAGCAGCACGGCATTGATCCGGCGCTGGTTTCGCCCAATGCGGTGCGTGTGACGCAGACCCTGCAGGAAGCCGGCTACAAGGCCTTCATCGTCGGCGGTGCGGTACGTGACCTGCTCCTGGGCATCAAGCCCAAGGACTTTGATGTGGCCACCAATGCCACGCCGGAACAGGTCAAGCAACTGTTTCGCCGCGCCTTCATCATCGGCCGCCGCTTCCAGATCGTGCATGTGATGTTTGGTCAGGAACTGATCGAAGTCACCACCTTCCGTGGTGCCTCGGCCGAAGCGGCGCCCAAGGATGAGCACGGCCGCGTACTGCGCGACAACACCTTCGGCGAGCAGCATGAGGATGCCACCCGGCGCGATTTCACCATCAACGCGATGTACTACGATCCGGCCAGCCAGGCGGTGCTGGATTATCACGGCGGCATCGCCGACATCCGCGACAAGAAACTGCGCATCATCGGCGAACCGGAAGCGCGCTACCGCGAAGACCCGGTGCGCATGTTGCGCGTGGTGCGCTTCGCGGCCAAGCTCAAGTTCACCATCGACCCGGCCAGCAGCGCGCCAATCCGCGTGATGGCCCCGCTGATCGACAACGTACCCGCAGCGCGTGTCTTCGATGAAATGTTGAAGCTGCTCATGAGCGGCCATACCCTGGCCTGCCTGCAGCAGTTGCGCAAGGAGGGTCTGCATCACGGCCTGCTGCCGCTCTTGGATGTGGTGCTGGAACAGCCGCTGGGGGAGAAGTTCGTCAGCCTGGCGCTGGCCAATACCGATGCCCGCGTCAAGGAAGGCAAGGGGGTCTCGCCGGGCTTCCTGTTCGCTTCGCTGCTGTGGCATCAGGTGCTGGAGAAATGGCGTGCCTACCAGGCTGCCGGTGAGTATCCGATCCCCGCGCTGCATCTGGCCGCCGATGACGTGCTCGATGCGCAAACCGAGAAGCTGGCACTGCAACGCAAGATCGCCTCCGACATGCGCGACATTTGGGCCATGCAGCCGCGCTTTGAACGTCGCGTCGGCAAGGCGCCCTACAAGCTGTTGGAACATCTGCGCCTGCGCGCCGGTTTCGATTTCCTGCTGCTGCGCTGCCAGTCCGGTGAACTCGATGCCGAACTCGGCGAATGGTGGGAAGCCTTCATCGCCGGCAACGGTGCCGAGCGTGAAGAACTGATCGCCCGCAAGCCGGCCGATGCCGCCGGCGGCGGTGCCGGCCCCAAGAAGCGCAAGCGCCGAGGCGGACGTAGCCGCAGCAAGTCTGGCGCCGACCTGGGCGGCAACGACAGCGGTATCGAGCAGGAGAGCACGCCGCCCGCAGAGACCCGCACACCCGCCCTCAAGGAAACGGCCGAGAGCGCCGCTGAACCGGCCGACGCCGGGACCGCCGAAGCTCCCAAGCGCCGTCGCCGTCGTCGCAGCAGTAGTGGCGCTGGTGGTAGCGGCGCGGGTGGTGACAGTACGCCTGCGGGCGACGACTGAGCCGCGTGGCGTCCTCTTTCACGCGGGCCTGGATCGGTATCGGTGGCAACCTGGGCGATGCCCGCGCCACCGTCGAAGAGGCGCTCGCCCACCTGGCCCGGCTGCCGCAGTCGCAACTGCTGCGCAGCTCCTCGCTCTATCGCACCGCCCCCATCGATTCCAGCGGCGATGACTACGTCAACGCCGTGGCGTTGCTCAGTACCTCACTCACGGCGCTGGATCTGCTGCACGCCCTGCAGGCCATCGAACTGCAGCACGGACGTGAACGCCCCTATCGCAATGCCCCCCGCACGCTGGATCTGGATGTGTTGATGTACGGAGATGCACGCCTGCAGGAAGAGGCACTGATCGTCCCGCATCCGCGTATGACGCAGCGCGCCTTCGTGCTGGTGCCCATGCTGGAGATCGATACGGACGTGGTGATCCCGGGACAGGGACCGGCCCGCGATTTTCTCGATGCGATCAGGAACCAGGCCATTAGCCGGCTATGACTTGCTTGCCGCGACAGGAAAATTGCATTCCTGCCCGATGGGCTCCCCTCCTGCGCTGACGTACAAGCAAGCCCAACAGGCCGGGAAAGCCCGGTCGTCATCGATTCACAACCGATAGGCATCTCATCAAAATCATCTTGCAGCTTCGCAATGAATTGATATTCGAAAGCGATCGAATTGCTTGAAACCTGGGTTCTTTAGTTTCCAGCAAATGAGACATTTCTGATTTTTAGCGCCGATACAAAAAAATAGACTGCTGCTCCGATCGTCTTGCCCTTTCGCAAGGCGGGTATCACGGAGGAGAGTCCTTTGAACCGGCTGCGCTACAAACTGATCTTCAACCGTCATCGCGGCATGGTGATGGCAGTGGCAGAAACCGCGTCTGTCATCAGTGCCAAGAGGAGAGGAACGGCCCGAGCCGCAATGGTGCCGCTCACGCTGCAGCCATGGCGCACCGCGCGCATTGCACTGTGCGTGGCACTGGCATGGCAGAGCCTGTCGCATGCGCAGATCCTGGTCGACCGCAACGCCCCGCGCGAACAGCAGCCGTTGGTGGTCAAGGCGGCCAATGGCGTGCCGGTAGTCAACATCCGGCAGCCCAACGCAAGAGGACTCTCGGTCAACAGCTATCGGCGCTTCGATGTCGATGAGCGGGGCGCCATCCTCAACAACGCGGGCGGATCGAGCAAGACCGAACTGGGCGGCTACATCGCCGGCAATCCCTGGATGCCCCAGGGTGGCGCGCAGGTCATTCTCAACCAGATCAACTCATCGGACCCGAGCTACCTGCGTGGTTTCATCGAGGTCGCCGGCAACCGGGCGCAGGTGATCATCGCCAACCCCTCCGGCATCACCTGTGCCGGTTGCGGCTTCATCAATGCGCAGCGTGCCACCATGACCACGGGGACGCCGGTCATCCGACAGGGCAACCTGGAGAGCTATCGTGTTGGCGGCGGCGTCATCAGCTTTGAAGGATCCGGCCTGCGAGCCGGTGACACGACATATGCGGAGGTGATCGCCCGAGCGGTCCGTGTTCATGCTGCCTTGCGCGCCGGGGAGCTCCGGCTCACCACCGGTCTCAATACGGTCAGCGCCGATCACGCGCAGGTCACGCCGGAGAGCTCATCCGGCCGCGCACCGTCGATGCGCGCCATCGACGTTGCCAGACTGGGCGGCATGTATGCCGGCCACATCTACCTGACCGCCACCGAGCATGGTGTGGGCGTGCACAACGGCGGCACCTTGGCAGCTACCGAAGGAGAGCTGGTCGTCACGGCGGCGGGCCGTCTGGAAAACACCGGGACCATCGCTGCTGGCCGGGATGTGCAGATACGCAGTGCGGGCGTGCTGCGCGTGACGGCCAAAGGTATCCACAATCACGCGGGTGCATCGCTGCTTGGCGGCGATGTCTCGCTCTCGGCCGGTGCGGGGCAGGACTTCATCAACCGGGGCCTGATCGATGGCGTCACTACGCGCATTCAGGCCGGCACGCTCTATAACCTTGGCGCCGGACGCCTCTACGGTGACCGTATTGCACTTGCTGCGGAGGTGCTGCACAACGCCTCGGAAACCATCGATGGCGTGCTGCGGGCCCCGGTCATCGCGGCACGTGAGCGTCTGGATATCGGGACCAGGGTGCTCCACAACAGCGAGAAGGCGCTGCTGTATTCAGCCGAGGACATGTCCATTGGCGGCGCCATCGGCAGCGACCATCGTGCGAGCGGACGCGCGCGCGAAGTCAACAATACCAGTGCGACTGTCAATGCGGATGGTGCACTCACCATTGCAGCCGATGCGATCAACAATCGCAATGCGCATTTCGAGATCGCCGACGAGAGCAAGCCAGGACGCAGGATCATCAACTACCGGCTGGTGGGATCTTCCGATTTCATCTCGGGAGAGCACGCGCGCATCGTCCACAAGGATAATGGCCAGATCATCGCTGCCGAGAACTGGCGAGCCATGGGCGATGAAGACAACTTCCGCCTGCTTTTACCCTCGGCGCAATCCCCCTTTGATGGACAAATGTTCGGTCAATGGATCATCTACGACGGCACCGAGCAGATCCAGCGGACTATCGTCACCCGCAGCGCACCCGGCATGATCACCTCCGGCGGCAGGATGAATCTGGCCGCCGGGGTGGTCAACAACTACGCCAGTCAGTTCATCGCCGGGGGCACCCTGGCCGGTGACAACGTCAATGGCACCGCCATCCGCAATACCGGTCCGCTGGGCAGGCAGATCGTTACCTCGGTGGGCACGGCGGTAAAAACCTACATCAAGAGTCATCGCTTCAAGGCCGATGACCGTCGTTATGAGAGCGCACCCTACGCCTCTCAAACGATAGAAACCCGATTCCCACTTGATGTGAGCGCCACGCACGAGGTGGGCAGCACGCGCGACCTGAGCCTGCCGGCCAATGCCTTGTACCAGATCAATCAGAGCAGCGTGACGGCGCCACTGGTGCAGACCGATCCGCGCTTCATCGGTGAGCGGAATTGGTTGTCTTCTGACTTTCTCGTTCGCGCGTATCAGGATCGCGCGGGTCCCGCCCCGGGTTACCAGCGTTTCGGCGATGGATTCTACGAACAACAACTGATCCAGCGCCAGATCCAGGAGGCCACCGGCCAGCGCTATCTGAGCGGTTTCAGCAACAACGAGGCGCAATATCTGGCGCTGATGCAAGCCGGGCTGCAGCAGGCGCAGACCCAGCGTTATGCCTTGGGCATTGCGCTCTCCAAAGCACAGATCGCCCAGCTCAAGACCGACATCGTCTGGCTGGTACAACGCAAGGTAACGCTGGCCGATGGCAGTGAGCAGGAAGTGCTGGTGCCGCAAGTCTATCTGCAGCCGTCGAATCTGCGTGTCAGTGGCCGACAGACCCTGATCGCCGGTAATGAGGTGGTGCTACAGAGCGTGCAGGACATCATTAATCGGGGCGGCACCATTGCCGCGCGTGGGGGCGTGACGCTGCGCGCAGACAACGTCCGCAATCTCGGCGGCAGTATCGATGGGGGCGATGTCCGAGTCGCAGCCACCACCGATACCGAAAATGCCGGTGGCGTCATCAGTGCCAATGACAAGCTGACCTTGAGTGCAGGCCGCGATGTGGTGATCCGCAGTACCAGCGTCACCACCGCCAATGCCACCACCACGGGCAGCAACATCGATCAGGTAGCCAGCGTCAGCGGCAAGGACGTGGTGCTTCTGGCCGGCCGCGATCTGCAAGCCGATGCTGGCGTCATTGCCGCCAGCGGCGACGCCACGCTCTCGGCAGGAAGGGATGTGCGTCTTGGTGTGATCCAGGAGTATTTCCGGCAGGAGATCCGCTGGGCCGATGACAAGGGCGGCAGCAACTGGGTCAGCCGCTTGACCGGTCCAAACTTCGTGGACCGCGCCAATGGTGCACACGGCACCAATGAGGTTGGTGTCAATCGCGCCGTGGTGAGCGGCAGCAAGGAGGTCGCCACGCAGGTCAGCGGCAACAGCATCCGCATCCAGGCGGGTCAGGATGTGACGAGCAAGGGCGCGCAGGTAGTCGCTGAAGGCGCGCTGCAAGTCGAGGCCGGACGTGACATGCGCATCGGCACCGCCAACGTCTCGGCCAGTGCACGTGACCAGGGGCAGCGCAGCAGCAGCGGGATCCTGACAGCCACGACGGTGCGCACCGATGACGCCAGCAGCACCAGCCGGGAGGCAGGCAGTATCTTCTCCGGGGATACCGTTCTTGGGCGCTCCGGGAACGATGTGAATGTTAAAGGCAGCCAGATCGTTTCTACGCAGGGGACGAAGCTTGTGGCAGGCGGGGATGTGAACATTGTTGCCGCAAGCGAGAGCAGCAGCCAGCGCAACTTCCGTCAGGAGACCAAGAGTGGCGTGATGGGAGCGGGCATCGGCGTGACGGTGGGTAGCCGCATGCAGAGCCGCGATGTGGATCGCAATAGCGAGACTGCGTCGGCATCGACCATTGGCAGCGTGCAAGGCGATGTGGGCATCGTGGCGGGCAATCGTTATACGCAGGTCGGTAGTGATGTGCTGGCACCAGGTGGCGACATCGACATCGTGGCCCGGACGGTCAGCATACTCGCTGCACAGCAGAGCAGCCGCACCGTGACCGAGGACAAGTTCCGTCAACAAGGGGTGACGGTGGCGGTGACCAGTCCGGTGTTGTCGGCGGTGCAGACGGTGCAGCAGATGGCGGAGGCGGCCAGTAAAACCAGGAATGGCCGGGTACAGGCGCTGGCTGCTGCAACGGCGGGCATGTCGGTCTACAGCGCCGTAGGTGACATGCAGAAGGGTGCTGCCGAGGGTTCGGCCAACGTCGGTATCAGCGCGACGATTGGCAGCAGCCAGAACGGCAGTCGTACCGAACAGAACACGGTGATGCAACGCGGCTCTACCGTTGTTTCCGGTGGCGACATGAGCATCAGCGCCAAGGGGGACGGCGCTAACAGCAACATCACCATTGCAGGCAGTGACATCAATGCCAAGGGCAATCTGGCGCTCAAGGCGGACAACGATATCAATCTCATCGCTGCTCAAAACACGGATGAACAGCATGGTGATCGGTCGTCGTCGTCGTGGGGAGTTGGCGTTACTGCGCAGTTTGGTACCAAAATCCAGTTTGGTGTTACCGCCAACGCAGCGGGTAGCCGTGGCAATAGTGATGGCAAAGATGTGTCCAACGTCACGACGCAGGTGCGTGCGGGCGGGCAGGTCAAGATTGAATCTGGGCGCGATACCAATCTGATTGGGGCAGCCGTCTCAGGTGAACAGGTGGCGGCGAATGTGGGCCGTGATTTGAACATCGCCAGCGTGCAGGACACCAGTAGCTTCAAGAGTCGTGATCAGAGCATTGGCGGCAGTGCGACCATCGGCTATGGCTCTGGAGGCAGCTTCAATGCAAGCCGCAGTCGTGTGGATGCGGACTACGCGAATGTAGGCCAGCAGGCAGGGATTACGGCCGGCAATGGTGGATTCCAGGTCAACGTTAAAGGTAATACGGATCTGAAAGGCGCGCAGATTGCCAGTACCGATCAAGCCGTCGAGCAGGGCAAGAACAGCCTGACCACAGGAACCATCACCAGCAGAGATATCCAGAACCGAAGCCAATACTCGGCAGAGAGTCAGAGTGTTAGTGCAGGAATGTCCGGCGGCAAGCCAGGCGGCGGGCTGGGCTTGGGCAGTGCATCTGGAAGCGAGACGAGTGTTACGCGCAGTGGTGTTTCTGGTGCTGGGGTGACGATTACCGATGCACAGGCGCAGCAGGCGAAGACCAGCCAGAGTCCGGATCAGGCTGTGGCCTCATTGGATACGTCAGTGCGCACTGGCAAGGACAGCAGCAACAGCCTTGCTAAGAACTGGGATGGTAATCAACTGCGTGAGGATGTAGAGGCGCAGGCCAAGATTACGCAGGCGTTTGGACAGCAGGCTTCCAAGTTGATCGGAGACTATGCTGAGCAACAGCAGAAGAAGGCGGAAGACTTGCGCAAGCAGGCCAGTGCAGCAACTGATCCCGTCGTGGCAGCCCAGCTCAATGATCAGGCCAGCGCGCTGGAAACCAAGTGGGGGCCAGACGGGAGCATGCGGACTCTCGCGCACACTGTTGTGGGTGGGCTGACCGGTGGTCTCGCCGGTGCAACTGGTGCGGGAGCGGGTACTTTAGCCGCACCTAAGGTGGCTTCGGCCTTGAATCAGGCTGGTGTTGATGCTGATCTGGCGAAAGCGTTGACGGCGCTGTCGAGTACCTTGGTGGGCGCGGCTGTGGGTGGGACGCCGGGAGGGGCTGCGGCTTATAACGAGGTCGTCAATAATTTCCTCAAGCATGCTGATGCTGCCGCGCTCAAGAAGGAAATTGAGGCTTGCAGCAAGAAGAACGGTCGTTGTAGCGACGGAGACGTCACCTCAATCTTTAAAAAATACAAGGAGATCTCTGACCAGAATATCGCCGCAGTGCAAAGTTGCATCATTTCAGGGGATGTAGCGTGCGTCCAAAAAAATCTGGCTGAAGCGGCGAATGTCAACGAAGTAAAGGTATTGCCATTCGGCTATACAAAACTTGAAGATACGCTGATCGGGCGTCAAGCGAATGTGATCAGTTATGGTTCCGTGATGGGCAACGCGTCTCTGATGGGAACGGATGTTGATCAGGCGAAGGAGGTTGCGACCTTCAGGACGAATAACTGTGGTGGACTGAGCGCGGCTGCCTGTGATGGACTGGTAAAGCAGGCGATAAACTACCGTCTTGTCCGGATGGCAGCGTTGTCTGCTGTCGCGGCTACTACTCCAGCCCTGGTGGGTGAGGCAAGGAAGCTTGTCTTGCCAAAGGAAAAGCTACCGGCGGTAACGCCTGATCGTGATCGATTTACTGCGGATCAGGATTTGCCGAATGTATATTCCAGGCAGGAAGTAGCAAAGAGATATTTCGGGCAAGAAAGGCAATACTGGAGTGCTGAGCCAGTAGAAGTCGCTGGAAATTTTGTATATCGACGCGACGACCTTATCGACCCTAATCGGGTGGATAGCCAAACCGGAAAAACCAATCTAGAACTAATGCAGGCTGGCAGAGCCCCGATTGGGAAGGATGGGAACCCCGTCAATCTACATCATATGTTGCAAAATCAGGATGGTCCCATTGCAGAAGTTATGCAGACGTTCCATCAGGAAAACTACTCTGCTATACACATAAATGCCGGCTCGGGAATCCCATCTGGCATTAATCGCAGTGTATTCAATACGTGGCGGCGTAATTATTGGAAGAGCCGGGCGAACGATTTTAAGTGAGATGAAATGGATAATAAATTGGTTGAGGCAGTAGACGCTTTGATAAATGCATCAGCGGGTGAACGGATTAGATTGCTGGAGCCTGATGATGAATTGATTGATAACTATGAGTCGAAAATTGGAATTACCTTTGGCGACGAATATCGTTATTTTTTAAAGAACGCGAGCACCATTTTTTTTGGGAACATTGAGCCGTTAGTTCTTTCTCCTGATATCAATAGCAGGGGAGACTTGCTGCGAGCGGTAAAAGTTGCAAGGCAGTTGGGAGTTCCTTCAAACTGGCTCCCCATATGTGAGGATAACGGTGATTATTACTGCCTGGATCAAACGGGTAAGATCAGATTTTGGAGTGGAAATGGAGTGAGTTCGGAGAGCTGGCCGACGCTTGCAGATTGGATAAACGATGTATGGATTGATGGGAACTAAGCTTAGAATCTCGGAGATACATTTTCAGTCGATTCATCATAGCCTAATCCTGAGCGCACACTTTTCAGATGAGATGTTGACCTGCACCCCAAAATTAGTACGACAATGATGCAAAGTCTGCCTCAAACGGAATCAGCATCAAGAACCGGCGACGTACCGAAAACAGATTATTTCCACGCTCAATTCAACAGTCCAACAACGAATCTCAAGTCACACCACCGCTAACACTCCCCTTTCCCAGCGGCCGCAATTCGCCGAGCCGGCGATGATGTCCCTTCAACCATAACGGCAATTCATTGGCCGGCATGGGCTTGCCGATCAGATAGCCCTGCCCCAGGCTGCAACCGAAGTCCTGCAGCAGGCGCCAGTCTTCCATGGTCTCCACGCCTTCGGCCACCGTCACCAGCTCCAGCCGTTGCGCCATGTCCAGCGCGGATTGCAGAATCACGCGCAGGTTCTTGCGGTCATGTGCACCATGCACGAAGGAGCGGTCAATCTTCAGTTCCGTGAAGGGGATACGCGCCAACTGCTGCATCGATGAGAAGCCGGTGCCGTAATCGTCAATCGACAGACCAAATCCCTTCAGGCGCAAGCGCGCCAGCATGCCCAGTGAATTACCCTTGTGCGCCACCACCGAACTCTCGGTGATTTCCAGCACCACGTTTTCGGCCGGCAGCGCGTGCTTGTCCACCAGCTCCAGAATACGATGCAGGAAATCCGGCTGTTCCAGCGACAGCGGCGAGAGATTCACCGCTACCTTGATCGCCAGGCCGCGGCTGTGCCAGACGGCAGCCTGGGCCATGGCCTGGTCCATCATGCTGATGGTGAGATCGTGAATCAGGCCGCATTGCTCTGCCAGCGGAATGAATCGGTCCGGCGGCACCATGCCGCGTTCCGGATGCACCCAGCGCGCCAGCGCTTCCACGCCTTTGAGGATGCCTGTCTGCACATCTACCTTGGGCTGGAAATACGGCAGCACCTGACCACCGCCGATGGCCACGCCCAGATCGCTCTCACACATGGAAGGCTGGGGATCGGCATCGGCAAGAGCGTCGCCACCGTGGGGCCGGAAAGATCGCAGCGCTGCATGCAGCTGGCCTTGATTGAGCGGCTTCTGCAATACGCCGATCAGGTTCATGCCCAGCGCGTGGATCATGGTCTCCACCGACAACAGCAGCGAGGTCTCTCGACTGGAGGCGACGATCAGAGGAATGTCGATACCCTTTTGCTGCAAGTGCTGGATCAGTTCAATGCCATCCATGCCCGGCATCTCCAGGTCGATCACGACCAGGCCCGGCGGCAGTTTCAACAGCGCCAGCAGGTCCAGCGCCTCGTTGCCGTTGCCGGCCTCGTAGATCAGATCGACGCCCAGCGCCTGCAGCAGCGACACGCTGTGCTGGCGCTGCAGGGCACTGTCGTCGACGACCAGTGCGGATTCGATCAGCTCATTGAGATTCTCTGGAGGCATATTGTTCTATCACTGCGGAGATATGATCGAGCGGGAGGACGTCACGGACGCCGCCCATGTGTATCGCTTCTTTCGGCATGCCGAAGACCACGCTGCTGGCCTCGTCCTGAGCATAGGTGGCGGCGCCGCAATCGGCCATCTCCCGCATCCCTCTTGCTCCATCGTCCCCCATGCCGGTCATGATGATGCCCACTGCATTGCTGCCCGCGGCCTTGGCCAGCGAGCGGAACAGCACATCCACCGAAGGCTTGTGCCGGCTCACCAGCGGACCATCCAATGTTTCCACATAGTACTGCAGACCATCGCGCCGCACGACCAGATGTCGACCGCCGGGAGCGATCAGCACCCGCCCCGGCAGAACCAGATCGTGATGCTCGGCTTCCTTGACCTCGGCACCGGAAATGCGGTGCAGGCGGTCGGCGAAACTGCGCGTGAAACGCTGCGGCATGTGCTGCACTACCACCACGCCCGGACAACGGTGGTCCAGGCGGCCCAGTACCCGCTCCAGCGCCTGCGGCCCTCCGGTGGAGGCACCGATGGCAACGATGCGCGCAGTCGGTGGACGATAACCATCCTCCCTTCCCGGCGCGGCCAGTACCGCATCGGCCGTATGACGCTGCAGGACCGCAGACCAGCCCTCATCATGCAGTATTTCTCGTGATGTTGCTTTGACCGGGCGCAGCCGGAGCGCGGAGGCCATGGCACCGGTACTGCCGGGCAATGCGCCCGCCGCTCCCCTGGTGCCGGGGCCGGCCAGCGCTGCGGCCCGGATGGCACTGGCCAGTTCGACCACCGCTTCACGAAGGAAATCGCGCACACCCAGTTGCGGACGGGCAATCACCGAGACTGCGCCGGCGGCCAGCGCCTCGGCAGTGATATGGCCCGCACCAGCGGCACGCGCACTGCACATGATGACCGGCGTGGGCCGCGTGGCCATGATTTGACGCAGGAAGGTGATGCCATCCATGCGCGGCATCTCAACATCGAGCAGGATCACGTCGGGCCACTCCTGCTGCATCTTGCGCAGGGCAAAGACCGGATCGGGTGCGGTACCGATGACGCGGATATCGTCAGTCTGCGCCAGCAGTTGCTGCACCAGCTGGCGCACCACCGAAGAATCATCGATGACCATCACGCGAATGATGGAGTCTGCCCCCGATGCAGACGGCCCACTCATTGCGGCCTCCGATAAATCGAGGGGGAGTGCATCAGCAGGTCCAGTTCCATGCCGTGCAGCGATTCGGAATGGCCCACCACCAGGTAGCCGCCAGGGCGCAGGCGGGCGATCACGTCGCGCAAGACCTGCAGCTTGGTATCGCAATCGAAATAGATGATGACGTTGCGCAGGAAAATCAGGTCGTACAGTCCATCCTCGTGTTCATGCAGCGCGGTCAGATTGCGCCGGGCAAATTCGACCTTGGCACGCAGGCCGGCCTGCACCAGGAAATGCCCCTCGTACTCACCAGTGCCGAGCAGGCAATAGCGGCGCAGATACAGACGTGGAATATTCTCGCCCCGCGCCATCGGATAAAGGGCGCGGCGGGCAAAGCGCAAGACGCGGGTGCTGATATCGGAAGCAAATACCGACCAGCTGCCGGGGGGCCGGTGATGGTCCAGCAACATGGCCAGAGAATAGGCTTCTTCACCGGTAGCGCTGGCAGCGCTCCAGACGCGCAGGCTCTTGTGGTCACGCCACTGCGGCAACAGCTCCTGGGTCAGGAAATCGAAATGACTCTGTTCACGGAAGAAATAGGTTTCATTGGTGGTGATGAGATCAATGGCGCGCTGGCGTTCCTCGGCGCCGTCCGCCGCGCTGATGAGACGATGATACTGCGCCAGTCCGCACAGGCCGAGTTCATGCAGACGATGACTGAGGCGGCTTTGCAGCAGCGCCTTCTTGGACAAGGGCAAATGCAGGCCGATGTGCTGCTTGAACAATTGCTGGAACAGCAGCATGTCCTCATCGCTGACCTCGGCATCGGCAGCGCTGGCGACAGAAACGGTCTGGCCCGCACCCCGATCGTGTACGGCGTCGCGCCTGCCTGCCAGGTTGCCGGTGCTGGCCATGGACCTACTCCTGTTGCGTTTGCGCCGGCAGCACCGGCCCGCCACCCAGGGCATCCTCGGCGCTCATTCCCAGGAGGCTGGCCAGTTCATCCACCGACAATACGCGCTGCACGTCCAGCACGACGATGAAACGCTCATTGACGTTGATCATCCCTTCGATGAAATCGGCGCGGATGCCCGCTCCAAAGGACGGACGCGGTTCGATGCTGTCAACGCCGATGCTCAGCACGGCGCTGACAGCATCGACCATCACGCCCAGCAACAGCATCTGCTCGTCCTGGATCAGTTCCATGATGATGACGCAGGTACGCTTGGCCACCACCGTGGGCGCGCGACCAAAGCGCACCGACAGATCGATGACCGGCACCACCGAACCGCGCAGGTTGATGACGCCGCGCAGGAACTCGGGCATCAGCGGCACTTCGGTCAGACCGCCGAATTCGATGATCTCGCGAATGCTGGCAATGGGCATGGCGAAGCTCTCGGTTCCGACCAGGAAGGTCAGGAACTGGCGGCTTTCGATGACTTCTTCCTGCTGCCGCTTGCGGGCGGATTCGCCATTCAACGATACGCTGGGCATGGCCTGCTCTCCTTGCTGCCGCGCTCATCCCACGGCCAATTGATGCGTACGCGGCCCGCAGGCGGCGCGGTGAAACGGGACTGGATCAACGCCATGATCTGTCCTCTCAGAAACGCTTGAACGAAGATTCATCCACGCCCGGCGCATCCTCATCCACATCCAGCATGGACAGACGCCGTGCGCTCTCGCGCTTGTCCTGGGCGGCATGCCGGGCAGGCTTGCGGCGACTGCCATCCGCCCCCGACTGTGGTGCGCCACTGGCACGTACCGCCGGCTTCTGCAACTCGTCCACACGGAAGAAACGCATCAGATCCTGCAGATGGATGGCCTGGGCACTCATCTCTTCCGAGGTTGCCGACAATTCCTCCGAGGCCGATGCGGTCATCTGCGTAGTCTGTGCCATCTGGTGCACGGCATTGTTGATCTGTTCCAGCCCGGTCGATTGTTCCGCCGACGCCGCAGCGATTTCCTGCACCAGGTCAGCGGTCTTGCGGATCGATGGCACCATCTGGTTGAGCAGGCCGCCCGCCTTTTCGGCCAGGCCCACGCTGTTCTCGGCCACCGCAATGATTTCCTGTGCGGCACTCTGCGAGCGCTCGGCCAGCTTGCGCACTTCGGCCGCCACCACGGCAAAGCCCTTGCCGTGTTCACCGGCGCGCGCGGCTTCGATGGCCGCGTTCAGTGCCAGCAGGTTGGTCTGGTAGGCGATGTCATCGATGATGCCGATCTTGCTGGCAATCTGCTTCATCGCCGCCACGGTCTCGCGCACCGCCTGCCCCCCCTCGGTGGCGGCGCTTGCCGAGAGGCTGGCAATACCATCGGTGGTCCTGGCATTGTCGGCATTCTGGGCGATGGTGGCGGTGATCTCTTCCACCGAGGCGCTGGTTTCCTCGACGTTGGCGGCCTGCTGCGAAGCGTTGTGCGAGAGCGCCTGGGAGGACGAGGAAATCTCTTCCGAGGCCGAGGCCAAAGCACTGGCGGTGCCGCTGACATCGCCGATGACGTCGGTCCATTTGTTGACCATCTGTTGGGTGCTGTAGAGCACGCTGACCCGGTCGTTCTTGCGCAGCGGCACACTCACCGTCAGATCACCTTCGGCCACGCGGCGCAATACGCTCATGGCATCGCGCGGCTCGCCACCGATCTGCGAGCGGATGGTGCGATAGGCAAACCCGAGACAGGCAAACAGCACCACCACGGAGGCGCTCAGCAGCCAGAATATCTTCTGTTCCAGTTCGACGTAGTCGCGACCGGCCTTGAGCACGCGGGCCTGGGTGCGTTCGTCGACCTGGCGCAGGAAGTCATTGATCGGTGTCATCACGCGACCGAACAGCGCACGGTAGGTCTGGTCGAACACCAACTCCTGCGCCATGGCCTGGTTGGGTGCGCCGACCACGGTGAACTTGCCCTGACCATCATCGAACTCGCCCTTGACCGCATGGAAGGCGGTAATCTCGATACGCGAGAGCTGATCGGCCAGTTTCAGGGCCTCCTGCATCTTGGCCAGTTCGTCTTCGGTAAAGCCGGCACGCTTCATCAGTTCACTCAGCGGCACCGCCTGGGCACCCGCCTCCACCGGCAGTTTGCGGGCACTGACCAGATCCCAGTTGAAGCGATCATAGTTGGAGGGCCGCGCACGCTTGCCGTTGCGGATGTCGAGGATCATGTAGTACCGGTCCTCGTCATTGGGATCGCCCGTGGTCACGTAGGCGCGCGCGAACTTGGTCATGTCCTCGGTGGTACGTCGCAGTTCATTGGCCAGCGCTGCCGATTCATAGCGCGATTGGTGCGCATGTTCGAGCGCCGCATTGGCCTGGCGCAAGGTACTGGTGAGACTGATCACCACCGCCACCAGGATGGACAGGACTAAACACAGCCAGATGAAGATCTGCTTGATGCTCATCCTGTTGGTCATCGATTCTTGCATGCTCGCTTCCCCTCGTGGTGCGGGCGTCCGATCGGCGCCCGTCATGGCGCCGACGCCACGCTGCTTTCGGCGTAGGCCGCCGTATTGCCTTGTTCCTGTTGCTGGGTATGCTGCACCAGGTGCGCGATATCCAGGATCAATGCGACCCGGCCATCGCCCAGGATGGTCGATCCGGACAGCCCCTTGACCTTGCCGAACAAGCGGCCCAGCGGCTTGATCACCGCCTGGCACTCGCCCAGCAATCCGTCGACCAGCAGGCCGGCGCGCAATTGTCCGTACTGGACGATCACCAGGCTCTTGCGTCCCCTGCCCTGGTCACGCGCAGGCAGGTCAAACAGTTCGCGCAGCGGGACGAACGGCAAGGGCTCACCGCGTACAGAGACGATGTGGCTGCCGCTCTGCCGGGGTGGCATGTCGATGCACTCCACCACCATATCCAGCGGGATGACGAAGACCGCATTGCCCACCACCACCTGGAAGCCCGAGATGATGGCCAGCGTCAGCGGCAGGCGGATGCGCACCACGGTGCCACGGCCTGGTTCGGTATCGATGCCCACCTCACCCTGCAGGGCATCGATGTTACGCTTGACCACGTCCATGCCCACGCCCCGTCCCGAGAGCTCAGTGACCTGCTGCGCGGTGGAAAATCCGGGCTCGAAGACGAAGCGGAAGATCTCGCCATCACTGAGCTCGGCATCGGGCGCGGCCAGTCCCTGGGCGATGGCTTTTTCCAGGATACGCGCGCGATCCATGCCTCGACCATCGTCCATCACCTCCACCAGCACGCTGCCCGATTCGTGCATGGCATTGAGCCGCAGGGATGCCTTGGCCGGCTTGCCGGCAGCAATACGCTCGGCGGCCGGCTCGATGCCGTGATCGATGGCATTGCGCACGATGTGCATCAGCGGATCGGCCAGGCGCTCCACCATGGATTTGTCCAGCTCGGTCTCGGAGCCGGTCATGGTCAGCTCGATGTCCTTGTCGAGATCGCGGGCGATGTCGCGCACGATGCGCGGGAAGCGCTGGAATACTTCATTGATCTGCACCATGCGCAACGTCAGCGCGGCATCGCGGATCTGTTCCATCAGGCTGTCGATGGCCTGGGTGGCCTCCTCGAACTGGCTGTCCTTGCGACGCCGTGCGATCAGGCGTGCACTGGCACCGGCGATGACCAGCTCGCCCACCAGGTCGATCAACTGGTCCAGCTTGGAGACCTCGATCTTGATGAACTTCTGTTCCTGCGCGCGCCGCTCCTCCAGTGGGCGAGGCCGCGCGCTCGCGTCGGTGGCCGCCGGCACCACGGCGGCGACCGCTTCCTCCAGGGTGACGGCTCCCAGGCAACGCCATTGGACTTCATTGAACAATGACAGACTGCGCCACTGGCCGGCCAGGCGGGCCGCGTCCTCGCGGGCCAGGCGTTGCAGTACCGCGGCATACGCGCACAGGGGACTGTGCGGAGGCAGGATGTCGATACGGCTGTCATCGCGCACGAATTCAAACACATCCTCCAGCGTTTGCCGGGTGGAATCGGAGACCAGGCAGATTTCCACGCCGAGATAACAGCTCTCGGCATCCATAGCGGCGGCCGCAGGCATGCCCGCCTCCACCGGCAGGATGGCGACGATGCGCCCCAGCGAACGCAGGTAGTGCAGGAAAGACAGCGGATCGAGCCCATCGCGCAAGACGTTCTCGTTGAACTGCAGCGACAGGTGCCAGTAAGGATAATCGGCCGCCGCCTGCAAGGCGGCATCCATGCTTGCCTCGTCGGTGGCGAGCAGGTCGGCAGCAGGACTGCCGGCAAGGCGCTGCCCGACCAAGGTCGGCTGACCAGAGACCAGCTCCCGCGATGCAATGGCCGATTGCGCCACCTCGTCCAGTTCGGCCAGCAGCGTGGCACGACGTTCGGCGTTGGGCTCCTCGGCCTCCTGATTGCGTTCGATGGCATCGACCAGTTCACCGATGTAATCGCCACACTGCAGCAGCAAGGACATCATGTACGCGTTCAGCGGCAGGCGCTCTTCGCGCACCAGGTCCAGCACATGCTCCACCTGGTGGGTGAACTGCACAATGCTGTCGAAAGCAAACAGGCCGGCCGAGCCCTTGATGGTATGGGCGGCCCGGAAGATGGCATTGATGCTGTCGCGGCTCGGACCTTCCATTTCGATCTGCAGCAAGGCGGCTTCCATGGCCACCAGCAGTTCGCGGGCTTCCTGGACGACGGCATCGCGTGCGGAATCCTTCTTCATTCGGCCTCCACGGCGGGACTGAAGCGCTCATGCAGTTGCAGCAGGTCCAGTGCGGCCAGCACGGCCGGACTGTAGGCACCGATCTCCAGCTGGCGACCAATGTTGGCCAGCTCGCGGCGCAACAGCAGCAGTAATTGGATGCCGGCGGTATCGAGCTCGTCCACACCGGACAGATCCAGCACCACGTGGGTCTGCGCAAGTGTCAGCGCGTGCAGCAATTCCGGCTTGCGTTCGGCTGCCTGGAAAATGGTCAGGCCACCACTCAGCGTGAGCAGCAGCCGGTCCTCTTGCACGGAATACGTCAGCGGCATTTTCGGGGTCTCGGTTGGGTCTTCAACGGTCCTCTGGATCGCTCAGGGTTGCACCAGCTTGGCCACTGCATCGAGCAGCACCGGCGGCAGGAAGGGCTTGTGGACCCAGGCCCGGATGCCGGCGGCCTTGCCTTCCTGCTTGCGCACCTCGCTGCTTTCGGTGGTCAGCATGATGACGGGGGTGAATTTGTAGGCCGGCATCTGCTTCATCTCGCGTACGAAGGACAGGCCATCCAGGTTGGGCATGTTGAGGTCGGAGATGACCAGATTGAACTTGCGGCCATCCAGTTTCTTCAGCGCTTCAAGGCCGTCGGCGGCTTCTTCGACCTGGTAGCCGGCGCTCTTGAGGGCGGCCGTGATGGTCTGCCGCAGGCTGAAGGAATCGTCAACGATCAATATGCTCTTTTCCATCTCGGTTCCTCGTTGTCTCAGAAAAAATCCACCTGCGACGGTGGCACGGGATGGCCCTGCTGGCCGGCATGAATCTGGCGCTGTTCCTGGGTGGTGTAGGTCTTTTCGAGCTCGGCCAGCCACTGCTGCGGCGAGGGCAGCGCCTGCGCTTCGATGGCCGCGCTGCGCAGACGCAGGATGTCCTGCTGCACGTGATCCAGGATCTGGCTGATGCGGTCCTGGAATTGCAGGTGGACCAGGATGTCACATACTTCGCGATCCACTTCGCGGCCTTCGTCCTCCAGCGCCTCCACGGTGGTGGTGAGCTTCATGGCCGAATGGCGGAAGTCGGCAATGATCTGGTCAATCACGGCGCGCGAATTCTCAGCGACACCGTCGGTACTGGCGGCGGCGTCCCCGTTGGCGCCAATGGCCGCCATGATCTGCTGGCGCGCGCTCTTGGCGCGGGCGGCGATCTGGCGGCTGTTCTCGGCCGAGCGCTCGGCCAGTTCCTGCCAACTCTGCTCGTCGCTGAGCAGATCGGTCACGCCGGTCTGCCCGGCCAGTTGCTCATTTTGCTGGGCCAGGCGGCGAATCTCGTCATTGGCCGCCATGAGGCTGTCGAACTTGGTCACCAGCAGCTGACGCGAGGCCAGCATGCCTTCCAGCGCCGAGGCAATACTGCCCAATTGTTCAGCCGCATGATGCACGGTCTGCAGGATCTCGCCATTTGCGCCGTGTCTGGCGGGGTCCAGTGCGCCGCCAAGGCGCTCGTGGATGCCGACGAAGCGGGCGGTCAAACCGTCGATGGCCGATTGCGTCTGTGCCCGCGCCAGTTGCACAT
Source organism: Herbaspirillum sp. FG34 (assembly GCF_057809315.1). Taxonomy (NCBI): domain Bacteria; kingdom Pseudomonadati; phylum Pseudomonadota; class Betaproteobacteria; order Burkholderiales; family Oxalobacteraceae; genus Herbaspirillum; species Herbaspirillum sp. FG34. Next base: position 124,233 of record NZ_JBMDJS010000005.1, on the reverse strand, counting down.
TGCCCTGCCACACCGGCAGTACTTCGCGCAGCAGTGCGGCCAGCGAGGCCTGTCCATCCACAGGTGCGGACGGCACCGGCGACAAGGTCGGTGCTGCGGCGGCCTGCGCCAGCGGCGGCTGCGGGGGCGCCACCGGCACCGCCGCCGGGGCGGGCAGGCAAGTCAGGTAGAAGGCACCGCCGATCAGCAGGCCTACCAGCGCCCCCAGCCACCAGTGCTGGGCCAGCATCATCAACAGCAGCAGATTCACCAGGCACAGCACCGGCAAGATATTGCGAAGCGATTTCACAGCCACGTTTTCCTGTTGGTTGTTGTCAGCTCGGGGCAAACCGTAGGGCCACGGTGCACGTACCCTGCCCCTGACGGTGTTTACGGCAGGAACTGGCGCTTCTTTTGACAGGCCCTCCTGCCAGGCCAGGCATGGACGGAGACAAAGGCGATTGAGCGCCTCCGCCCCGAGGACAACCCGGCACCAATGCACCTCGCGACAGGTTCCAGCCTGCGCGCACCGACCCACAGCCTATTGTGCTGGCTGAGCGGGTCTGGCCTTGCGTGGAATAAAGGCCGAATTCCGCTTGAGTTGTCTGCACCACCTGAGCATGGACAGGATATTGCATTGAATCAACAAAAGCCAAAGCGGGCATGAGCGCCGGCCGCAGTGAAATCAACTACAATGCCGCACCCGACGTGCCGGGCGAAGGAAGGCATGGCACTGGAAAGCGGCCGCCGCATCGCCATCGACTGCCCGGTCGCAACTGGCAAGCGCTCACTGACCGCCCGTCTGGCCGCACTGTGGAGCGCGCGGGATCCGCATGGAGGAAACCCTGTCCCAGGATTGCCTGCAATCGCTGTCGGAATGCTACAGTCATTTTTTCTATCACTACGAAGAGGCGTCGGTGCCGACCATCAACACCGAGCATCTGGATCCGCTTCACAAGGATGCAGCACATCCAGGAAATGCACGGCAAGCGCGCCTTTCTCAATCACGGAGGTTGAATTCTTCATGGCAGGCTATCTTCAGGAATCGGGCGCTACGCGCGCCAAGCCGGTGACCACCCACACCCTGCAGGCGATGCGCGCCAAGGGCGACAAGATCAGCATGCTGACCTGTTATGACGCCAGCTTCGCCACGCTCATGGAGCGCGCCGGGCTGGAAACGGTGTTGATCGGCGACTCCCTGGGCATGGTCTGCCAGGGTCACGATTCGACCCTGCCGGTGACCATTCAGGACGTGGCCTACCACACGGCGGCGGTGGCGCGCGGCAGCCGTACCATGCTGATCATCGCCGACCTGCCCTTCGGCACCTACCCGACCCGCGAGGAGGCCTTCCGCAATGCCGCGCTGCTGATGCAGGCGGGCGCGCAGATGATCAAGCTCGAAGGCGGCGTGTGGCTGGCCGATACCGTCAAGTTCCTCACCGAGCGCGGTATTCCGGTGTGCGCCCACATCGGCCTGACGCCGCAGTCGGTGCACCAGCTGGGGGGCTTCAAGGTGCAGGGCAAGACCAGCGATGGCGCCACCCAACTGCATGCCGATGCGCTGGCGGTGCAGCAGGCGGGCGCTTCTCTGGTGGTGATCGAAGCGGTACCGGCCACGCTGGGCAAGGAAGTGACCGACCGGCTCAGCATTCCTACCATCGGCATTGGCGCCGGCCCCGACTGCTCGGGCCAGGTACTGGTGATGCACGACATGCTGGGCGTTTTCCCGGGCCACAAGAGCCGCTTCGTACGCAACTTCATGGAAGGGGCCAGTGGCATCGAGGAGGCGGTGCGCCGCTATGTGGCGGCGGTCAAGGATGGCAGCTTCCCGGCGCAGGAGCATTGTTTCTGAGTACCTGAGCTCGAGCGATGGACGAGAAAAAGGCCAGCGAAAATCACGCTGGCCTTTTGCTTTGCTGCTGATGCTGATGTCACAACTTACTCGAAGAATTCCTTGACCTTGTCCTTCCAGGTCTTGGTCTGCGGGCTGTGCTTGGCGCCGCCTTCAGTGGTGAGCTGCTCGAACTCGCGCAGCAGTTCCTTCTGGCGTTCGGTCAGCTTGACCGGGGTTTCCACCACGACGTGGCAGAACAGGTCGCCCGCATAACCGGAGCGCACACCCTTGATGCCCTTGCCGCGCAGGCGGAAGGTCTTGCCGCTCTGGGTGCCTTCGGGAATGGAGAAGGAGGCCTTGCCGTTCAAGGTCGGGGCTTCGATCTCGCCACCCAGTGCCGCCTTGGCGAAGGAAATCGGCATCTCGCAATGCAGGTCGTCGCCATCGCGCTGGAACACGTCATGCGGCTTGATGTGGATTTCCACATACAGGTCGCCCGGAGGACCGCCGTTGACACCCGGCTCGCCATTGCCCGAGGAACGGATGCGCATGCCATCGTCGATACCTTCAGGGATCTTGACCTCCAGCGTCTTGTTGCGCTTGATGCGGCCGGCGCCAGCGCAGGTGGTGCAGGGTTCCGGAATGATCTTGCCGCTGCCGTGGCACTTCGGGCAGGTCTGCTGGATGCTGAAGAAACCTTGCTGCATGCGCACCTGGCCATGACCGCCGCAGGTGGTACAAGTGACCGGCGAAGTGCCGGGCTTGGCGCCACTGCCGTGGCAGGTATCGCACTGGTCCCAGGAGGGCACGCGGATGGTGGTGTCGAAACCGTGGGCGGCTTGCTCCAGGGTGATTTCCAGGTTGTAGCGCAGGTCCGCGCCGCGATAGACCTGCGGGCCGGAACTGCGACCGCGGCCACCGCCGCCGCCGCCGCCGCCAAAGATATCACCGAAGATGTCGCCGAAGGCATCGGCAAAGCCACCCGCACCGGCACCGCCGCCTGCTCCCATGTTGGGATCGACGCCGGCATGGCCGTAGCGGTCATAGGCCTCGCGCTTCTGCGGGTCCGACAGCATCTCGTAGGCTTCCTTGACCTCCTTGAACTTGTCTTCCGCGCCCTTGCTGTCCGGGTTGCGGTCAGGATGGTACTTCATCGCCAGCTTGCGATAAGCCTTCTTGATCTCGTCGTCGCTGGCGTTCTTCGCCAGTCCGAGCACTTCGTAAAAATCGCGTTTTGCCATGTTGTATAACCCACCTTGTTATTGTGTTCCGTCGCTGCTGCGATGGCCTGCATCTGCATCTGCGGCCGCGCACGCACGACCGGAAACCAACAATGTGAAAAAGCCGAGTTCAGCTTTTGACTGCGGACTCGGCGTACCGGCCTGGCCGAAAAAACAACCCGGCCGGGTGGATGCTTCTCAAAAATCCGCCCGGGCTGCGGTAAACCGCACCCGGGCGCGAGCGCTGACCTCAGGGGAAACGAGGCGTCAGTCCCGGATTACTTCACTTCCTTGAAGTCGGCGTCGACCACGTTGTCGTCCTTGGGTGCGGCACCACCGGCAGCGCCGGCCTGTGCACCTGCGGCGCCCGCAGCACCACCGGCAGCGGCGGCTTGAGCCTGCTGGTCGGCGTACATCTTCTCGCCCAGCTTCTGGGCCGCAGTCGACAGGGCTTCGGTCTTGGCATCGATGGTGGCCTTGTCGTCACCCTTCAAGGCTTCTTCCAGTGCCTTGATGGCGGACTCGATGACTTCCTTCTCGCCACCTTCGAGCTTGTCGCCGTATTCGCCCAGTGCCTTCTTGGTCGAGTGCACCAGCGCATCGCCCTGGTTGCGGGTTTCGGCCAGTTCCTTCAGGCGCTTGTCTTCCTCGGCGTTGGCTTCGGCGTCGCGCACCATCTTTTCGATCTCTTCTTCATTCAAGCCCGAGTTGGCCTTGATGGTGATCTTGTTTTCCTTGCCGGTGGCCTTGTCCTTGGCGCCCACGTGCAGGATGCCGTTGGCGTCGATGTCGAAGGTCACTTCGATCTGCGGGGTGCCGCGCGGTGCCGGCGGGATGCCTTCCAGGTTGAATTCGCCCAGAGCCTTGTTGCCCACGGCCATTTCGCGCTCGCCCTGGTAGACCTTGATGGTTACGGCCGGCTGGTTGTCGTCGGCAGTGGAGAACACCTGGCTGAACTTGGTCGGGATGGTGGTGTTCTTCTTGATCATCTTGGTCATGACGCCGCCCATGGTTTCGATACCCAGCGAGAGCGGGGTCACGTCCAGCAGCAGCACGTCCTTGCGGTCGCCCGAGAGGACCGAACCCTGGATCGCGGCGCCCACGGCCACGGCTTCGTCGGGGTTCACGTCACGGCGCGGATCCTTGCCGAAGAATTCCTTGACCTTCTCGATGACCTTGGGCATGCGGGTCATGCCGCCGACCAGGATCACGTCGTCGATGTCGGAGACCTTCACGCCGGCATCCTTGATGGCGGTACGGCAGGGCTCGATGGTCTTGGAAATCAGTTCCTCGACCAGCGACTCCAGCTTGGCGCGGGTGATCTTCAGGTTCAGGTGGACCGGTGCGCCATTGGCCATGGCGATGTAGGGCTCGTTGATCTCGGTCTGTTGCGAGGACGACAGCTCGATCTTGGCGCGTTCGGCCGAGGCCTTGATGCGCTGCAGGGCGATGGCGTCCTTGGACAGGTCCAGGCCGTTGATCTTCTTGAATTCCTCGATGATGTAGTCGATCAGACGCTGGTCGAAGTCTTCGCCACCCAGGAAGGTGTCACCGTTGGTGGAGAGCACTTCGAACTGCTTTTCGCCATCGACGTCGGCGATTTCGATGATGGACACGTCGAAGGTACCGCCGCCCAGGTCATACACGGCGATCTTGCGGTCACCCTTTTCAGCCTTGTCCAGGCCGAAGGCCAGCGCGGCTGCGGTCGGCTCGTTGATGATGCGCTTGACGTCCAGGCCGGCGATGCGGCCGGCATCCTTGGTGGCCTGGCGCTGGGCGTCGTTGAAGTAGGCCGGGACCGTGATGACGGCTTCGGTGACTTCTTCGCCCAGGTAGTCTTCGGCGGTCTTTTTCATCTTGCGCAGCACTTCAGCAGAGATCTGCGGGGGTGCCAGCTTCTTGTCACGCACGCCGATCCAGGCGTCGCCGTTGTCGGCGGCCACGATCTGGTAGGGCATCAGGTTGATGTCCTTCTGCACTTCCTTCTCGGTGAACTTGCGACCGATCAGGCGCTTGGCGGCATAGATGGTGTTCTTGGGGTTGGTGACGGCCTGGCGCTTGGCGGGAGCGCCGACCAGGATTTCGCCGTCTTCCTGATACGCAATGATGGAAGGCGTGGTACGCGCGCCTTCGGAGTTCTCGATCACCTTGGGCTGGTTGCCTTCCATGACGGAAACGCAAGAGTTGGTGGTGCCCAGGTCAATACCAATGATTTTTCCCATGATTTTTCCTTCGTTCTTTCAGCCCTGGATGTCGGGCTACAGGTGTTTTGAATGGTTTGAATATGTGGAGGAAAGCCGGACTTTCAAGCGCCGAAACCACCGGGACAAGCAAAAATGATGCCTTTTGCGCTTGCCCTCTTGCGGCGCCGGTCCGCTTACTTTCCCTGGGCCACCGTCACCAGCGCCGGACGCAGCAGACGGTCGGAAATCATATAGCCTTTTTGCAGCACGGCCACCACGGTATTGGCTTCCTGCTCGGCCGGCACGGCCGAGACGGCCTGGTGCTTCATCGGGTCCAGCTTGTCGCCGGCCTGGGGGCTCACTTCCTGCAGCTTGTTCTTCTCGAAGGCCGAAGTCAGTTGCTTGAGGGTCATGTCCACGCCTTCCTTGAGCGATTCCAGCGAGGCGTTTTCGATCTTCAGGGCCATTTCCAGGCTGTCCTTGACCGCCAGCAGCGATTCGGCAAAGCCTTCGATGGCGAACTTGTGGGCCTTGGCGATGTCTTCCTGGGCACGACGGCGGATGTTCTCGCCTTCGGCACGGGCACGCAGGAAGGCGTCCTGCATCTCGGCAGCGCGGGCTTCGGCTGCCGCCAGCTTGTCTTCCAGCGTGGGCTCGGCAGCGGGAGCGGCCTGCTCGGCAGCAGGGGCCGCAGCGGCCTCAACAGCCGGGTTGTCTTGCTGGACGGATGGGGACTCCTGTTTTTCCATGTCTTGCATTCCTGAATTACCTCCAACAAATCAATGAGTTACGTGCGTGCGGCGGTCCGATGCAGGGCGCCGTCCACGATGGGATGCGGCACAAGTAAGGTATCTCCCTGCTTTTTCAAGGGCTTTTTGGCACTTTCCGGCGACTTTTTGCCTATTTCTGCGATTTCAAGAAGAAAAATGTTACGCGTGCTTACAGAAATTACGGACTCTGACTTCAAGTTAATTCGAGCCCGACCTAAACTGAATTCGAGTTCTCGCCCGCTGGGGCCAACTCGTTCGACGGCTTTACCACTTCCCCTCTCTTGTCGCGCCAACAAGGTGTCATCATGAAACTGCCACTGATTGCGGCCACCATTCTCGTCGCCCTGTACAGCCTGCTCGCTACCGCCTGGATCAGCTATACCCATCTGGTGGGTGAATACACGCTCTGAACGACTGCGCCAGCCCGGTTTTTTTCTTGTATGAACAATTTGGCCCGCCGCTACCCGGCAGGCTCATTGCCGGACAGGCAACAAAAGGCGTTCAGCCCGCTATTCTAGCAGGCTGACGTGATCAGGCCGCCGTTGCGCGCAGGCCGATATGAAGCTTCGTGAAAAATCAGCGATCCGCGCCGAGCGCCCTGGCGCGCTCGGCGGCAATGCGCTGCTGGTGCGCCAGCTCCTCGCGGGCGGCGGCGTTGCTCATGGTCGGCCAGCCGGCCAGATGCTGCTCGACCAGCTCCACCATGCCCTTGATCCAGGCCGGAGATTCATTCAGACAAGGGATGAAGTGAAATTCCTTGCCACCGGCGTGAAGGAAGTCTTCCTTGACCTCCATGGCGATTTCTTCCAGGGTTTCCAGGCAATCGCTGGTGAAACCGGGGCACATCACGTCGATGCGACGCACGCCCTGGCGGCCCAGTTCCTGAGCGGTCGGGGCGGTGTAGGGCTGCAGCCATTCTGCCTTGCCGAAACGCGACTGGAAGGTGACCTGATACTGATCCTCGGCCAGACCCAGCGATTGCGCCAGCAGGCGTGCGGTCTTGTAGCACTCGCAATGATAGGGATCACCCAGCATCAGCGTGCGCTTGGGCACGCCATGGAAGCTCATGAGCAGCTTGTCCGGCCGCCCGTGCAGGTCCCAGTGGTCCAGCACTGACTGGCGCAGCGCCTGGATATACGCATCCTGGTCGTGATAATTACGGATCAGGCGCAGCTCGGGAATGTTGCGCACCTGACGATAGTGATCGAAGACCGCATCGAAGATGGATGCCGTGGTCGTGCCCGAATATTGTGGATAGGCCGGCAGCACCAGAATGCGCGTACAGCCCTGCTCCTTCAACTGGTCCAGCACCTGCGGCAGGGAGGGCGTGCCATAGCGCATCGCATACACCACCTGCAGCTGATGATGTCCGCGCGCAGCCAGCTGCGCGCCCAGCGCCGTAGCCTGGGCCTGGGTATGCACGCGCAACGGAGAGCCTTCCTCGGTCCAGATGCTGGCGTATTTCTCGGCCGACTTGGACGAACGGAACGGCAGGATGATGCCGTTGAGAATGAACCACCACACCGCCCGCGGGATTTCCACCACACGTGGATCCGACAGGAACTGCTTGAGATAGCGCCGCAGCGCGCCAGCGTTGGGCGCGTCGGGTGTACCGAGGTTGACCAGCACCACGGCGGTGGAGGCCGGGCTGCCATGAGTGTAGGGAGGTTCTTTGCGGAAGGGCATGGTCGTTGAGCTTGATGTTCTTGATGTTCTTGTGAGGGCAGCCGCGATCAGGAAGCCAACAGCTCGCGCGCATGCTTGCGCGTAGTGGCCGTGATTTCCAGTCCGCCCAGCATGCGGGCGATTTCTTCCACGCGCGCCTTGGCGTCCAGCCCGTCGATGTCGGAGAGGGTCTTGCCCCCTTCGCTGCGCTTCTTGACCTGGTAGTGCTGGTTGGCCTGGCTGGCCACCTGCGGCAGGTGGGTCACGCACAACACCTGGCGTTCCTGGCCCAGGCGCTTCAAGAGCCGTCCGACCACTTCGGCCACGGCGCCGCCGATGCCGCTGTCGACTTCATCGAAGATCAGGGTCGGCACCGTAGTGGCGGCCGAGGCGATGACCGAGATGGCCAGCGAGATACGCGCCAGCTCACCGCCCGAGGCCACCTTGGCCAGTGCGCGCGGTGCCACGCCGGCGTGACCGGCCACCAGGAATTCGACCTGCTCCAGTCCGTAGGCGGCCGGCTCCACGGCATTGAGCGCGATCTCGAAACGTCCGCCGGCCATCGACAGATCCTGCATCGCCGCCGTGACCGCCTCGCCCAGCGCGGCAGCGGCCTTGGCGCGCGCCCCGGAGAGCTTCTGCGCCAGGGCAAGGTAAGCGTCCTTGAGCTTGTCTTCCTGCGCACGCAGGGCGTCGAGATCGCTGGCGTCGGCCAGTTGCTTCAATTGTTCGGAGAGCTTGCGGTGTTCCTCGGGCAATTCATCGGGCTGGACGTGGAATTTGCGGGCGGTCGAATGGATGGCTTCGAGGCGCTCTTCCACTGCCTGCAACCGTGCCGGATCAAGTTCGACCCGGCCCAGGTAATCATTGAGGGCATAGACCGCTTCCTGCAACTGGATCTGCGCCGGTTCCAGGGCATCGAGCACGGGCTTCAGGGCGGTATCGACATCGACCAGCTTGCTCAGCTTCTGCGTGATCGAGGACAGCTGCGAGAGGATGGGGGACTCCGATTCCGAGATCACCCCCAGCGCTTCCTGCGCGCCGCCGATGAGCGCAGCGGCATGTGAGAGACGGCTGTGCTCGGTGCTGATGTCGGCCCATTCGCCGGGCTTGACGGCCAGCTTGTGCAGCTCGGCCACCTGCCACTCCAGGCGTTCACGCTCCAGCAAGACATTGCGCGCATCCTGTTCGAACTGTTCACGCTGACGCGCCAGGGCGCGCCAGGTCTTGTAGGCGGTGGCCACTTCGCGCGCAGGTTCCAGCAGACCGGCCTGGCTGTCCAGCAACTGGCGCTGGGCATCGGCCTTCATCAGCGACTGGTGCGCATGCTGGCCGTGGATATCCACCAGCATCTCGCCGACTTCGCGCAATTGCGCGGCGGTGGCGGCGCTGCCATTGATGTAGGCCTTGCTGCGGCCGGCATTGTCGATTACCCGGCGCAGCAGCACGCCGTCGTGCTCGCCGGTGAATTCGTGTTCGTCCAGCCAGGCCATGACTTCCGGCGTGGCGGTGAAGTCGGCGCTCACGTCTGCCTTGGCCGCCCCCTCGCGCACCACGCTGGGGTCGCCCCGTCCGCCCATGGCCAGCGCCAGGGCATCGATGAGGATGGATTTGCCGGCGCCGGTTTCGCCGGTGAAGACGGAAAATCCGCGCGCGAATTCGAGCTCGATGGCATCGACAATCACGAAGTCGCGAATCGTTAAGGTACGCAGCATGGTGGTCTCGCAGCGGGTTGGACGAACAGGCCAGGGGTGCCATGCAGACCGGCACACGCCGGCCGGGACAATGGCGCGCTTATTGTAAACGGCCTTCTATCGACGGGTATTCATTCCAGTGCAGCTTCTCGCGCAGGGTGTCGAAATAGCTCCAGCCCTCGGGATGCAGGAAGGTGATCTTGTGCGCCGAGCGGCGGATCACGATGCGGTCGCCATGCAGCACGCTGGTGAGCGACTGCATGTCGAAGTTGGCGCTGACCTCGCGTCCGGCCACAACCTGGATGACGATCTCGCAGGAATCCGACAGGGTGATGGGACGGTTGGACAGCGAATGCGGTGAAATCGGCACCATCACGATGCCATGCAGACTGGGATGCAGAATCGGTCCGCCGGCCGACAGGGCATAGGCCGTGGAACCCGTGGGCGTGGCCACGATGAGACCATCGGAACGCTGGTTGTACATGAAGCGGCCATCGACCTCCACCCGCAGCTCGACCATGCCGGAGGTGGAGCCACGCGCCACCACCACGTCGTTCAGAGCCAGCGCGCGGAAGATCTCGCTACCCTCGCGGTAGACCCTTGCTTCCAGCAGCGAACGCGACTCGGCTTCGACCTTGCCTTCCAGCATGTCGGCCAGAGCCGGTATCATGCGGTCCTGGGCAATATCGGTGATGAAGCCGAGCCGCCCCTGGTTGATGCCGATCAGCGGTACGTTGTACGGAGCCAATTGGCGCGCAATGCCGAGCATGGTGCCGTCGCCGCCGACCACGATGGCCACGTCGGCCTGCTGTCCGATCTGCTCGGGCGTCAGGCTGTCATAGCCTTGCAGGGCGATGTTCTCGGCGGTCTCGGACTCGAAGACCACGGTGTGGCCATGCGACTCCAGGAACACGGCGATGTCCGACAAGATCTGCGCGATGCCGACGGCCTGGAACTTGCCGACGATGGCGACGGTTTTGGGTACGGCTGCCTGAACGGGTAATTTGATGGGCCACATGCTGCGGATTAGACCATAATTTGAGATGACATTGTAATGAAACCAAGCGCTTCCCCCCTGCCCTCCTCGCCTGCGCCCTCCTCCATTGAGGCGGTGCTGTTCGATCTCGACGATACCCTGTGGGCCATCGAACCGGTGCTGGTACGCGCCGAAGGCCTGCTCTACGACTGGCTGCGCGAGCATGCGCCCGCCGTGGTGGCGGCCCATACGATTGCCAGCCTGCGCGAACGCCGCATGGCCTTGATGAAGACCGATCCCATGTATCGCATCGACCTCTGGAAGCTGCGCCATACGGCGCTGTCCGAGGTCTTCCGCGAGCATGACGTGGACCTGGCGCTGGTCGACCCGGCCATGGCCGTATTCTCCGAGGCGCGCAGCACGGTGGCGCTGTTCGATGACGTGGAACCGGCGCTGCTGCGCATGAGGGGACGGCTGACGCTGGGCTCGGTCTCCAACGGCTTTGCCGACCTGGATCGCATCGGCCTGGCCGGTCACTTCGGCGTCTCGATTGCCGCGCACCGCTTCGGCCGCGCCAAGCCCGACCCGGCCATCTTCCATGCCGCCTGCGAAGCGTTGCAGGTTGCCCCGGCGGCCACTGTCTACGTGGGCGACGACCCGCTGCTGGACGTACAGGGCGCACAGCAGGCCGGCCTGCGGGCGGTGTGGATGAACCGTTTTGAGCGCACGCTGCCGGCAGGCATCACGCCGGACGCCATCTGCCGCGACCTGCATGAGCTGCATGACTGGCTGCAAACGCAGGCCTGATTCTTCGTACAATGTCCCCCAGGACGGAGTCGCCGTCACATTTGGCGGATATGCCGCTAGAATATGCCCCATGCAACTCGATAACCGCGCCCGCACACTTTTGAAGGCCCTGGTCGAACGGTACATCGCCGACGGCCAGCCTGTGGGCTCGCGCGCCCTGTCGAAACTGTCCGGTCTGGAACTGTCCCCGGCGACCATCCGCAACATCATGGCCGATCTCGAAGAGATGGGCTTCGTCGCCAGCCCGCACACCTCGGCCGGGCGTGTGCCCACGCCGCGCGGCTATCGCATGTTCGTCGATACCCTGCTCACCGTCGAGGCCATCGACGAAAGCGCCCTCGAAGGCCGCCTGCAGTCGCGCCTGCAGCACAGCGGCTCGTCCCAGAAGATCATCACCAATGCGGCCCAGGTGCTGTCCTCGCTGTCGCAGTTCGCCGGTGTGGTAATGACTCCCAAGCGCGAATCGGCGTTCCAGCAGATCGAATTTCTGCGGCTGTCGGAAAAGCGCATCCTGCTGGTCATCGTCGACCAGGGTGGCGATGTGCAGAACCGCATGCTCTTGACCGAGGTCGATTACACCCCCAGCCAATTGACCCAGGCCGCCAACTACATCAACCAGCATTACGCCGGCCAAAGCTTCGACCAGGTGCGTGTGCATCTGCAGGGCGAGCTGCGCCAGCTGCGCGACGACATGACCACGCTCATGCAGGCCGCCGTCGAAGCCGGCAGCGACGCCATGAGCGAAGAGGCAGACAACAGCGTGGTCATCTCCGGCGAGCGCAACCTGCTGTCGGTGACCGACCTGTCCTCCAACATGAATTCGCTGCGCCGCCTCTTCGACATGTTCGAACAGAAGACCGGGCTGTTGCAGCTGCTGGATGTCTCCAGCAAGGCCACCGGCGTACAGATCTTCATCGGCGGCGAATCCCAGCTGGTACCGATGGACGACATGAGCATCGTCACCGCGCCCTACGAGGTCAACGGCCGCATCGTCGGCACCCTGGGCGTGATCGGGCCGACCCGCATGGCATATGAAAGGGTCATTCCCATCGTCGACATCACCGCCAAACTGCTCTCCAGCGCGCTGAGCCAGCACTGAGCCCGGCCAGCACAACCATCCCGCCAGAACGCAAAAAAGCCACGTGCGACCACACGTGGCTTTTTGCATTTTGCTTCACGCTGCCTTGCTCAAATCGAGCCAGGAAGCGATGGCGGGCTTATTTCTTCACTTTCTTGCAGTTTTTGCAATGACCGTAGAGGGCCAGGGCGTGGTCGGCGATCTCGAAACCATGCTCCTGGGCAATCTTGATCTGGCGCTTTTCGATCTCGGCGTCGAAGAATTCCTCGACCTTGCCGCAATCCAGGCAGACCAGGTGATCGTGGTGCGAGCCTTCGTTGAGTTCGAAGACGGCCTTGCCGGTTTCGAAGTGATTGCGCTGGAGCAGGCCGGCCTGCTCGAACTGGGTCAGCACACGGTACACGGTGGCCAGACCCACGTCCAGGTTGTCGGAGAGCAATTGTTTGTAGACGTCTTCGGCGCTGAGGTGGCGCACCGAAGTGTTCTGGAAGATCTCAAGGATCTTCAGGCGCGGCAGGGTCGCCTTCAGGCCGCTGGCCTTCAGTTCGGATGGATTGTTCGGCATGGTAGAGTGGGTTCCCGGGGTTTACTGGTCTCGAACAGGCGCGGCGGTCCACTGGGAAGACCTGGCGGACCGTTCCGGCGGGGCGGTGGGGAACGCCCTTTTACACCCGGAACGCACTCATGCCTATTTAAGAAGTAAGTTCTAGCTTATCATATAGTGCTTTAGGCTCATGGCTCAACCCGGTTGAAATCTTTATGCGCATGCTTTCCCGAATGAAGTCCCGTCATCACACCGCTGCCCTCGGCCTGTTGGCCGCACTGGCCGTCACGCTGGCCGGCTGTTCCTCGACCAAGGCGCCGGAACAGGCGGCGCCCACCGATACCTCGGGCGTGAAGGTGACCGGCAAGAGCAACAGCCTGTTCGGCTTCCTCAAGCCCTATCGCATCGACATCCAGCAGGGCAACTTCGTCTCCAAGGAAATGGTGGCGCAACTGCGCCCGGGCCTGACCCGCGACCAGGTGCGCTTCGTGCTGGGTACGCCGTTGCTGACCGACATGTTCCACAGCAACCGCTGGGATTACGACTTCCGCCTGGCCAAGGGCAATGGCGAGATCATGACCAGCCGCGTCTCGGTGTTCTTCAAGGATGACCTGCTGGATCACGTCGAAGGCGGCCAGAACCTGCCCACCGAAAGTGAATACCTGACCCTGATCACCGATGCCAAGGTCGGTTCCAAGGCCAGCTTCACTGACAAACCCAAGGATGAGAGCGAGATCAAGCCGGCCTCGCCGGTGGCGCCTTCCTCGGCCACCAACAAGTAAGCCCTGTCTCCTGCACTTCCTTCTTCCGAGTTTCACATGACTGCATTGAATATCGCGGTGACCGGCGCCTCCGGGCGCATGGGCCGCATGCTGATCGAAGCCATCCTCAACGCCGAGGATCTCAAGCTCTCCGGCGCCCTCGATACGCCCACCTCAGCGGCCATCGGCACCGATGCCGGCCTGTTCCTGGGCAAAACCACGGGCGTGATCATTGAATCGGACCTGGCACGCGGCCTGGCCGGGGCTGACGTACTGATCGACTTCACCCGTCCGGAAGGCACCCTCAAGCACCTCGAATACTGCGCCGCCCATGGCGTGAAGGTCGTCATCGGCACCACCGGCTTCGAAGCCGAAGGCAAAGCGGCCATCGCCGAATTCGCCAAGCGCACCGCCATCATGGCCGCCCCCAACATGAGCGTGGGCGTCAACGTCACCATGAAGTTGCTGGAACTGGCGGCCAAGAATTTCTCGCACGGCTACGACATCGAGATCATCGAAGCCCATCACCGCCACAAGGTCGATGCGCCTTCCGGCACGGCGCTGAAGATGGGCGAAGTCATCGCCGATGCGCTGGGCAAGAAGCTCGATGACGTCGCCGTCTACGCCCGCGAAGGCGTCACCGGTGAACGCGATCCGTCCTCCATCGGCTTTGCCACCGTGCGCGGCGGCGACATCATTGGCGATCACACGGTGCTGTTTGCCGGCATCGGCGAGCGCATCGAGATTTCGCACAAGTCGTCCAGCCGCGTCTCGTACGCCATGGGCAGCCTGCGCGCCGCGCGCTTCCTGGCCGACAAAGAGACCGGCCTGTATGACATGCAGGATGTGCTGGGCTTCAAGTAAGCCTGGCCCGCCACCACAGGAAATGCCCGACGCTGCCGCGCCCCACCAGGTCCGGCAGCGAATTTTTTTGGGGCCGGCCGCTCCAAGCGACTGCCCCGGACTTCACCGTCATTGACTCCCTGCCGCAAGCGCGGCGTCTTTCCCGAAAGCACCTACCATGGAACAGAACATTGGATTTGCCCACTACTGGGCGCAAGGCGATGCCGTTTCCCACTCGGTGGCCTATCTGCTGTTGCTCATGTCGATCGCCAGCTGGTTCTACATCCTCTCCAAGGCCTGGGCCGCCTGGCGCATCCGCCGTGGCAGCAATGCGCTGGAACAGTTCTGGCAGGCACCGACCCTGGCCGATGCCACCGCCGCCATGCAGCGCGTGGACAGCGAACTGATCTACACCCCCATGGCCGAACGCGCCGCCGAAGCCGCCGACATCGGCACCCGCCAGCAAGGTACGCCATCGCTCAACGCCGCCACCGATCCGGGTGAACTGATCACGCGCACCCTGCGTCGCGAAATCAACCGGGTCTCGGCGCGCCTGGAACGCGGCCTCACCCTGCTGGCCTCGGTCGGCTCCACGGCCCCCTTCGTCGGTCTGTTCGGCACTGTCTGGGGTATCTATCATGCGCTGGTGGCGGTCTCGGCCAGCGGCACGGTGCAGATCGACAAGGTGGCCGGCCCCGTGGGCGAGGCGCTGATCATGACCGCGCTGGGCCTGTTGGTAGCCATCCCCGCCGTGCTGGCCTACAACGCCTTCACCCGCATCAATCGCGTGGTGCTGGCCGAACTGGATGGCTTCGCGCACGACCTGCATGCGTACCTGACCACCGGCGAGCGCGTCGGCGGCATGCGCAAATAATTTCTTCGACACGACCTTCGAGAGGAGTCCATCATGAGTTTCGGCGGATTCAACGACAACCACAACTCGGGCCCGATGGCCGACATCAACGTCACCCCGATGGTGGACGTGATGCTGGTGCTGCTGGTGATCTTCATCATCACCGCGCCCATGTTCACCCACGCCCTGAAGCTGGACCTGCCCACCGCGCAGTCCAGCCCGGCCCCGGAAAAACCGGAGACCATCACCCTGGGCATCGATGCCGCCGGCAAGCTGTACTGGGACGACCAGCCGGTCAGCGAAGCGGACATGGATGCGCGCCTGGCGGCTGCCGCGGCCAAAAAACCGCAGCCCGAGCTGCAGTTGCGCGCCGACAAGTCGACCCGTTATGAAATGATCGCCGAAGTGATGTCAGCCGCGCAGGGTGCGGGGCTGACCAAGCTGGGCTTCGTCACCGATCCCAAGGACGGCGGCAAGCGCGAGAAGAAAGCAAACTGAAAGAGAGCAGGCATGGCCACCGTACAACTGGCGGGCGACCGCATCACCGACTGGGAGAGCTTCCACACCGAAAGCGCGCAAGCCTTCGGCTTCCCGGATTTCTATGGCCGCAGCATGGATGCCTGGGTCGATTGCCTGTCCTATCTGCGCGATGACGACGGCATGTGCAAGTTCAGGCTCAAACCCAAGGAAGTGCTGACCATCGAGATCAGCCACAGCGCCGACCTGCACCAGCGCCTGCCGGCGCTGGTGGAAGATGTGGAATTCTGCTGCACGGCCATCAATGACCGTTGCGAGGATTATGGCGAGCCGCCGGTGATTGCGCTGGTCTGGAAGTGATATCCCCTACTTCCATTCATCGCCGCCATCGCTGCGGCGGCCCCGATTGATCTATTGCACAGATCAATCGATCAACTCATCCCCATCATAAAACGGATACGGCCCATCGAATTCCCCGATGAAGGCCGTATGGCTGACCAGACTCCCCGCCGCCGCATCCCACCAGTGCAACTGGAAACCCGGCGGCTCCATCACGAAGCAGGACGGTGCCTGTGCATCCAGATCCAGTTGCACCTGATGCGACACCCCCGGACAAGTCGTCGCCAGCGTCCCGCCAAAGCGGCGCTGGATGGAGCGATGCAGGTGCCCGCACAGGATACGCTCGACCTGCGGATGCTTGCGTACTACCGCTTCGAGCGCCTGCGGATTGACCAGCCCCATGTCATCCATGTGTCCGATGCCGGTGGTAAAGGGCGGGTGGTGCATGGCAATCACGGTCGGACGCTGCGGCTGCTGCGCCAGCACCTCATCCAGCCACAGCAGGCTGGAGGCAGCCAGTTCGCCACCGCTGGCACGCGGGATCACGGTATCGAGCGCAATGATGCGCACCGGATACTGCTCGATCACATACTCGATGCGCTCGCCCCCCTGCTGCAGGTAGGCATGGTCGGCAAACGCGGCACGCAGCGCACGGCGCTCGTCATGGTTGCCCGGCAACAGGTAATAGGGCATGGTCAGCGGCGCCAGCAATTGACGCAGGCAGGCATATTCGGCGGGCTTGCCAAAGTCCACCAGATCGCCGGTGATGACCAGCACATCCGGCTTCTGCTTCAGTGCATTGACCTGCCGCACGCAGCGACGCAAGGCCTCGGCGGTATCCACCACGCGATAGGATTTCTTGCCATCGGTCTTGATGTGCAGGTCGGAAATCTGACCCAGGATCATGCGGTCTCCTTCTCGGCGCGCGGCGCCAGTTTCACCAGTGCCTCGGCGGGCACGCGAATAGCGATCTGCTGCCCGGCCTCCCACCAGCCACGGCGGCTGGTCTCTGCGATGACGGGACGCTCGGTACCGATCTCGATTTCAAAACGGCTGCGGTCGCCGAGGAAAAAGATGTTGAGCAACTTGCCGCGCACGCACTGGGCATCGGCTTCGGTGACATCCACTACCTCGACATCTTCGGGACGGAACAACGCGCAGGCCTGCTGCCCTTGTTGTGCCGCATCGATCTGCTCCAGCAGCGGCAGGCTTCCGCTGGGCAACAACAATCTATCTCCTGAAACGATACCTTGCACGCGATTCATCGCACCGATGAAATCGGCCACGAAGTCATTAGCCGGATGATAGTAGATTTCACGCGGCGTGCCGATCTGCGAGATCCTGCCACGTTCCATGACCACGATGCGGTCTCCCAGCGCCATGGCCTCGCCCTGATCGTGGGTGACGTAGATGGCGGTGATGCCAAGACCGCGCAGCAGCTTGTTGAGATCGCTGCGCACGGCTTCGCGCAGCTTGGCGTCCAGAGCGGTCAGCGGTTCGTCCAGCAGCAGCACGCGCGGCTCCATGGCCAGTGCGCGCGCCAATGCCACGCGCTGCTTCTGGCCGCCCGAGAGCTGGTCCACGCGGCGATGCGACAGGCCCTGCAGATGCACCATGTCCAACAGGCGTTCCACCTGCTCGGCGCGTTCGCCGGCGGGGATCTTGCGTATCTTCATGCCATAGGCGATGTTCTCGCCCACGCTCATGTTGGGAAACAGCGCATAGTTCTGGAACACCATGCCCACACCGCGCTTTTCAATCGGCAGGGCAGTCACGTCTTCGTCACCGAAGAAGACTTGCCCGCCCGTATCGGGAAACTCCAGCCCCGCGATCATGCGCAGCGTGGTGGTCTTGCCGCAGCCCGAGGGCCCCAGCAGGACCAGGGTTTCACCGGGATGGATATCAAGGTCCAGCGGCTGCAGCGCACGCGTACCGTTGGAAAAGGACTTGGCGCATTGCTGCAGGCGGATGGAAACGGCTTCTTGCTTGGGCTTCATAGACTGACTTTCTTGCGTGTTGCCTGGGTCGCCCACTGCATGCCGATCAGGAGCGGAATGATCATGAAAAAGAAGATCAGCGTATAGGCCGATCCCACCTCCAGCCGCATCGATGCGTAAGCATCGGCCAGACCCACCGGCAGAGTCTGGGTCAGCGGCGTGTGCAGCATCCAGGTGATGTTGAATTCGCCGATGGACAGTGTCACGACCATGAGCGCCCCGGCCAGAATGCCCGAGGCCGCATTGGGAATGACGATGCCGAAGAATCGACGCAGGCGCCCGGCACCGAGGCTGGCGGCGGCTTCTTCCAGTTGCGCCAGCTGCGAGGACTGCATCACCGCCAGCACCGGCCGCACCATGAAGGGCAGCGTGAAGATGACATGGCCGACCAGGATGAAGAAGATGCTGGCGCGGAACTCGCGCAGCTGACCATAGGCCATGATCAGCGCCAGCGCAGTGGCCAGCCCGGGCACGGCCACCGGCATCATCAGCAATTCTTCGATGATGCGCGCCAGGCGACTGTGACCACCGCGATAGCGCGCCAGCATGTAGGCCAGCGGCACACCCGCCACCAGCGTCACCGCCAGGCAGGCCAGCGCGATGATGAGCGAGCGCCAGATGGTGGGCTGGTACATGTCCCACACCTGGGCTACCCAGCGCAGCGTGAGCCCGCTGGACAAACCGACGAAGAAATTCTCGGTCACACCGGCCAGCATCGACAGCACTACCGGCACCACCAGGAAGGCGCAGACCAGCAGCGTGAAGGCCAGCTGAAGATAAAAACGGAAACGATTCTGCATGGCCTCTTCCTTATGCCGCCGCCGCAACGCCGCTGCCGGTGAGCGAACGCGCCAGCGCCAGCACGGCCCAGGTGAACAGCCCCAGCACGATGGACAGCGAAGCGGCCGTGGCAAAGTTGGCGTAGCCGGTAAATTCGTTATAGATGGTCATGGGCAGTACATCGATATTGGCCGCCAGCGTGAAGGCCGTCCCGAAGGCACCGACGCTGGTGGCAAAACAGATCGCACCCGACGAGATCAGCGCCGGCAGCAGTGCCGGCAGCACCACGTGCAGCAGCACCTGCCAGGGCCTGGCGCCCAGCGAGCGCGCCGCTTCTTCCAGCGACGGGTCGAGCTTTTCGGCGGCGGCCACCACGGTCAGGATCACACGAGGAATCGAGAAATACAGATACCCCAGAAACAGCCCCGCCAGCGAATACGCAAACACCAACGATTCACCGAAGAGCCAGTTGGTCAATGAACCGATCAGACCCTGGCGCCCGGCCAGCATGATGACCATGAAGCCGACCACCACGCCGGGAAACGCCAGCGGGAAGGTCAGCATGGCCAGCAACAGCGACTGGCCGGGAAAGCGATTGCGTTGCAGGAACAAGCCCACGAACACCGAGATGGCCAGCGTGGCAGCCGTCACCACCGCCGACAACAACAGCGTGGAGACCAGGCTGGTGAAGTAATGACGGTTGGTCAGCACCGCCAGATAGGCCATCGCCCCCTCCGGTCCCGAGGCGCCCACACCGACCAGCCGCACCATGGGCAGCAGCCAGAAGGCGCAGAAGATCGTCAACCCGGGCAGGGCGAACCACAGCCACACGCCGTTGCCTGCGGTCCGAGGGCGCGCACCGGAGACGGAGGGGATCATGCTTTTCATGCTTGCTCCTGCGGTCTGCATTCAACGCACTTCGGCCAGGTAACGCTCGCCGAACTTGCGCTGGGCTTCGGCCATCTTGCCGTAGTCCACCGACTTGGCACGGGCGTATTCAGCAGCCGGCAGGAAGCGCGCTTGAGCTTCCTTGGACATGGCCGAGGCACGCACCGGACGCAGGTAGGCATTGGCCCAGATGGCCTGGCCCTGGTCGGACAGCAGGAAGTCCAGCACCTTCTTGGCGTCGGCCTGGTGCGGACCGTTCTTCACCAGCGAGACCACGTAGGGCACGGTGACGGTCCCTTCGGTGGGGATCACGAAGGCCACGTTGGCGTGGTCCTTGTACTTGGCACGATAGGCGTCGAAGTCATAGCCCAGCAGGATGGGGATCTCGCCCGAGATCAGACGCGCGTAGGAAGTCTGCTTGGGGACGATGGGCTGGTTCTTCTGCAGGTTCTTGAAGTAGGTGATGGCCGGCGAGAAATCGTCCAGCGTGCCGCCCATGGCCTGGTTGATGGCCACCGCGCCGACATAACCGACGAAGGCCGAGGCCGGGTCGAGGTAGCCGATCAGGCCCTTGTATTCGGGCTTCTGCAGGTCGGCCCAGGACTTGGGCACGGGCTTGCCCTTCAAGGCATCGACGTTGACCATGATGCCCAGGGTGCCGGAGTGGATGGTGACCCAGTAACCGTCAGGATCCTTCAGTCCGTTGGGAATGTCATCCCAGTGCGCCGGCTTGTAGGCGGCCACCAGGTCCTTTTTCTTCGCTTCGATGCCGAAGGACACGCCCAGGTAGGTGAAATCAGCCACCGGACTGGCTTTCTCGGCGGTCAGCTGGGCCAGGGCCTGGCCGCTGTTCTTGTTGTCGGGCGGCACGGTGATGCCGGTCTTGTCCTTGATGGCCTTGATCTGCGCGGCCCAGTCGGCCCACTCGGGCGGACAGTTGTAGCAGATCGCGGTCTGGGCCGATGCAGCCAGGGAAGCCGACAGCAACAGCGCGCCGGCAGCAGTTTGAATAACACGTTTCAGGAACATGTCAGATCCTTTCCTAGAGGTTGAACAACGAAGGGACAACGAATGAGCCATTGCGGATACATCACGACGAAAGCGGTGCAGGCGGCGCCACCGACCCGCCCGCGCGCAGGACGTGCGGGAGGATGTGGCGCACGGCGTCGGTGGCGGCAGTGCTGATGGCGGGACCCTCCCCGGCGGCAGCCACGGCCGCCGCAGGCACCGCACGCTCGATGGCCTCGACCAGGGTGCGCAGGGCGACATCGCCAATCTGCTCCGAAGGTTGAACCACGCTGGCCAGCACCGGCTCGATGAGGGCCCCCACGGGAATGCCGTCGAAACCCATCACCGAGATATCGCCCGGCACCTGCAAGCCCAGCGCGCGCAGGTCGCGCATGGCACTCAGGGCCAGCAGGTCGTTGGAACAGAACAGGGCCGTGGGACGGTGCAGCGGATCGGCCATCATCTGCTGATAGTCGGTGGCGGCCGTGAGCGTATGGCGCTCGACCTCGATGGCCGGCAGCGGCGTGAGACCTGCGGCCTGCATGGCATCGAGATAGCCGCTATGGCGCTGCATGGCGCGATCGGAGGCATTGAAGCGCCCCGAGAGCATCTGGATGCGGCGATGCCCCAGCGCGATCAGGTGGCTGACGGCATCGCAGGCAGCGACGCGGTTGTCTACCGAAACTGAAGCGCGGTGGCTGGCCGCACCGGTGGCGGCCAGCTGGTTGTAGGCCAGCACGAAGGGAATGCGTTCGCGTTCCAGCAGGTCCAGCGTGGCATTGGCGCCGGCATCGGCCACCGTCAGGATCACGCCATCGACGCGATGCCCGAGCAGCAGTTCGACTGCGGCCGATTCGTCTTCCGGCAGGTACTCGGTGGTGGTGAACATGACCGAATAGTCCAGCGCCCGCGCTGCCAGCTCGATACCTTGCAGGCACTGGGCGAAGACCGTGTTGGACAGGGTCGGCACCACCACCCCGACCGTGCGCGAATTGCCGGCGCGCAGGTTGCGCCCGGTGAAATTGGGACGAAAGCCCAGCTCGGCGATGCTGCGATGGATCTTCTCGGCGGTTTCCGCACTGACCGAGCCTGGCTTGTTGAGCAGGCGCGAGACGGTGGCAATGGAGACGCCAGCCAGATGGGCAACTTGTTTGATGGACGGACGCACGGGGGTTTCCGGGGCAAATGAAAACGATTTCATGATGCCGCCCGATTGTTACGCCCTCATGACCACTAAAGCCTACGAGATGTGAACGAAAAATTCATAACTGCCTGGTCCGGGAGACTTTCAATTGAAGGACAAGCGACGCGGCCAAATTCTCCCCAACCCGAATAAAAAATTGCTTTTTCACAATTTTTCGAGAATTAACAAGAATACTTTCGAGAACACGCCACTCGGCGGCTGTCGATGGTTTCATACGCCATGCCAGCTCCCATGCAGGCCAGCAACACCGACCCAGTCCGTCGCCCCCTCGTAGGCGGGAACCGTGTAGCTGCTATCCCTGTTGCCACACTGCTCAGGCACAGGGGTCTTGGCCCGCCTCTTTACCGAGGCGGGTTTTTTTTCGGGCAGGCGGGTCGACGGTCGGCCAAGGCGGGCCGGAATGCCGCGCCGGGGCGGCGAGCCGGTATAATGCAGGGTTTCGAATTGCAATCCCCTCCCAACCGAATTCCATCCGTATCAGCCCGTCATGCAAGATAAATACAGCCCAGCCGAAGTCGAACAGTCCGCACAGCAGCACTGGAACGCCATCGACGCCTACAAGACCGTCGAAAACGCCCGCGACAAGGAAGGTCGCGACAAGAAGAAGTTCTACGCCTGCTCGATGCTGCCCTATCCCTCCGGCAAGCTGCACATGGGCCACGTGCGCAACTACACCATCAACGATGTGATGTACCGCTACCTGCGCATGAACGGTTACAACGTCCTGATGCCCATGGGCTGGGATGCCTTCGGCATGCCCGCCGAAAACGCCGCCATGGCCAATGGCGTGCCGCCGGCGCAGTGGACCTATTCCAATATCGACTACATGAAGTCGCAGATGCAGTCCATGGGCCTGGCCATCGACTGGTCGCGCGAGATGACGGCCTGCCGCCCCGAGTACTACAAGTGGAACCAGTGGATGTTCCTGAAGATGCTGGAGAAGGGCATCATCTACAAAAAGACCGGGACCGTGAACTGGGATCCGATCGACCAGACCGTGCTGGCCAACGAGCAGGTCATCGACGGCCGTGGCTGGCGCTCGGGTGCCGTGATCGAAAAGCGCGAGATCCCGATGTACTACGCCAAGATCACCGACTACGCCGACGAACTGCTGGAACACGTCGAGACCAAGCTGCCCGGCTGGCCCGAGCGCGTACGCCTGATGCAGGCCAACTGGATCGGCAAGTCCACCGGCGTGCGCTTTGCCTTCCCGCACCAGATCAAGGGCGCGGACGGCCAGCTCATCAACGACGGCAAGCTCTTCGTCTTCACCACCCGCGCCGACACCATCATGGGTGTGACCTTCTGCGCCGTCGCCCCGGAACACCCGCTGGCCACGCTCGCCGCAGAAAGCAACCCGGCCCTGCAAGCCTTCATCGCCGAGTGCAAGCAAGGCAGCGTGATCGAAGCCGACATGGCGACCATGGAAAAGAAGGGCATGCCCACGGGCCTGTTCGTCACCCATCCGCTGACCGGTGAGCAGGTCGAAGTCTGGGTCGGCAACTATGTCCTCATCACCTACGGCGACGGCGCCGTGATGGGCGTGCCGGCGCATGACGAGCGCGACTTTGCCTTCGCCCGCAAATACAATCTGCCGATCAAGCAGGTCATCGCCGTGGAAGGCAAGACCTACTCCACCGAGGCTTGGGAAGAGTGGTATGGCGACAAGGAAGCCGGCAAGACCATCGCTTCGGGCAAGTACGATGGCCTGGGCTATCAGGCCGCCGTCGATGCGGTCGCCGCCGATCTGGCCGCGCAGGGTCTGGGCGAGAAGAAGGTGACTTTCCGCCTGCGCGACTGGGGCATCTCGCGCCAGCGCTACTGGGGCACCCCCATCCCCATCATCCACTGCCCCGATTGCGGCGACGTGCCCGTGCCCGAGAAGGACCTGCCGGTGGTGCTGCCGGAAGACTGCGTGCCGGACGGCAGCGGCAACCCGTTGAACAAGCATGAGCAATTCCTCAAGGTCGACTGCCCTTGCTGCGGCAAGCCGGCGCGCCGCGAAACCGACACCATGGACACCTTCGTGGATTCGTCCTGGTACTACATGCGCTATACCTCGCCGGGCAGCAACGAGGCGATGGTGGACTCCCGCAACGATTACTGGATGCCCATGGACCAGTACATCGGCGGCATCGAACACGCCGTGCTGCACCTGCTGTATGCGCGCTTCTGGACCAAGGTCATGCGCGACTTCGGCCTGGTCAAGTTCGACGAGCCCTTCACCAACCTGTTGACGCAAGGCATGGTCTTGAACGAGACCTACTATCGCGAAGACGCTGCCGGCAAGAAGACCTGGTACAACCCGGCCGACGTCGACCTGTCCTTCGACGACAAGGGCCGTCCGGTCTCGGCCGTGTTGAAGGAAGACGGCCAGCCGGTGATGATCGGCGGCACCGAGAAGATGTCCAAGTCCAAGAACAACGGCATCGACCCGCAAGCGCAGATCGACCAGTACGGTGCCGACACGGCCCGCCTGTTCACCATGTTTGCCTCGCCGCCGGAGCAGACCCTGGAATGGTCCGGTGCCGGCGTGGAAGGCGCCAACCGCTTCCTGCGCCGCGTCTGGGCCTTCG
This sequence comes from Herbaspirillum sp. FG34, assembly GCF_057809315.1. Classification (NCBI taxonomy): domain Bacteria; kingdom Pseudomonadati; phylum Pseudomonadota; class Betaproteobacteria; order Burkholderiales; family Oxalobacteraceae; genus Herbaspirillum; species Herbaspirillum sp. FG34. The sequence goes on along the minus strand of NZ_JBMDJS010000005.1, from coordinate 99,757 downwards.
GCTACAACAACGCCGCGCGCATCACCGCAGCCGGTGCGGTCGATGCAGCCCAGCTCGATGATGGACTGAAGACCCTGCGCCGCGAAGTGCACAAGGTCCTGCAGCAAGCCGACAACGACTTCAAGCGCATCCAGTACAACACCGTGGTCTCGGCCTGCATGAAGATGCTCAACACGCTCGAAGCCGCCAAGCCGGCTGCCGGTGCCGCGGGTGATGCGGTGATTGCCGAATGCTTCTCGATCTTCCTGCGCGTCTTGAATCCGGTGGCCCCGCACATCACCCATGTGCTGTGGCAGGAACTGGGCTATGCCAAGGCACAGGGCGACATCCTCGATGCGGCCTGGCCGCAGGTCGATGCGGCGGCGCTGGAGCAGAGCGAGCTGAAGCTGGTGGTGCAGGTCAACGGCAAGCTGCGCGGTGAAGTCACCGTCCCCAAGGATGCCGACAAGGCCGCCATCGAAGCAGCTGCGCTGGCCAATGAAGACGTCAAGAAATTCCTGACCGGCGCACCGAAGAAGGTGATCGTGGTGCCGGGCAAGCTGGTCAACATCGTTGCCTGATCCGGCCCAACCTCAACGACGGAACTCCATGCACGCTCAAGTCCAAATCAAGCGTTTCTCGCAATGGCTGCTGCTGCTGGCCGCGGCCGTGATGCTCACGGCCTGCGGCTTCCATCTGCGCGGCGCCGCCGACCTGCCCTTCAAGACCATCTACCTGGGCTTCACGCCCAACTCGGTGGTCGGGGTGGAACTCAAGCGTAACATCGAGGCCAGCGGTGCCAGGGTGGTGAGCGAACCCAAGGAGGCTGAAGCCAACCTGAAGGTGCTGACCGATACCCGCGACCGCCAGGTACTGACCTTGAACACCGATGGCCGCGTGCGTGAATACGCGCTGTTCCAGCGCTTCACCTTCTCGGTCACCGATGCCAAGGGCGTGCTCGTGATCCCTCCCACGGCCATCACCCTGCGTCGCGTCATCACCTATGACGAGAACCAGGAACTGGCCAAGCAGGCCGAAGAAGCCCTGCTCTACCGCGACATGCAGTCCGACCTGGTGCAGCAGATCCTGCGACGCCTGTCGGCCTCCAAGACGGCCATCCGCAACGAGAAGGCTGCGGCCGGTGCGGATTCCTGACCGGCGCACGGGATCACCATGCAGCTGCGCCACGACTCCCTGGACGCCCATCTCGGCAAATCGCTGGCCTCACTCTATGTGATCGCCAGTGACGAGCATCTGCTGGCCCTGGAAGCGGCTGACAAGATCCGCCGCAGCGCCCGCGCCAACGGTTATACCGAGCGCGAGGTGCTGGTGGTGGAGCGCAGCTTCAAGTGGGGCGAACTGCTGGCGGCGAACCAGTCGCAATCGCTGTTCGGCGACAAGAAGCTCATCGAGCTGCGCATCCCCACCGGCAAGCCCGGCAAGGATGGCGGCCAGGCGCTGCAGGATTACGCGGCCAATCTGTCGCCCGACAATCTCACCATCATCAGCCTGCCCAAGCTGGACTGGGCCACGCAGAAGGCGGCCTGGGTCGGCGCGCTGCAACAGGCGGCGGTCTACATCGACATCCCGCTGGTGGAACGCGCCCAGTTACCGGGCTGGATCGGCAACCGGCTGGCCGCCCAGCAGCAGAGCGCAGACCGGGCCTGCCTGGACTTCATCGCCGACCGCGTGGAAGGCAACCTGCTGGCCGCACACCAGGAGATCCAGAAGCTGGCCCTGCTGCATCCGCCCGGCCAGCTCGGTTTCGACCAGGTGCAGGATGCGGTGCTCAACGTGGCACGTTACGATGTCTTCAAGCTCAACGAAGCCATGCTCTCCGGCGACATTGCGCGCCTGACGCGCATGATGGAGGGTCTCAAGGGCGAAGGCGAGGCCCTGCCGCTGGTGCTGTGGGCCGTCACCGAAGAAATCCGCACCCTGCTCAAGCTCAAGTCCGGCATGGCCCAGGGCAAGCCGGTGGGGGCACTGTTGAAGGAATACCGCATCTGGGGCCCGCGCGAACGCCTGATGGAACCGGCCCTGCGCCGCATCAGCCTGGGCGCGCTGGAACAGGCCCTGCAGCAAGCCGCCCTGGTGGACCGGATGGTCAAGGGCCTGCGCGCCCGCAGCTTTGCCGGCGACCCATGGGACGCCTTGCTGCAGCTGGGACTGAAACTGGCACGCGGACACTGACATCACCCGCATTGAACCCGACGCGCAGCGCGCCCCGGAGAAAACCCTATGGAAAACATCGACCTCTACATGAACCGCATCGGCCAGCAGGCCCGTGCCGCCTCGCGCGCCATGGCGCGCGCCGATACCGCCGCCAAGAACCAGGCGCTGCTGCTGATCGCCGCCGCCATCCGTCGCGAGGCTGACGCCCTGCGCGCGGCCAATGCGCTGGACCTCGACGCAGCGCGCGCCAATGGCCTGACCGAGGCCATGCTGGACCGCCTGACCTTGTCGGACAAGGCCATCGCCACCATGGCCGAGGGTCTGGAGCAGATTGCGTCCCTGCCCGACCCCATCGGTGAGATCAGCAACATGAAGTACCGCCCCACCGGCATCCAGGTCGGCCAGATGCGCGTACCGCTGGGCGTGATCGGCATCATCTACGAAGCCCGTCCCAACGTCACCGTGGATGCTGCCGGCCTGTGCATCAAGAGCGGCAACGCCACCATCCTGCGCGGCGGTTCCGAAGCCATCCATTGCAACCAGGCCCTGGCCAAGCTGGTCAAGGAAGGCCTGGCCGGTGCCGGTCTGCCGGAACAGGCCGTGCAGGTAGTCGAGACCACCGACCGTGCTGCCGTGGGTGCGCTCATCACCATGCAGGAATACGTGGACGTGATCGTCCCGCGTGGCGGCAAGGGCCTGATCGAGCGCCTCATGAAGGAAGCCAAGGTGCCGATGATCAAGCACCTCGACGGCATCTGCCACGTCTACATCGACGATAAGGCCGACAGCCGCAAGGCGCTGGATGTGGCCTTCAATGCCAAGTGCCATCGCTACGGCACCTGCAACACCATGGAAACCCTGCTGGTCGCGCGCAACATTGCCGCCACCATCCTCCCGCCGCTGTCCGAGTTGTATCGCGTCAAGGAAGTGGAACTGCGCTGCGATGCCGAAGCTGCCGAGATCCTGGCCGGGTATCCGCTGCTCAAGGCGGCCACCGAAGAGGATTGGGACACCGAATACCTGGCGCCCATCCTGGCCGTGAAGGTGGTGGCCGACATGGATGAGGCCATTGAGCACATCAACCGTCATTCTTCGCAGCACACCGACAGCATCGTCACCGAGGACTACACGCGCGCCATGCGTTTCCTGCGCGAGGTGGATTCGGCCTCAGTCATGGTCAATGCCTCGACCCGCTTTGCCGATGGCTTCGAATACGGCCTGGGGGCGGAGATTGGCATCTCCAACGACAAGCTGCATGCACGCGGCCCGGTGGGACTGGAAGGACTGACCTCGCTGAAGTACGTGGTGCTGGGCCAGGGACAGGTACGCCAGTAATCTCTTACGCCAACCACAAGGACCGCCATGCTCTGGATCAAAGCCCTGCACATCGTCTTCATCGCTTCCTGGTTCGCCGGCCTGTTCTACCTGCCGCGCATCTTCGTGAACCTGGCCCAGGAAACCGACCTGGTCGCGCGCGAACGCCTGCTGGGCATGGCGCGCCGCCTGTACCGCTTCACCGGCATGATCTCGCTGGTGGCACTGGTGCTGGGCGTGTGGCTGCTGGCCATCACCTGGTCATTCTGGAAAGGGCCGGGCAATGGCTGGCTGCATGCCAAGCTGTTCCTGGTGGTGCTGGTCATCGGCTACCAGCACGCCTGCGGCTCGCTGCTCAAGAAATTCGAACACGGCAAGAACGTGCGCAGCCACGTCTGGTATCGCTGGTTCAACGAAGTGCCGGTGCTGCTGATGCTGGCCATCGTGATCCTGGTCGTGGTCAAGCCATTCTGATCCAAGCAATCGTTCTGCATTTTTCTGTCGTCATCCGCGTCATTCCACACCCATCCTTCCGGAGCCGGTCATGAGCAAAGTCTGTGAGTACTTCTTCGCGCCGCATTCGCCCTTCGCCTATCTGGGCCACGATCGTTTCGTCGCCCTGGCGGAAAAATACCAGGTGCAAATCCTTCCCAAACCCTTCGATCTGTCCAGGATCTTCGGTGTCTCCGGCGGCCTGCCCCTGGCCAAGCGCGCACCGCAGCGCCAGGCCTATCGTTTGAAGGAACTGGCACGCTGGAGCGAATTCCTCGGCAAGCCCATGATCCTGCAACCGACCTATTTCCCGGTCAACAGCGACAATGCCTCGCGCCTGATCATCGCCACCCAGCTGGCACACGGTACCGCGGCCGCGCTGCGCATGACCGGTGCCATCATGCGCGCGGTGTGGGAAGAGCAAAAGAACATCGCCGATCAAGACACCCTGGTGGCCATCGCCAATGCCCTGGAACACGACGGCGCCGCCCTGCTGAAGTCGGCTGAAACGGCCAGCGTGCAAGCCGAGTTCGACCGCTTCACCGATGAAGCCAATGCCGCCAGCGTCTTCGGCGCACCGTGGTACCTCTACCAGGGTGAAGGCTACTGGGGCCAGGACCGCCTCGACTTCGTCGAGCGCGCCTTCGCGAAGGGCTGAGCGAGCAGCGTACAATGACGCCGGAGTGCGCTACAAGCAGCGCACTCCGGCTTTTTCCATTTTTGATACTTTGTTTTCCAACGGACAAAAGGTACTCCCATGCAATCCCCCGACACCCATTACTCTTATTTCTGCCCCTGCCCGCGCGGCCTGGAAGCGGCCCTGGCCGAGGAACTCAACGAGATCGCCCAGCACGCCGGCCCCGCCGCCAACCTCAAGGTGCACAACCAGGTGCCCGGTGGCGTGCATTGCTCCGGCACGCTGCTGGCGGCCTACCAGATGAACCTGCACTCGCGCATCGCCAGCCGTGTGCTGCTGCGCATGGGCCATGGTTCCTACAAGAACGAGAATGACATCTACGACCTCACCCTCGCACAAGCCTGGGAAGACTGGTTCAAGGTCTCGCACACCATCCGCGTGGACCTGACCGCCGTGAAATCGCCGCTGCGCAGCCTGGAGTTCAGCACCCTCAAGATCAAGGATGCGATCTGCGATCGCTTCCTCGACCAGTTCAAGCTGCGCCCCTCGGTCAACACCCGCACGCCTGACATGCGCATCGCCGGTTTCGTCGATGCCCACAATTTCACGGTCTATCTCGACACCTCCGGCGAGGCGCTCTTCAAGCGCGGCTGGCGCGAAGAAACCGGTGACGCACCGCTGCGCGAGAACCTGGCGGCGGGCCTCTTGCGCACCGCAGGCTGGAAGCCGGGCGTGCCACTCTTCGATCCCATGTGCGGTTCCGGCACCATCCTGGCCGAGGCCGCGCAGATCATCGCCGGGGTGCCGCCAGGTGCGCGCCGCCGCTTCGCCTTCGAGAAGTTCAGCAACTTCGATGCCGATGCCTGGTTCGCCATCAAGGGCGATTTCAAACCCAATCCGATTCCGACCACGCCTACGCTCTTCGGCAGCGACATCTCCGGCGACATGGTGGAACTGACCCGCAAGAACCTGGTGCGCGCCGGCGTGCACTTCGAGGTACCGCTGAAGCAGATCGAAGCACAGGAAATCAAGCCGCCGGTCGATGCCGAGGGCAAGCCGCTGGTCGGCATCATCCTCTCCAATCCGCCTTACGGTGAGCGTATCGGCGTGCGCGGCGACCGCGCCTTGCCGACCGAGGAATTGTTCGCGCAGTTCTTCAGCGCCTTCTCCAGCACCTTGAAGCAGCGCTTTGCGGGCTGGAGCGTATTCCTGTTCTCGGCCGACCTCGGCCTGCCCAAGCTGATGCGCCTGAAGGAAGCCCGCAAGACGCCGTTCTTCAACGGCGCCCTGGAATGCCGCCTGTTCCGCTTCGACATGGTGGCCGGCTACAACCGCCGCGAGGAAGCCAAGCCGGTCCCGCGCGACGGCGAAGACTGATCCTCTCCGGCGCGGATGGATTGTCAACTTCTTCAAGACGATCCATCCCGCCGCAGCCGGTTTATCCGGCTCGCATTCTTCCCTACAGTGTGGACGTGGCCGCTGCCGATTGCGCAGGCAGAAAAAGGCGCAAGGCCGGCCATCCTTCATCCACTCCACACTTTCCGGGATCATCATGACCACCGTTACCGTCAACACCCGTGCCGACTACGCCGCCTTCCTGCTGCGCGTCACCATGGGCATTTTCTTCCTGGTCCACGCCGGCCTGAAACTCTTCGTCTTCACTCCGGCTGGCACGGCCGGCTTTTTTGCCTCGCTGGGCGTGCCGGGCTGGTTCGCCTATCCGGTGATGGCACTGGAAGTCATCGGCGGCATCGCGCTGGTGCTGGGCTACTATGGCCGCTGGCTGGCCCTGCCGCTGGCAGCAGACCTGCTGGGCGCAATCGTGCTGGTGCATGGCAAGGCCGGCTTCTTCTTTACCAACCCCAAGGGCGGCTGGGAATACCTGGCACTCTGGATCGTCGGCCTGATCGCCGTGTTCCTGCTGGGTGACGGGGCCTTTGCCCTGAAGCGCGAAACGCAGCGCTGATGCGCCATCGATGGCAACATGGGCAGCACGCATCGATCAATGCCGGGCCTGTGCCCGGCTTGGTTCATCAATGCAACTAAGCAACCAGGCAACCAGGCATCACGGCAGCAAAAAGCCAAATGCTATAAATGTTTTATATCCTTTTCCGGGATTCCAAGGAAATCATCATGTCCACCGTGTCCACCACAGGCCGCACCACCGATAGCCTCCCCCTGCCCTCGCTGTTCGTCTCGCACGGCTCGCCCATGCTGGCCGTCGAACCGGGTCGCACGGGACCGCTGCTGGCCAGTATCGGTGCGACGCTGCCACGTCCGCGCGGCATCGTGATGGTGTCGCCGCACTGGGAGACCTTTACCCCGCGCGTGGGCAACCAGAGCAAGCCGCGCGTGATCCATGATTTCGGCGGTTTCCCGCAGGCGCTCTATGAACTGGATTACCCGGCCCCAGGCGCACCGGCCCTGGCCGAGCACGTGGCGCAACGCCTGCGCGAGGGCGGACTGCCAGCCAATACCGATGGCGGCTGGGGGCTCGATCACGGGGCCTGGGTGCCGCTGCGCTACCTCTATCCGCAAGCCGATGTGCCGGTGATCCAGCTGTCGCTGCAATCCCAGCAACCGCCCGAGTATCACTACCAGGTTGGCCGCCTGCTGGCGCCGCTGGCCAGCGAAGGCATCCTGCTGATCGGCTCGGGCAGCTTCACGCACAACCTGCGCGAACTGCGTCGTACAGAGGCCGATGGCGGCGACGCGCCGCATACGGTGGAATTCCTGGGCTGGTTCCTCGAACGCATGCAGGCCGGTGATCTGCAGGCTCTGTTTGGCTACCGGACTACGGCCCCGCATGCGGTGCGCAGCCATCCCACCGACGAACATCTGCTGAGCCTGTTCTTCGCCATGGGCGCGGCCGATGACTGGACCCGACTGGTTCACCTGGACAGCGGTTCCACGTATCATAGCCTGCGCATGGACGCCTTCGCCTTCGGCACCGGCTCCCGCCTGCTGGCACAACTACCGGCCGCTGCCTGAGCCCCCGTCTTGCCGACGGCGCCAGCGTGGCGCCATTACGGGGAAAGACGATTTGAACAAACTGCGCGAAATCGAATGCTTCATCGCCGTGGCCGAGCTCGGCAGCTTCGTCAAGGCCGCCGATGCACTGGGCATCTCCAAGGCGGCGGTTTCACGCACGGTACTGGAACTGGAGGCACGCCTCGGGTCACGCCTGATGCAGCGAACCACGCGCCGACTTTCGCTCACCGAGGCCGGCAGTCTCTACCTGGAGCGCTGCAAGCAGATCGTGACCGCCCTGGAAGAAGCCGATGACCTGCTCTCGGCAGGCAGCGCCAAGCCCGTCGGGCTGTTGCGCATCAATGCCCCGGTCACCTTCGGCATCCTGCACCTGGCACCGCTATGGCCGATGTTCCTGGACCGGCATCCGGAAGTGGAGCTGGACATCACCTTGTCGGACCGCATCGTCGACATCATCGACGAGGGCTATGATCTGGCGATCCGCATCGCCAGGCTGGCCGATTCCACGCTGATCCATCGCAAGCTCACCAGCACCAGCCTGCCCATCTGCGCCTCACCCGCCTACCTGGAGAAACACGGCACGCCGCATCATCCGCACGAACTGGCACAGCACCAGATCATCAGCTACAGCTACAACCAGGGCAAGGACGAATGGCAGTTCAGCGGCCCGGAAGGTCCGGTGAGCGTGCGTATCCATGCCCGCATGCACGTCAACAATGGGGACAGCTGCGTGCAGGCGGCCCTGGGCGGCATCGGCATCACACGCCAGCCAACCTTCATGATCGACCAGTACCTGCGCAGCGGGCAGCTGGTTCCCCTGCTCCCCGACTACACCGTGCCGGACCTGGGCATCTATGCGGTCTACCCCAGCCGCGCCCACCTGCCGGCCAAGGTGCGCGCGATGCTGGACTTTCTTTCCGAAGCGTTCTCCCAGGTGCACTGGTCCGCACCGGACGCCCACTGATCGGCGGATCGCCCGATACCGCACTGGTAGCACAGCGGGCATTCTCGCGGGGCGACCGCCTTCTCCCGCAGGCTGGCTTGAACGGCAGCCACGCATAATTTTCACGCATCCTCACCAAAGCTTGCCGGCTCGCCTTGTGCCGTGTGCGCTCGGCTTCGCACGCTTGCTGAAACACCGGAAAACCGACACCCAGCTCGCTTTCGTGCCGCCCCAACCTGGCCTGACCCGCCATTGACACATCGTCTTCTATAGCCGACATTGACCATATAGCGAACGCATTGTCCATATAGCGGACAGCACGCAAATTCAGCAGAACAACGACAGGAGACCCCATGACGACCCTTGACACCCCCATGCCCGCCGATCTGAAGATGAAGCCCTACCAGCTCCCCAACCCGAAGGAAGCGCCGCTGGAGATCGTGGTCAATCCGGCCGTGCCGGAGGACGAACGCATCTGGGTGCCGCAGGCGGAGAACGTGTGGTTCCGTCCGCTGTGCCTCAATGTCTCGCAGGGCTACTGGACCAACCTGCTGCGCGTGCGCAAGTCCGGCGTGCTCTCGCGCCACCGTCATCCGGCACCGGTGCATGGCATGGTGCTCAAAGGCCGCTGGCGCTATCTGGAACACGAATGGATCGCCGAACAGGGCAGCTATGTCTTCGAGCCGCCTGGCGAGACCCACACCCTCTACGTGCCTGAAGACGTGGAAGAGATGATCACCTACTTCCACATCACCGGCGTGATGTTCTATTGCGACCCCTGGGGCAAGTTCGAAGGCTATGAGGACGTCTTCACCAAGCTCGACATGTGCCGCAAGCACTATGAAGCGGTTGGACTGGGCAGCGACTACGTCAATCGCTTCGTACGCTGAGGATGCACGAAATGACTTATTCCCGCGCCTCCCATGACTTTGGCGACTGCGTGGCCGTAGTCACCGGCGGCCATGGCGGCATCGGCGCGGCCATCGGCGCACGTCTGGCCGCGGGGGGCGCGCAGGTCGTCGTCTGGGACCAGCAGCACGATGCTGCCTCGCCCTATCGGCAAGAAATCCTCGACATCACCGATGCCGCTGCGGTCATGCAGGCCGCACAGCGACTGCTGGCCGACACCGGGCGCATCGATTTCCTCATCAACAACGCCGGTTACGCCGGCCCTACCGTGCCGCTGGACGAGTACGACGTTACCCAATGGCATCGCATCGTGCAGGTCAACCTGCTGGGCGTCTTCCATGCCTGCCGCAGTGTGACGCCGGCCATGCGCGCAGCCGGGCGCGGACGCATCGTCAACATCGCCTCGCTGGCCGGCAAGGAAGGCACGCCCAATGCCTCGGCCTACAGCGCCGCCAAGGCAGGCGTCCTGGCGCTGACCAAGTCCTTGGGCAAGGAGCTGGCCGAGACCGGCGTGCTGGTCAACGCCATTGCACCGGCCGCCGTGAAGACCGCACTGCTGGAGCAGATGTCGCCGGAGCATGTGCAGACCATGATCGCCAAGAGCCCCATGCGTCGCCTGGGCACGGTCGATGAGGTCGCCGACATGTGCGCATGGCTGTGCTCCGGGTCCTGCAGCTTCAACACCGGTGCCGTGTTCGATCTTTCGGGCGGGCGCGCAACTTACTGAGCGGCTTGCCGCTCGGCCACCAGAATCATCCGGGCAAGCAAGGATCGCATGCCTGGGCAGGCACAAGCAGCCCAGGCAGCGCCGGAAGAGCAACACGCGGGGACGGACTCCACACCGTCCTCAAGACCGCATCCTTGCATGACGCTTCGGCCATGTAGCTGCGCGACAGACGCAGCCGGTACGAAGCACGCCAATGGCAGCACATCATTCACACTGGAGACGTAACCCATGGAAGTCCAAAAGGAAAAGAGCCCCCGGCTCAAACGCATACAGGTAGTCGCACTGAGCTTCCTGATGCTGGCAGGCATCGTCAACTACCTCGACCGCAGCACGCTCTCCATCGCCAATCACTCGGTGAGCCAGGAACTCAATCTGTCGGCCTCGCAGATGGGCCTGCTGCTGTCGGCCTTCTCGCTGGCCTATGCCTTCTCGCAATTGCCCATCGGCGCCATGCTCGACAAGTTCGGCGCGCGCGTGATGCTGGGGGCGGGCATGTTCGTGTGGTCGGTGGCACAGCTGGCGGGCGGCTTCGTGAGCAGCCTGCAGCAGTTCCTGGTGGCGCGGGTGTTCCTCGGCCTGGGTGAGGCGCCGCAATTCCCGGCCGGTGCCAAGGTGGTCTCGGAATGGTTTGCCATGCGCGAGCGCGGCGGGCCGACCGGCATTTTCGTGGCCTCCTCCACCATCGGTCCGGCGCTGGCGCCGCCCATCCTCACGATCCTGATGCTCTCCTTCGGCTGGCGCATGATGTTCGTCATCATGGGCGTGATGGGTATCGCGGTGTCGGTGGGCTGGTACCTGTTTTACCGGAATCGCAACGAAGTCCAGCTCACGCCTTCCGAGGTGCTGTACCTGGCCGACGACCATGACAACGAGCCCAACGCCAATGCCAAACTGAGCTGGTCAGAATGGAAGAGCCTCTTCACCTATCGCACCACCTGGGGCATGCTGTTCGGCTTCATGGGCGTGATCTACATGGTGTGGCTGTACCTCACCTGGCTGCCCGCCTACCTGGAACATGAACGCCATCTCTCCATCGCGCGCACCGGCTGGGTGGTGGTGATTCCCTACATCTTCGGCACGCTCGGCATGCTCTCCTCGGGCTACATTGCCGATGGCCTGATGAAGCGCGGCATGCCTGCCATCCGCAGCCGCAAGTGGCCGATCTGCGCGGGCTTGATCGGTGCCGGCGCCTTCACCATTCCGGCCGCCTATACGCCCAGCACCACCATGGCCATCGTCTACATCTCGCTGGCCATGGCCTTCGTGAACATGGCTTCCGGTGGCGCCTGGGCGCTGGTCTCGGTGGCCATTCCGCGGCGCCTGGTGGCTTCGCTGGGCAGCATGCAGAACTTCGGCGGCTATCTCGGCGGCTCGCTGGCACCGGTCATCACGGGCGTGGTGGTGGACCAGACCCACTCCTTCGTCAATGCCCTCCTGATCAGTGCCGCCGTGGCCTTTGCCGCCGCGCTGGTCTACATGTTCGTGGTGGACAAGCCGATCGACGCACACGCCGCCTGAGGCAAAACTTCACTCGTCAGTAGCCTGACCCGATGCCGCCGCCCGTTGGTAGCGGCATCCAGCCAGTCTCCTGCCACTCACAAGAAGGAACCTTCATGAGCTTCATTCCCGACCTGCTCCGGGGCAAGACCGCCCTCGTCACCGGCGGCACCCAAGGCATAGGCGCGGCCGTCGCATGCCAGCTCGCCGCACTGGGTGCACGCGTCATTGCTGCCGGCCTGCCGCCCTTGGCGCATGAGCCATTCGAGGGCAGCGGCATCACCCTGGCGGAGATGAACGTGGCCAGCGAAGACAGCGTGCGCGCGGTGCTCGCCGGCCTCACGCAACTCGATATCGTGGTCAACTGCGCCGGCATCATCAAGCGCGGGGAAGAGCTGGAGACCGAGGTCTTCGAGCAGGTCATCGCGGTCAACCTCACCGGCACCATGCGCGTCTGTGCTGCCAGCCGCGAACTGCTCAAGCAGTCCGGGGGCTGCATCGTCAATACTGCCTCCATGCTCAGCTTCTTCGGCGGCGGGCTGGTGCCGGGCTACAGCGCCAGCAAGGGCGGCGTGGCGCAGCTGACCAAGTCGCTGGCCATCGCCTATGCGGCCGACGGCATCCGCGTCAATGCGGTGGCGCCGGGCTGGATCGCCACCCCGCTCACGCAAGCCCTGCAGGACGACCCCGTACGCGCCGGGCCAATCCTGGCGCGCACACCGCTGGGCCGCTGGGGCAAGCCGGAAGACATCGGTCAGGTGGTTGCTTTCCTGTGTTCACCGGCGGCCTCCTTCATGACCGGTGCCATCGTGCCGGTCGATGGCGGCTATCTGGTGGCCTGACACCACCGCAATCGTTTCACGTGCAATGCCATTTGCCCGCGCCGGCTCCAGACGGCGCGGGATTTTTTGCAAACGGGCTCGGCTATAATCTGGCCCGAATCCGGTAACCCATTCCGTACCGCCATGTGGTCCGTTTTCTGGTCCGATCCCCGTACCGTTTCCTGCACCGCTCATGCCCGACCAAGACCAACAACCCGACGACGCCAACAAGATTGCAGGCACGGCCGCCTTCTCCAAGTTCATGGCGGTGCTGCAGCTCATCGCCGACCAGGAAGCGCCGCTCTCCATCGCGCAGCTGGCTGCGCTGTCGGGCTATCCGCGCCCCACGGTCTATCGCATCCTCGGCGCGCTCATGGCCGAGGGCATGGTGGTGGAGAACCCGCGCAGCAAGCAATATGAAGTCGGGCCGCGCCTGATCCATCTGGCCAGCCGCGCCTGGGACCGCAGCGACATCCGCACCACGGCCATCGAGCCGTTGCGCCAGCTGCGCGACATCACCCGCGAGACCGTGCATCTGGCCGTGCCCAGCGACCACAGCATGGTCTACATCGAGAAACTGGAAAGCCCGCAAGCCGTGCGCATGGATTCGCGCATCGGTACGCGCGTAACCTTGTATTCGAGTTCAGTGGGCAAAGCCTACCTGGCCGCACTGGAACAAGCGCAGCGCGAGCGCCTGATGCGCGCGCTGCATCTGCAAGCCTTCACGGCCAACACGCACACCACGCTGGAGGCCCTGCGTGCCGATGTCGACGAGACCCGCACGCGCGGCTATGCCGAAGATCGCGAAGAGAACGAAGCCCAAATTTTTTGTTATGGCGCGGCCATCATCGGTGCTGATGGCGTACCGGTGGCCTGCGTGAGCGTGAGCATTCCGCTGTATCGCCGCCTGGCCGATGCGCAGCAAGCCTATGTGATGCCGCTGCTGCAAGCCTGCGCGAACATCTCGCGCAGGCTTGCCGGACCGGGCTGAATCCGGTCCGCTTCCGCCCTCACTCTCTGCACTACCCGCAGGCGATCAAGCCTCGGGCGGCAATTCCACCTTGTAGATTTCCTTGCCTTCAGTGTTGTGGAGGGTGACTGTCAGGGTCTTGCTCCTCGCATCGATCTTGCCGATCCCGAAGAACTGCAACAGTTCAACCGGTGAGCGGTTCTGCTTCATGTCAGCCGGGACGCTGACGAAGCGCACGTCCGGACCGAAGGTGCGATCGATCTCGCCTGGTCCGAAGGTACCTGCATTGATCGGGCCGCCGACGAATTCCCAGAACGGTTTGAAGTCGGTGAACTGGGCGCGCTCCGGTGCGTAGTGCGTGGCCGAGGCGTAATGCACATCCGCTGTCACCCATACCACGTTCTTGATGTCATGCTGCTTGATGAAGCGCAGCAGTTCGGCCACCTCCAGCTCGCGTCCGGAGGGCTTGCCATGGTCGGCATTGGCCCAGGCCTCGAAAGTCCCCTTGGGGACATCGGCATTCAGATCGGGGACCACGATGGAGAGCGGCATGTCGCTGGCGATGAGCTTCCAGGTCGAGCGCGAACGCAGCAGCGCCTGCTTGATCCAGCGCATCTGCCCGGGGCCGAGGAAGTCGGCGTCGTGGCCGCCCTTCTGGCGGTTGGGAGTATTGCGGCCGCGATAGCTGCGCTCGTCCAGCATGAACACCTCCAGCAGCGGACCGTGGTTGAAGGCGCGATAGATGCGGAAGGGATCGGCGCTGTCGATGCGGAAGGGATTGTGTTCGAACATGGCCTGGCGCGCGCGGGCCGCCAGCACGTCGATGTTGCGTTCGTCGTAGCGCTTTTCGGCCGCACCGATCACCTGGCCGGGATACCAGTTGTTGCGCACCTCGTGGTCATCCCACTGCACCAGGAAGGGCACCTCGGCGGCGAAGCGGCGCTTGTTGGCGTCCAGCATGTTGTAGGCGAAGTTGCCGCGATAGTCGTCCAGCGTCTGCGCGACCCTGGACTTGGCTTCGGTCACCACGTTGCGCCACAGCGTTCCGTCCTCCAGCTTCACTTCGGCCTGGATGGGGCCATCGGCATAGATCTGGTCGCCCGAGTGGATGAAGAAATCCGGACGGAAGCGGCGCATGCTTTCATAAACACGATAACCGCCCCACTGCTCATTGATGCCCCAGCCCTGCCCGGCTTCGTCGCCCGAGAAGGCGAAGGTGATGTCGCGCGCCTGGCCCTGTGCAGAGGCAGGCAGCATGAGGCTGCCGGTCAGCGTTTCGCTCAGGGCCGATTCATGCTGCAGGTCCTGGAAGCGCACGCGATAGTAGACGCGTTCTCCGGCCGGCAGGCCACGCAGGTCCACGCGCGCAGTGTAGTCCTCGCGTGCCAGCGCGGTAGGGCCGACGATGCGCACGGGATTGCTGAAGTTCTCGCGGGTGGAATACTCGACCAGCATGCGCGCACTGCGATCGGTACGCGCCCAGAGCATGGCGCTGTCACGCGTCACATCACCGCTCATGACGCCGCCGGGCAATTGCGGGCGCAGGCGTTCGGAGGTGATGATGGCCGGTGCGGCGGAAAAGGCGGCCGGGGCGCTCAAGGTGGTGGCGGCGGCCACCGTGGTCAGTGCGCTGTCGCGCAGGAAGCGGCGACGGCTGTGGTCGGCTGGCGGGTATTGGTCTGGCATGGCGGCTCCTGTGAAGGTGAGGGATACACGGGGGGAGCTGCAATCTAGCAATCCAATATGACCGTCCAATGAAACCATGATGACCAATCCTGACCGCAGCTGAAATGCAGTCAGTCGCTCGAAAATATACGCCCCCTCCGCGCAGTGATGTTCTTCGGTGGACCCGTCACGCAAGGGCATTTACGGAAAGTCGGTGGAGACGGAGACCTGTTCCCATGCGTCGATCTCCTGACTCATCTTCGTCAGCTTTTCCCGCACCAGCCTGACTGCATCGCTGCCCAGCAGGAGATGCTCCGGGGCGTTGACATCGCCGGCCAAGGCCAGGATTACCTGCGCCGCCTTCGCCGGATCGCCGAGCTGGTGACCGCTCTTGGCCTGACGCGCAGCGCGGATCGGATCGATCACTGCGTCATAGTCGGAGAGGCTGCGCGGCGAACGGACCATGGAGCGGCCTGCCCAGTCGGTGCGGAACGAGCCTGGCGCTACCGCCGTGACCTTGATGCCGAAGTCAGCCACTTCCTTGGCCAGGGTCTCTGAAATGCCTTCCAGAGCAAACTTGCTGCCACAGTAGTAGGCGATGCCCGGCATGGTAATGAATCCACCCATGGAGGTGATGTTGATGACATGGCCGCGTCGCCGCGTCCGCATGGCCGGCAGCACGGCCTTGATCATGGCGACGGCACCGAAGACATTGACGTCGAACTGATGCCGCATCTGCTCCAGCGAAGACTCTTCCAGTGCCCCTTCATGACCGTAGCCGGCGTTGTTGACCAGGACGTCGACAGGACCAAGGCGCTCGGTCGCGCTGCCGATGACACTGTCAATGGAAGGAAAATCGGTGACATCGAGCACCACTGCCGTCGCCCGCCCCGGTGCGAGGTGCTCGAAGACCGCTCGCGCCTCCTCGTTGCGCACTGTGCCTATTACTGTATGTCCCGCCTGCAAGGCCGCATGGGACAGCGCACGTCCAAAACCTGAGCTGACACCCGTAATCAGAAAATTCAATTTGTCGGACTTCTGCATGACCATCGCCACATCTCCCGTGAAACCGCCCTCCTGACGAACCAAACCGGTTCATCACCCGGGAAGGCGACGGCTTCAATGATAGGCAGGTGCACTTGACTGCACCATGTCGGTTGGCATTCAATGTTTGCCTAAACCTATCAATTGACGATGACGGGACGCATGAAGACATCTCAAGCTTTGACCTCGGGTGTGCACCAGCGCATGGTGGACCTGCTCATGCAGCTCGCGCCTGAAGAGGGCTACAACCTCTCGCTGCTGCCGGATGTGCGCCTGCTGCGTTCCAATCGCCGCCTGCGTGAAACACCGGTGCTCTACGAGCCGGGCATCGTCGTGGTCGTGCAGGGAAGAAAGCGCGGCTACCTGGGCGGGAAGACCTATCTCTATGATGCCCGCCACTATCTGGCCGTCTCCGTGCCGGTGCCATTCACGATGCAAACCGATGCCAGCGCGAAGGCGCCACTGCTGGCGATCTACTTCCGGCTGGACTTCCAGCTGCTGGCCGAAGTGCTCTTGCAGATGGACCAGACCGATGTGCGCGCCAGTCCGCAAACCATGTTCGCTACCCGGATGGACGAGAGGATGTCGGCCTCCGTCCTGCGCCTGCTGGAGGCCATGTGCATTCCGATGGAGGCCCGCATACTGGGCCGCTCCCTGGTCAAGGAAATCTACCTGCGGGTACTCAGCGGCGAACAGGGCGCCTCCATGCGAGCCGCATTGCGCAATGACGGACAGTACGCAAAGGTAGCTCGCGCCATCCGGAAGATCCATGCCGCCTACGCGGACAAGCTGGACGTGGAACAGCTGGCGCAAGAAGCCGGGATGAGTCCGCCATCCTTTCATGCGCATTTCAAGGCGGTCACCGCCACCTCGCCCATGCAGTATCTCAAGTCCACGCGTCTGCATCAGGCGCGTCTGCTGATGTTGCGCAACGGCCTGACGGTAGCCGCAGCCAGCGCCACCGTGGGCTACGAAAGCGCATCCCAGTTCAGCCGTGAATTCAAGCGATTGTTCGGCATGACGCCCGTGCAGGAGGTCACCAGAATGAAGACCGCCTACGCGCTTCCCGCGCCGGATCCTGCTGCGCTGTTCGTATCATCGCACTAGGCGGGCCCTAGGTACGCGGCGTTTCCTGCGGCTCCCACGGAGGATGACTGCCGAAGTCCTCGGCGAGATAGTCGACGAAGCGGCGCACTTTGATCGGAATTCCCCGCGCGCCGGGAAGGCGAAGACCATGGGACTCGCGCACCAAAATGCAGCTCATCAACCTGGAGCATGCCCGCAACGCACGAAGTTCGTGCGCAACGTTCACTGACAAGATCCTGATGCACCAGAAAAGTCGTTTCAAATCAAGGAACTGCGAATTTTTCACCAAAATGGAACGGAAATTGCTTTAGTCCTGGCTTTCAAGCATTTTCTTGCACACTTTTTGGGAGATTTTCTGGTGGACGATCACAAAAACGGCGCAGACGCCCTCTTCATCCTGCTGGGGGCGATCATGATTCTGGCCATGCACGCCGGCTTTGCCTTCCTTGAGCTGGGGACGGTACGCAAGAAGAACCAGGTCAATGCTCTGGTGAAGATCCTGGCGGACTTTGCGGTCTCGACCATCGTCTATTTCTTCATCGGCTACTACGTGGCCTATGGCGTGAGCTTCTTTGCGGGAGCCGAGACGCTGGCCCAGCGCAGTGGTTTCGAGCTGGTGAAGTTCTTTTTCCTGCTGACCTTTGCGGCGGCCATTCCGGCCATCATCTCGGGCGGCATTGCCGAGCGTTCCAAGTTCAATCCGCAGCTGGTGGCCACGGCCGTGCTGGTGGGTGTGGTCTATCCCTTCTTCGAGGGCATTGCCTGGAACCAGCACCTGGGTGTGCAAGCCTGGCTGGCGGCGACCTTCGGTGCGCAGTTCCATGACTTCGCCGGTTCCATCGTGGTCCACGCCGTAGGCGGCTGGATCGCCCTGCCTGCGGTGCTGCTGCTGGGTGCGCGGCGTGGCCGTTACAGCAAGGAAGGTGCGGTGGCGGCGCATCCCCCCTCCAACATACCCTTCCTGGCCCTGGGCGCATGGATTCTGACGGTGGGCTGGTTCGGCTTCAACGTGATGAGCGCGCAGACGCTGGACAAGATGAATGGCCTGGTCGCGATGAATTCGCTCATGGCCATGGCCGGGGGGACGCTGGTGGCCCTGATGATGGGACGCAACGATCCCGGTTTTGCCTACAACGGTCCACTGGCCGGACTGGTAGCGGTATGCGCTGGCTCGGACCTGATGCACCCGCTGGGCGCGCTGGTCACGGGTGGCATTGCAGGCGCGATTTTCGTATGGATGTTCACCCGCACGCAGAACAAGTGGAAGATCGACGATGTGCTGGGCGTATGGCCGCTGCACGGGCTGTGCGGACTGTGGGGCGGACTCGCAGCCGGCATCTTCGGCTTGCAGGCCCTGGGCGGAAGGGGCGGTGTGTCGTTCATGTCGCAGCTCATCGGCAGCCTCATGGGCATTGCCATTGCGGCGGCAGGAGGCTGGATCGTATATGGCTTGCTGAAGAAAATGGTGGGGATTCGTCTTGATCCGGAACAGGAATTTGAAGGCGCGGATCTGGCCATTCACAAGATTTCTTCGACCGCTGAAAGGGAGACCAGCTGGTAAGTCCGGTGAGGCAATGCAGATGAAGTCCGTTGATTGCGGCAAACGCTGACGGACGCATTGATTGCGACGCGAAAACGCCAACACAAAAGAATCAAGCCAAACAATTTCCCGCCTGCACTTGCACTTCTGCGAACTCGTGCATTTGACGATCAAATGCACAAGAGTTCTATGAAGACTGGAAATCCTGATTCGTTTCAGCTGCATTCAATGTGGCCATGAGCCGGTCCCGGACAACCGACAGGATTTCGTCTGCCAGAGGGAGATCATCCGGACATGCGCGCGACATGACGAGTGCACCGACCGCACACGCCAAGATGCTCAGGTTTTGAGCCCTCTCCTCTCTCCCCTCGAACGAATCCGATTCTGCGCTGAGCTTGCTTAGCGTTGCCAGCATCTTTTCGATACCTGCTGCAAAGCTGGCTCGAACAGCCTCGGGCTGGCGCGCAGCGTCCCCGCCTAGCGCAGCGATCGTGCATCCATTCGTCCGGTTGTCCCGATGGGCGCGAGAGAGATAGTGCCTTACCAGCTCAGCAATCTCGATGCCCACGGATTGCTCTGCAGTCTGTGCGAGACCACAAGCCGCCGATTCTGCAATGAGGTCGGATTTGGAGGCGAAGTGCTTGTAGAACCCGCCATGAGTAAGACCCGCGGCGGACATCAAATCGGCAATGCCGACCCCATCATAGCCGTGCTCACGAAACAACAGAGACGCAGTTTCAACAACGCGCGCACGGTTTGCCTGTACCTGGGCCTTTGTAACCTTCATGGATATCTCATCGTGAAATGTTCAGCAGTGAGAATCCTACCACATTTTGATTATGACTATAATCAAAGTATTGACATCAATGATTATGATCATCATCATTGCATCTCTACCTGCCTCGACTCTTTGCCCCCTGCTCCACGCGATCAGGGCGCCGGGGGAGTGGGGAATTTAAACAACGCAATCGCCAGCGAACAAGGAAACCCGCCATGAGCAAGTTACCGACAGCCCTTATCACCGGAGCCTCCAGCGGCATCGGTGCCACCTATGCCCAACGTTTGGCCCGGCGAGGTCATGCACTGGTGCTGGTAGCACGGGATCATGAACGTCTCAACAAATTGGCAGCCAGCTTGCACGATGACACCGGCGTGGCCGTCGAAGTCTTGCCCGCTGATTTGACGAACCCGACCGACCTGGTCGGACTCGAAACCCGCTTGCGCGAGGACTCCGACATCGAAGTGCTTGTCAACAATGCCGGAATTGCTCAGTCAGGCCGGTTTGTTGAGCAGACGGCGCAAGGCATTGATCGCCTGATTGCACTCAATACGACGGCGCCCACCCGCCTTGCGGCCGCAGTGGCGGGCCGTTTTGCCGGGTCCGCGAGAGGCGCTATCGTCAATATTGGCTCCGTCGTGGGTTTCGCTCCCGAGTTCGGAACCGCGATCTATGGCGCCACCAAGGCCTTTGTCCTGTTTCTGTCCCAGGGACTGCACCTGGAGCTTTCTCCCAAGGGCGTCTACGTTCAAGCGGTTCTGCCTGCGGCGACGCGCACGGAAATCTGGGAGCGTGCAGGAATCGATGTCAACACGCTGCCTGAGGTCATGGATGTCGGCGAACTGGTCGATGCCGCGCTGATCGGATTTGATCGCCGCGAACTGGTCACGATCCCGCCACTTCATGTCGCCGAACGATGGGAAGCGTTGGAGCAAGCTCGTCTATCTCTGCTGGGAGATATCCGGCAAGCGCATGCCGCACAACGCTATCAACTCAAGTAAGTATCCGCCTATAACCGCTCTGTCACGCACTCCCCTTTCACGGGCGAGTGCAAACAACGAGCAGCAATAAATGAACAGGAGTCCGGGATGTCGAAGCAAAACCGCATTGCACTTGTTACCGGTGCGTCATCAGGGATAGGCGAGGCCACCGCTGAGCGGTTCGCGGCACTCGGCTATCGCGTTTACGGAACAAGCAGGCGTGGCAAGCAGGCCAGCCAGGGGGCGTTCCCTTTCTTGCGCATGGATGTCACGGATGACGAGTCAGTGAAAAACGCCATTGATGAAGTGCTCCGCCAGGAAGGCCGCATCGACGTACTGGTCAATAACGCGGGATTTGGCCTCGGACCGGCAGCGGCGGAGGAAAGCTCCCTTGATCAGGTAAGAATGCTGTATGAGACGAACGTCTTCGGGCTCATCAGAGTGACCAATGCAGTACTTCCGACGATGCGCAAGCAAGGCAGCGGTCGTATATTGAATGTTGGCTCGGGACTGGGGATTATTCCCGCTCCCTACAATGCGCATTACTCCGCAACCAAGCATGCCATCGAGGGTTACTCCGAATCTCTTGATCACGAGGTTCGTGAATTCGGAGTACGTGTGCTGGTTATCGAACCCGGCGTGACACGGACCTCCTTCGACACGAGCGTTACCCCACCCGACCGCCCCCACCCGGCCTACGACCGCAGCCGTCAACGATACCTTGTCGCCTACAACACCGCGATGGCTGCAGCCGATAGCGCGGAGAGCGTGGCAGAAACCATCATCCAGGCTGCTGGGGCAGGGTCTCCATCGCTCCGCTATCCCTCTGGGAAAGTGGCACGTCAGGGCGCTTTTGCAAGGCGATTCTTGCCTCGGGCTTTCCTGGACAAAATTCTTCACAAGCAATTTGGTCTGGGGTGATTCACCGCCCACGCTGGATCCATCGCGACCGAAACAGTGCTGTGGTCTGCCCTTCACATCCTCATTGCACACGGATGCTCCACGTACAAGGCTTATCACCATGGTGTTGAGAAATCGTAACGGAGCACGGCCGGGTCCAAGCGAACCAGGACATCCGGACGTGCTGAAATCAGGGCGGACTGCCGTCGCTGCAGGCCAGTCTCGGAGCGCAACGCAACTCGTGAAGAACCCGGATACCGCTGCAACCGACAAGTTCGCAACGATGAATGCGTTTGAGATGCGGGCCCTTTTGATGATTCTCTAGGCCTGCTGCTCGCTCGGGCGCCGAGTCCCCTCAACAGAAAAAAGAAGGAAGTATGAAAGCACTCATTCTGAAGCGTTATGGCAGCCTGCAAAATGTAATGTTCGAGGACATCTCCAAACCTGTCATTGCTCCCGATGAAATTCTCGTCGAGATCCATGCGGCAGGATTGAATCCAATCGACTACATGATCCCCAAGGGCATATTCAAGCCTATCCTGAAGTTCAACATGCCGGCAACGCTGGGAAGTGACCTGGCCGGCGTTGTCGTCGAGGTCGGCAGCAAGGTAACGCGCTTCAAAGCGGGCGACAAAGTCTTTGCGAGCATTTTCGATCTGGGCAAAGGCAGTCTGGCCGAATACGCCGCCGTGCCTGAGTTTGCAGCCGCCCTGAAGCCCGACAACTTGAGTTTTGCCGAGGCAGCCTCGGTTCCGATGGTGGGACTGACTTCGTGGCAGGCCCTGGTCGTACGTGCGCAGACCCGAGCAGGCCACAAGGTTTTCATACCAGCCGGCTCGGGGGGCATTGGAACCTTTGCCATTCAGCTCGCCCAGCGACTGGGGGCCACTGTCGGCACGACCACGAGTACGAGCAATATGGAGTGGGTACGTACTCTCGGTGCAGACGAAGTCGTGGACTATAAGAAACAGAATTTCGAGGATGTCATGCAGGGCTATGACACCGTGCTCGGCACCGTTCGAGGCGACGCATTGGAGAAAGCGCTACGCATACTCAAGCCGAAGAGCAAGATCGTTTCATTGATCGGCCCGCCCGATGGAGCATTTGCTTCTCGGAGAGGCATGAATCTACTGATGAGAATCGTCTTCAGCTTGTTGAGCAGAAGAATAATCCGCCTGGCCAAACAACAGGATACGCACTACTCGTTCCTGTTTGTTCAACCGAACGGGGAGCATCTGGCAATCATCGGCTCCATGCTCGAGAGTGGACAGATTCGTCCCGTCATTGACAGGATTTTCTCATTTGAGAATGCAAAGCTTGGACTGGAATATCTGGAAACAGGCCGTGCAAAAGGCAAGGTCGTCATCGAGCTGAAAGATACGACGATCTGAACGCACTGCCTTTCTGCATGGCAGCGTGCCCCCACTGCTACAGGACAGTCTGATTCATGCGCCCGGACAGGTCCGCGGCGCATTCTCTTGGCTCGCCATAGCAATCCGTCAGGGACCTGCCTTTTGACGCAGGGCTTCGCGCACCGCGAGACCGGCATCCCGGATCAGCTTGACCAACTGCTCGTGGCTGGGGGGTACTGCAGACAGTCGATGATCGTCGGTGCTTCACCGCTGTTGCAAATCGTGGTCACGACGAATGCCTGCGTCGACGTTCAGAGCGTGGGCAAGATGATCAAGCCCCCAGCTCCCGGCGCACAATCTCCGCCCCCGCGCACAAGGCATCGAGCTTGCCGGCCGCTACCTCCCTGGGCAGCGGCGCCATCCCGCAATTGGTACAGGGATAGAGCTTGTCCGCCGCCACGAACTGCAATGCCTGGCGCAGGGTGGCCGCGACTTCCTCAGGCGTTTCGATGGTGTGATTGGCCACATCGATGGCTCCCACCATCACCTTCTTGCCGGCAATGAGTTCGATCAGATCCATGGGAACGCGCGCGTTGTGGCATTCCAAAGAGACGATGTCGATGCCCGATGCCTGCAATTTGGGGAAGGTCTCCTCATACTGTCGCCACTGCGAACCCAGTGTCTTCTTCCAGTCCGTGTTGGCCTTGATGCCGTAGCCATAGCAGATGTGCACGGCGGTCTCGCACTTGAGCCCCTCAATGGCCCGCTCCAGCGTGGCCACGCCCCAGTCGTTGACCTCATCGAAGAAGACATTGAAGGCCGGTTCATCGAACTGGATGATGTCCACTCCCGCCGCCTCCAATTCGCGCGCTTCCTGGTTGAGGATCGTGGCGAATTCCCAAGCCAGCTTCTCGCGACTCTTGTAGTGGCTGTCGTAGAGGGTGTCAATCATGGTCATCGGTCCGGGCAGGGCCCACTTGATCGGCTGCCGGGTCTGGCTGCGCAGGAAGCGCGCATCGTCGACGAACACCGGCTTCTGGCGCGAGACCGCACCGACCACCGTCGGCACGCTGGCATCGTAGCGATTGCGGATGCGCACCGTCTCGCGCCTGGCAAAATCCACCCCGTCAAGATGCTCGATGAAGGTGGTCACGAAATGCTGGCGCGTCTGCTCGCCATCACTGACGATATCGATACCCGCCCTTCGCTGTTGCTGCAACGACAGGCGCAACGCATCGCGCTTGGCTTCCAGCAGTTCATCCCCCTGCAGCTTCCAGGGGGACCAGAGGGTCTCGGGCTCGGCAAGCCAGACGGGCTTGGGCAGGCTGCCGGCGGTGGAGGTGGGCAATAGTTTTTTCACGATGGAGAACCTTGTGGGTGGAGAGATCAATGGGTGCAAGCAGACGACCACTGTTCGAGCACGCTGCGATACGGCTTGATGAAGTGCTCCTCGGCAAAGCGTCCCTGCTGGAGCGCCAGACGACTGCGCTCCTGGCGGTCATAGACGATGCGCGTGAGGGAATAGTCCTCATGCTGCAGACTGGGGCGGTAGGTCTTTCCGGCGGCGGAATTGGCGTTGTAGATTTCGGGGCGATAGATCTTCTGGAAGGTCTCCATCGTGCTGATGGTGCCGATCAGCTCCAGATTCGAGTAGTCGCGCAGGAGGTCGCCGCTGAAGTAGAAGGCCAGCGGAGCGGCACTGTCGGGCGGCATGAAGTAGCGGACCTTCAGGCCCATCTTGGCGAAGTAGGCATCGGTCAGTGAGCTTTCGTTCTGGAGATACTCCACGCCCAGTACCGGATGCACATTTTCGGTACGGTGATAGGTCTTGCTGCTGGCCACGCTCAGGCAGATCACGGGCGGCTTGCTGAAGTGCGCCCGGTAGGCCTCCGATTGGACGAATTGTTTGAACAGCCTGCCATGCAGTTCGCCGAAATTCTCCGGCACGCTGAAGCTTGGCTGCTGCTTCGTGTGCTCCAGCAAGACGACGCTGAAATCGTAGTCGCGCACGTAAGAAGAAAAATTGTTGCCAACGATCCCTTCGATGCGTTCACCGGTCCGGTGATCGAGGATGTTGGTCTTGAGCACCTCGATCAATGGCAGTGCCTGGCCGGTATCCTGTCCTGCCAGGCCCATTTCCACCGAGATGATCTCCAATGCCACGGCATAACGGTCGGCCTTGGGATTATCCCAGTGGGCCAGTGCATTGAAACGGTTGTTGATCATGCGGAAGGTGTTGCGCAGGTTCTCCTGACGCTGCGCGCCCCTGGCCAGGTTGGCGAAGTTGGTGGTGATGCGCGTGTTGTCGGCGGGATGATAATCCTCGTCGAAACAAATGCTCTTGATGGCAAATGCGAAGTCCTTGCTCATGATGTTTCTGCGCCCCTGTGCTGAAGTCGTGTCTGCCGACAGCGCGGCGGACTCGATGCGGTCAATGTACCGGGCGAATTCTATGCTGCCCAATCCATGAATAAAAATGATTTGATCTCATTGACCAATGAGATTGGCTCATACATTTCCATTCCCGGCCCGGGGCGCGGGCGAAAAAAAGCCCCGCTCCTCGCGGAGCAGGGCAAACGCCTTCTCGGGGGGATGAGAAGGCGGGACAGCGTTCCGGCGCGGAGGATGCGCCGGAGCAGTTGCGTTCTATTGCACGTGAGCCGGGGGCAGCTTGCCGAAAAAGTCGGCCATGTTGCCCTCGGTCCAATCCTTCACCAATTCGCCATCGCACCAGACGCGATAGGCATACAGCCGATGTTCGTCAGGCCCGCCCGAGGCGCGGCTTTCGATCAGATAGGTGGTACCCCCGATTCGGATTTTCATCTCATGAGAAATCGAGGAGGGCTGCTCTTGCACCCCCATGGCTTCTCCCGTTTCTTCCACAGCGTTGCCCTCCCTTCCCCGCTCCAACCAGCCTGCCGGCCCCCAAGGCTTGACGCAGGTCAGCTTCCGGACAAAACGCGGGCGCTTGTCCGACATCTTTTCGCAATGCGCACTACAATGCCCGCTTGGCAAGGACATCCCTGCAAGATGGCGCACATCCACGCATTCCCGCAGAGCGAGAATCCGGTAATGACAAGGAACACGTAAGCTCCCCTGACTACAGTATGAAGCTTTGTTTATTTCATATTTTGCCCACAGCATATGCTCCGGAAAGTGAAAGATATTAAAGAATCTACGATTCGTTGCATTTCTGCCATGCGAAAAATATTAAATATGTGAAATATACAAATTCACTCACCGCACAGCTATACTTTTACAAGGATCAATCAAATGGGTCGTGCAGTACCATCTGATGACAACGAGATGCCCCCCGGGGACCCGGCGATGACTTCGCGAGAAGCTGCCAGACTGCTGGGGGTCTCGATCACGACCGCCCAGATGTGGATGGAGAGCGGCATGCTGGCCTCCTGGAAAACGCCGGGCGGCCATCGGCGCACCCGGCTGAGCTCGGTCATGACCTTGCTTGGCCATCGTGAAGTGAAACAACCCGAGCCCACTGCCGGTCACGCTGGGCCACAGATCGAGGTTCCTTATCCGGTCAGCCCGAACGAGCCAGAACGTGCGCGCTTTGTTGAACAGACAATGGAAGACACACATTCCGAGGCCCGCTTTCATCGCCTGACATGGCTCGCCAGCGAACTGCTGGATGTACCCATTGCCCTGGTCACTTTCCTGACCTCGGAGCTGCAGATCTTCCGTGCGGCACATGGCCTGAACATCAGCTCCACGCCGCGCTCGTGGGCCTTCTGCAATTACGCCGTGATGCAGGAGGAAATCTTCACCGTCTCCGATGCCACCAAGGATCCCCGCTTCGTCAATAACCCGATGGTCACGGGCGTACCCTTCATCCGCTTCTATGCCGGCATCCGCCTGATGTACCAGGATCGTGCCTTTGGCTCGCTGTGCGTGATCGACACCGAACCGCGCATCTTGCGCGCCCACGAACGACAGGCACTGGAAGAACTCGCGGCCCTGGCGACCGACATCCTGTCGCTGCAACTGCTGGAATCGAAGCGCCAGTGACTTCTCCACCCTGAGCAGCGTGCAGGCGCTTACGCGCAAGCTCAAGAAGCAGCCGCTGCTCATCGCACCATCCCCAGCCACTCCTCCAGTTCCTCTGCCGGCATCGGTCGCGCAATCGCATAGCCCTGGGCGAAGTCACAGCCCAGGTGATGCAGGATCCTGGCGGTTTGCTCGCTCTCCACACCTTCGGCCACGACGCTGAACCCCAGCTGATGGGCCAGATGGATGATGGAAGGCACGATCACCTGATCGGCCTCGTTTTCGACCAGTCTGCTGATGAAGGAACGATCGATCTTCATGATGTCAGCCGGAATGCTCTTCAGGTAGGACAGATTGCTGAAGCCGCTGCCGAAGTCATCGATGGCCACCTTCACGCCCAGCTCGCGGATGGCCTGCACGCGCTGGCGCACCACTGCAGGATTGCTGGCCATGGCGCTTTCGGTGAATTCGATTTCAATCAGACCCGGCGGGACCGCATGCTGCTTCAGCTGGGCGGCCAGCAGGCGCAGGATGTCGTCGGACTCGAAATCGCGCGCCGAGGTATTGATGGCAATGGGCACCCGATGGCCGCGCGCATGCCAGGCGGCCGCCTGCACCACCGCATGGCGCACGACCCAGGCCGTGATCTGGCGAATTTGCGCCGTCTTCTCGGCCAGCGCGATGAAGATCGCGGGCGAGATGTTGCCCAGGACAGGGTGATGCCAGCGGATCAGTGCTTCCACCCCCACGCAACTGCTGTCGCGCAAGCGCACCTTGGGCTGGTAATGCAGGCTCAGTTCATCGGAAGAGTTGAAGGCCATCGGCAGCGCCGACAGCAACCAGAACGCATTGCGCTGGTTTTCCGCATGTACCGATTCGAACTGGCGCGGACAGACGCCCTCCTCGCGACCCACGTCGATGACGGTCAGCAGCGAGCGTACGACGTCGCTGCCGGCAATGTCATCCACCGCCGGCAGTACGCCGATGGCGATGTCGAGCTGATGCGGAATGCCGTGGATTTCCAGCGCCTGGACGAACTGTTGACGCACGTTGGCGATGTGCTCTTGTCGCTGCGCGGCAGTTCCTTCGTGGAGGAAGACGAAGGTGGTCGTGGTCACACGATAGACCGGCTGGTAGTCCAGCGCTTCGCACAAGGCACGACTGACCTGTACCAGGAAGGACTCGGCATAATCCCAGCCGAGTGCCTTGACCATGTCGAACAGATATTCACGTGAACAGATGTCCACGCCCAGCGCTGCGCACGGCAAGCCGGTATCGCCCTTTACATGCGCCCGTGCGCGCAGCACTTCCATGAGCCGGGCGCGATTGGGCAAACCCGTCACATGGTCGGTATAGCCCCGGTTGCGCAGCTGTTCGAGCCGCTCCATGACCATGCAGGCCAGTTGCTCCAGCCTGGCCATCTCGGCCGGCCCGAAGTGCTCGCGGGGACGCGGATCGATCAGACAGAGCGTACCCAGCGCATGACCTTGCGACGATCTCAGCAGCGCGCCTGCGTAGAAGCGGATGCGCGGTGCAGCAGTCACCAGCGGGTTGTTGCGAAAGCGCCCATCCTGATGCGTATCGAGCACTACCAGGCTGCCGCGCGCCAGAATGGCATGGGCGCAGAAGGACATCGAGCGCGGAGTCTCCTGCGCCGACAGACCAGCACGGGACTTGAACCACTGCCTGTCCTCATCCACCAGCGAGATCAGGGCGATCTCCACGCCAAAGAGCGTGCGCGCCAGTTCGGTGATCTGGTCACAGGACTTGTCGGGCAGCGTATCGAGTACGCAATATCCCTGCAACGCCGCCAGGCGTGCATCTTCATCGTCCGGCAAGGCGGCCGGGGCTGCACAGTAGGCGTGGCCGGTATTTTCAAGAAGCACGAATCAACCCGCCACGAGCGCCGTACGCCCGCTCGGCGCCAGCTTGAAGGTGGAAACCAGGCGCGCCAGGGCACCGGCCTGCGAGGTCAGCGCCTCTGCTGCCGCAGCGGCCTGTTCCACCAGTGCCGAATTCTGCTGGGTCGCTTCATCCATGTGACCGATGGCATCGTTGACCTGCTCGATACCCTCGCTCTGTTCGCGGCTGGACAGACTGATCTCGGCGATCACCTCAGTCACCTTGCGCACGCTGGCGACGATCTCTTCCATGGTCCGGCCGGCATCCTTGACCTGGTCGCTGCCACTATCGACCTTGGCCACCGAGGCGCCGATCAGTTCCTTGATTTCCTTGGCCGCCGAGGCGCTGCGCTGGGCCAGGGTACGCACCTCCGAGGCCACCACCGCAAAGCCGCGTCCGCCCTCGCCCGCCCGAGCCGCCTCGACGGCGGCATTGAGCGCCAGGATGTTGGTCTGGAAAGCGATGCCATCAATCACGCTGATGATATCCACGATCTTGACCGAGGATTGATGGATGTCTTCCATCGTCGCCACGACATTGCCCATCATGTCGCCGCCCCTGACCGCGATATCCGAGGCCGAGGCCGCCAGTTCATTGGCCTGTACCGCGTTGGCCGCACTCTGTCGCACGGCCGAGGTGATCTGCTCCATGGCGCTGGCGGTTTCCTCCAGCGAGCTGGCCTGACGTTCCGTGCGGCCGGAGAGGTCCGTGTTGCCCGAGGCGATTTCAGTGGCCGCACGTTCGATCGCATCGGTTCCCTGACGTACCTGGCCGACGATGGCAGCCAGGCTGTCGCGCATTATGCCCAGCGCATGCAGCAGGCTGCTCCGGTCGTTGGTTCGGGTGACGACCTCCACGGCCAGGTCGCCATGCGCAATGCGTTGCGCGATGGCCATCGCATAGGCCGGTTCACCGCCGAGCTGACGCAACAGTCCGCGGGTGATGGTGAAGGCCACCCCCACCGCAATCAGGATCGCCACCGCCGCCAGCATGGCGATGAAACGCAGAGCGTCGGTCGCCGAGCGCTCGACCTGCGCGCCTGCTGCCGTACTTTGTGCATCGATCTGCTCGATGAGCAGGTTGATGTCACCCACGATCTTGCGCCGCAAGGGACTGCAATCATTGACCAGGAAATCGCGATACGCCTCCATCGCCCCGCTCTCGCGATATTGACGCGGACGCTTGAGTTCATCAGCCATCTGCAGCAAGCCGGTGCGCACGATGGCGAACTGCGGGAGGCCGGCCAGGCGCGGTTCCAGCTTCTGCAACAGCTTGAGATAGAGCGCCTTCTGCTGGTCGAGGATCTTCAGTTCGGATTGCGCATCGGCGTCGCTCAGGAAGACGTACGCATTGCGTGCGGCCAGACCGGTCTGATCCAGCGCTTCGCGCGCCTCGTAGAGCGGTTTCAGACTTTCGTTCTGTTCTTCATTGGCACGCGCGATCGAGGCGCGCAAGGCATTGATCCCCACCATGGCCACCCCGACCAGTACGAGCATCATCACCAGCAGACTGGCGAACCCCAAGCTCAGCTTCACGCCGATCTTCATGTTTGACAAGGCCTTCATTCACTTTCCCGGATCACGTTTGCGATAAAAATATGAAAAATATGCAAATAATCACGAAACATCGCGATGTTTTATTCGCATATTTCATAATTTTTGCAGTATTTACTCACACAAAGGTCTTACCAGCAAATGAAACTTGCGGACGTGTCTCGTTTCCATCACGTTATGACATGCTGATGACGCCAATGCGAGTAGTTGGCAGATCGCTGGCGCTCGAGCATCTGTGGCATCAGCGCAGAAGGGCCAGGTGGGGGAAAACAGAAAGGCTGGACGGCAGCGGGCATCCGTGGAGAGCGAACCGCTCAGCAATGCAGAAAAAAAGCGACCGGCCAAGCGATCGCTTACATGGGGAGAAGAATGTCAGCGCGTCACGTAGTGAGCACCACCTTGCGACAATTCTCGCGCTTCTCGTTGAAGATCCGATAGCCTTCGGCCGCTTGGTCCAGGGGCAGGCGATGCGTGATAATGGCGCGCCGATTCGACAAGGACCATGCCGAGACGGCCCCAACGCAGCGCGTCAGCTACGCTGAGGTGTGGCAGCCGACCGGTTCTCGATCCAGGGCTGGACCTGGCCGGCCGCCAGCGGTACCGAGAACAGGTAGCCCTGGCCATAGAGCGCACCGAGCTCGCGCAGGCTCTGCAGATGCGCGGATGTTTCCACGCCCTCCACCACGCAGGTCAGCTGCATGTCATGCGTGAGCGCCAGCAATGACTTCACGATCTTGTGGCTGACCTCGTTGTGTTCGATGTCGGCGACGAAACTCTTGTCGATCTTGATACGCGTCAGCGGCAAGGCATGCAGGTGGCTCAGGCTGGCATAACCGGTTCCGAAGTCATCGAGCGTGATACCGCAGCCGAGCTTGCGCACGGCACTGAGCAGCTGGCGTGATTTCTCCAGATCCTGCAACACGGCCGTCTCGGTGATTTCCAGATCCAGCCGCGCAGGACAAAACCCCGAGCTGGCGATCACCTGCACGATCTGTTCCATGCCTTCGCTGGTGTTGATGTCGTTGGCCGAGAGATTGAACGACAGGCGGATCGCGGACGGCCAGGTGACTGCGGCCTGCAGGGCTTTCTTCAGCAGGATCACGCTCAACGGGTTGATGATGCCCATGCGCTCGGCAGCGGGAATGAATTCGACCGGCGCCACCACGCCCTTGACCGCGCTGTGCCAGCGCGCCAGGGCTTCGAAGGCGATCGGTCGGCCATCCTCCAGACTTACGATGGGCTGGAAGAATACCGACAGTTCGCGATCAAAGTCGGCCAGCCGCAAGGCCTGCTCGATGTTGGCATTGCGCTGGATCTGCGCCTTGTCCTTCTCCGAAAAGAGCGTGACGGTACCGCGCCGTTCGCGCTTGCCCTGATACAGCGCATAGTCGGCATGTTCATAGAGCGAACTGGCATCAACCGCCATGTCGGGGAAGGTGGCCACGCCCACCGAGGCAGCGATTTGCACCGTCGCCTTGTAGAGCACGAAGGGGCGGCGCAGCGCAGCGCAGATGCGATCCCCGAAACCGGTCAGGGCCTCATCGCTTAGGCCGGCGTCGATGATGATGGCAAACTCGTCGCCACCCAGGCGCGCCAGGTGGAAGCGCTCGTCCAGGCACACTGCTGTCAGACGCTGGCCCACTTCCACCAGCAGCTGGTCACCGTGGGTATGACCATACAGATCATTGACGGCCTTGAAACCATCGAGGTCAAGAATGGCGACGGCAAAGCGCTGCCCGTTGGCGGTGGCACGCGTACATATCTCGTTGAGCTGGGCGAAGAACTTGCGGCGATTGGGAATCTGCGTGAGCGAATCGAGGTTGGCCAGACGCAGGTTCTCATTGCCCAGGAGCGCCGTCCTGACCTGCGCATCAATGAGCCGGGTGAAATCGTTGTAATGGCTGTTGACGATGGCCAGCATGCCGATGGTCACCAGTACCACGTTCATGGCCGCGGCCACGAAGGTCGGAATATGCGTGCCGAGGAAGAAGACCGTGAAGATGCCATTGACGATCAACGCAACCGACAGTGCCGCCGAGCGCAGATACATCAGGCAGAAGATGCAGCAGATGACGGTGATGCCCATGTAGAACGCCACATGGGCCTGGGCATAACTGTCGCCATAAGGAAACATCAGCACCGACCACAGCGAGAAACTGAGCGCAATGGGTGCTGCCAGGAAATTGGTACGCTTGAGCGCCCTGGCAGCCATGCCGGGGGTCGGGTCCACGTGGCGCCCGCGCCACCAGAAACTCAAGCGCGTCACGCACAGGACCGTCAGCGCGGCCGGGAAATACAGCGTCAGCCAGTGCGGGGCCAGCGGGTAGTAGGTATGCGCCAGCGCCCAGCTGTTGATCAGCAGGATCAGATACATCATCGGCATCTTGCCGGAGAACGCGCGGTACTGCGCAATCAGCAGCTCGGGCTGATCATAATGGACACGCCAGTAGGCGCGCACCATGTTCATCAATGAGGAAGCAGACATCCTTTGCTCTATGCCTTTTCAACTTGTACGCCGCGACCAGGGCGTCATGAGGGCCGGGCATCAGCCAAGCAACCATTTGTCATCCGGGCATTGATTATAGGGGCGCCGGGGCTGCTGCAAACTCAGGAAAAGCCCGATGTAAACCCGCTTTCCGGGTAATGGCGCGACGCTGCGTATCCAGCATTGAGCAATGGCAACTTTCCCTGCGGCATGCAGCTGCTGACCAAGCCGTTCAAGATGGATACGCTGGCGCGGCGCGTCCAGCAGATCCTGCAGAGCAGCACCATGTACGATTGAAAAAACAATAAATAATATAAATTATATAAACAATATAGAAGATCTGAACATCTATTCGGCTGCCATCGGCGCAGCCTGTTCGAAGGCGCCCAGGCGCCATGACACGGTATGGGCTGCCGCCCGCAGCAGCTGTGCCACCTCACCCTCGATGGCCGTATCAAAGCTGCCGCTGCTGCCCATGACGGCCATCACCAGCGCCAGTTGTCCGGCGTGATTGAATACCGGCGCAGCCAGGGTATGGATCCCCGGCACCGGTCGCCCCAGCGCCTGGTCCATGGCCTGCAGGCGGATCTGGCGCAGCCGTTCGGCGTAGTCGTGGCGCAGGTTGCCATCGGCATGGCAGACGCTGTCGGGATGGGCGCCTTCCATGCGGATCGCATCCATGGCCAGCGCACCGGCCAGCATGTCTGATGGCAGGTGTGCGGCACACACACGTCCAATGGCGGTATGTACCATCGACAGCACCGTACCGATGCGCAGGCTTACGTGCTGCGGTCGCGAAGATTCCTCCAACCGCACTACCGTCGGGCCCAGCGGCCCGACCACGGCCAGCGCCACCGAAAGGCCCGTGGCCTGGGCCAGCGGAGCCACCTCGGCCTCAGCCTCACGCAGGGGCGAGAGTCGCTGCAGGGCCGCCAGCCCCAGTTCCAGCGAAAGCGTACCGGGGAAGAAACTACCCTGGGCATCGCGCGCCAGCAAACCGATCTTCTGCAGACTCACCAGGTGCGGAAAGGCCTTGGCTGCCGGCATCCCGGCCAGTCTGGCCAGGTCGCCCAGCGGGAGCGGCCGTCCGGCTTCCAGCAAGGCATCGAGCAGGGCGCCGGTGCTGTCGAGCGACTGGATACCGCGCTGACTGCGCTCACCTTCCTGATCGCCCTCCACCGTGGTCAAGGCGTGCGGCGTACTCTTCATGGGACAAACTCCCCTTCCTCGTCGGTCTGTTCTGCAGCCGCCAGCGTGGCCGCGATGGCCTCGATGCAGCTGCGCAACTGGCGCGCCACCACGCCGCGCCAGCCGGTATCGATGACACCACTGGGCCCGATCACGGTCACCAGCAGCAGCAACTGCTGCCGTGCATCCAGCAAGGGCATGCACAGACTGCTCACGCCCGGACTGGGCAGGTCGACCGCGCGCTCCATGCCGCGCTTGCGGATGGCATCGAGTTCTTGCTGGACATGCTTGAGCCGGCCCTTCGGCTGGGCGGGATGCTGCGCCTCCCACAGAGCCTGCCAGTCGGCATGTGGGGTAAAGGCGCAGTAGGTGCGTCCGGTGGCGGTTTCCGAGAGGGCCATGACGGTGCCCACATGCAGGTTCACGTGCAGTGGCTTGCCGGCATGGGCGTAATGCACGATGGTCGGGCCGGCCGGCGTGGGCAGGGTGACCGCCACGCTCAGGGCGGTCTCCTGGCTCAGTTGACGGACCTGCGGCAAGGCCTGGCGATAGGCCGGTTCCCGGGCCAGCCGCGCCATGCCCAAACGCAGGGCCAGCGGGCCGGATTCATAGTAGCCCTCGCCGGGGGTGCGTTTGATCAGGCCCAGCCTGAGCAGACTCACCAGGTAGGTATGGGCTTGCGCCGAGGACAATTCGGCCGCAGCCGCCAGCGCCACCAGCGGCAATGGCTGGCGCGCCTGGGCCAGCGCCTGCAACAGGCGCCCGGCCACTTCCACGCTCTGGATGCCGCGTTGTGTCTTGACGGGGGATGCGCTCATCCGATGATTCCAAGGTTTCTGATGACGGGCAATGGCAGCGGCAAGCATTGCTGCGCGTCCGGCTGCCCTGCGATACGAGACCCTGGATTCTAATCCAACTCCCGTCCGGCAAGACATCCTCCACGTCATGGTGCAGAAAACGTCAATTAACCTCTGACAAGCGTATTTGCTATTGACTAATCAAAACGCGCTGACTAAGATGCGATCAACCTGCTTGTCGCAGGCAACAACAACAAGATTTGACCCGCATTGATCCAAGACGGGTTGGACGGAGACTCCCCCGATGGCACACGCCATGTCCAGCCGCGTCCCCACCCAACGAACCAGAACGAGGCAGACATGGCCAAGGCTTTTGCATCCCAGGCGGATCTCGACGCCAAGAAGATCACCTTTGAACGCATCTCGGAAAACGCCTACGCGTACACCGCCGAGGGCGATCCCAACTCCGGCGTCATCATCGGCGACGACAGCGTGATGGTCATCGACACCACCGCCACCCCGGCCATGGCGCAGGACCTGATCGCGCGCATCCGCAGCGTGACCGACCTGCCCATCAAGTACGTGGTGCTGACGCACTACCACGCCGTGCGCGTGCTGGGCGCCTCGGCCTATTTCAAGGAAGGCGGCGAGCAGGTCATCGCCAGTCGCGGTACCTACGAGATGATCGTCGAGCGTGGCGAGGCCGACATGAAGTCCGAGATCGAGCGCTTCCCGCGCCTGTTCGCCGGGGTGGAAACGGTGCCCGGCCTGACCTGGCCGACCATGGTCTTCGAGAAGGAAATGACGATCTTCATGGGTCAGCTGGAAGTGAAGATCGCCCATCTCGGCCCTGGTCACACCAAGGGCGATACGGTGGTGTGGATCCCCGGTCAGAAGGTGCTGTTCTCGGGCGATCTGGTGGAATACGACGCCGCCTGCTACTGCGGCGATGCCCAGCTGGAACCCTGGCCGGCCACGCTCGATGCCCTGGCGGCCCTGCAACCGGAAGCCCTGGTCCCCGGCCGCGGGCCGGCGCTGCAAGGGCGCGAGCAGGTCACGCAGGCCATCGCCTATACCAGGGATTTCGTCTCCACCCTGCTGCGCGCGGGGCGCGAAGCCGTGGCCGGCAAGATGGGGCTCAAGGAGGCCATGGCGCACACCCGCAAGTTGATGGATCCCAGGTTCGGCCAGGTCTTCATCTATGAACACTGCCTGCCCTTCGATGTCACGCGGGCCTATGACGAGGCCTCCGGCATCACCCATCCGCGCATCTGGACGGCAGAACGCGACAAGGAAATGTGGGCCGCACTGCAAGCCTGAGCGCACCGCAAGCGCCCGCAGTCAGAAGAGAAAAGAACAGCGAGGAGACCGGCCATGAACCCCAGCCCAGCCATTGATTATCAGCAGCAACGTTTCAGCTACCAGCCCTGCCCGGAGCAAACCAGACCCGCCGGCGCCGCCGTGCATCCGGTGGTCGTCGTCGGCGCCGGCCCGGTCGGGCTGGTGACCGCCATCGACCTCGCCCGGCAGGGCATTCGCGTCGTGCTGGTCGATGACGACGATACGCTCTCCACCGGCTCGCGGGCGATCTGCTTTGCCAAGCGCACGCTGGACATCTTCGACCGCATCGGTTGCGGCCAGCGCATGATGGACAAGGGCGTGGGGTGGCATCGCGGCAAGGTGTTCCTGCGCGAGGAGGCCATCTACGAATTCGACCTGCAGCCCGAAAGTGGCCACGCGCGGCCGGCCTTCATCAACCTGCAGCAGTACTACGTGGAAGGCTACCTGCTGGAACAGGCGCGCAGCCATGACCTCATCGAGCTGCGCTGGAAGAGCCGGGTCAGCGCCATCGCGCATCACGCCGACCACGAAGTGCTGACGGTAGAAACCCCGGAGGACAGCTACCAGCTCAAGGCGCGCTACGTGGTGGCAGCCGATGGCTCGCGCAGCCCCTTGCGCCGGATGATGGGACTGGAAAGTGTGGGCCACACCTTCCGCGACCGCTTCCTCATCGCCGACGTCAAGATGGAAGCGCCCTTCCCGGCGGAACGCTGGTTCTGGTTCGATCCGCCCTTCCATCCCAACCAGTCGGTGCTGCTGCATCGCCAGCCCGATGATGTCTGGCGCATCGATTTCCAGCTCGGCTGGGACGCCGATCCGGTCCTGGAGAGAACGCCCGAACGCGTGATCCCGCGCGTACAGGCGCTGCTGGGCAAGCAGGCGCAATTCACCCTGGAATGGGTGAGCGTCTATACCTTTTCCTGTGTGCGCATGGACAGCTTCCGTCATGGCCGCGTCCTGTTCGTGGGCGACGCCGCGCACTGCGTCTCGCCCTTCGGTGCGCGCGGTGCCAACAGCGGCGTGCAGGATGCCGAGAACCTGGCCTGGAAGCTGGCCTTCGTCCTGCAGGGCAAGGCGCCCGAAAGCCTGCTGGACAGCTACGCCAGCGAGCGCCAATACGCCGCTGACGAGAACCTGCTCAACTCCACCCGCTCCACCGACTTCATCACGCCCAAGAGCGCCGTCAGCCGCCGCTTCCGCGATGCCGTGCTGGGGCTGGCGCGTGAGCATGTATTCGCACGCAGACTGGTCAACAGTGGCCGCCTGTCACTGCCCGCCACCCTGCACGACTCCTCCTTGAGCACCCGCGACAGTGCCCCTTTCCAGGGTGCCATGCAGGCCGGGGCCCCCTGTACCGATGCCCCTGTCTCGATGGACACCATGCCGGGCTGGCTGCTACCCCATCTGGGCGACCAGTTCGTGGCCATGATCTTCGCCCCGGCAGCCGCCCTGCCCGCCGTCCTGCTGCCGGCACTGGCCCGACTGAGCGACAACGGGGTGCCGCTACGCCTGCTGTTTGTCAGCGGCGTCGCGACCACCGCCGCCGACCGTGCCGTGCTGGCAACCCTGGGCCCCGACGCCGTCCAGGTGGAGGACATCGAGGGCCTGGTGGCACAACGCTATGACGGCCAGCCGCACACCTGCTATCTGATCCGTCCGGACCAGCACGTCTGCGCCCGCTGGCGCGGGATAGACGCGTCGGCGCTGGAACACGCCCTGCAGCGCGCCACCGGCCACAGCCACGACACCCTGTCCACGGCCGAACTGGATGCCGCCTGAACCCATCGCAAAACCACCCGCCCCTTCAACAAGGAGACACCATGAGCCTCAACACCGCGCCCAATCTGACGCACCCCGATGACTTCTACGAAGCCCTCATCGAAATCCATCGCGGCCTGGACGATGCCGCCAGCCAGGACCTCAATGCCCGCCTGATCCTGCTGCTGGCCAACCACATCGGCGGCCACGACGTGCTGATCGAGGCCATGCAGCGCGCCCGCGCCGGCCTGGCCCCGGCAGCCTCGGCGACGCTGGCCGAAGCGGCCTGAGTCATATCCATCCTTCCTCGACATCCACAAGAGCGCCGCCACAGGCGCCTATCCAACGGAGACATTCATGATGACCCCATCCCAGGGCGCCGGCACGCTGGCCGCCCCTTCCGCGCTCGATCTGGGCGTGGCGGCCGAAGACGCGATTTATCGCAAGGTCTGGCTGCGCATCATTCCCTTTCTCTTCATCTGTTACGTAGTGTCCTTCCTGGACCGTATCAACATCGGCTTCGCCCAGTTGCAGATGAAGCAGGATCTCGGCTTCAGCGACGCCATGTATGGTCTGGGCGCGGCCGTGTTCTATGTCGGCTACGTCCTGTGCGAAGTGCCCAGCAACATGCTGCTGGCACGTTTTGGCGCACGCCGCACCTTTTCCCGCATCATGGTGCTGTGGGGGCTGGCATCGGTGGGCATGATGGCGGTCAACGATGCCACGCACTTCTACATCCTGCGCTTCCTGCTGGGCGTATTCGAAGCCGGTTTCTTCCCCGGCATCGTGCTCTATCTCAGCTACTGGTTTCCGGCGCAGCGCCGCGCGGCGGTGATGGCGATCTTCTTTGCCGGGGTGGCGGTGGCGGGGGTATTGGGCGGACTGGTCTCGGGCTGGATCATGCGTGACATGGCTGGCGTGATG
The DNA here is from genome assembly GCF_057809315.1 of Herbaspirillum sp. FG34. Lineage (NCBI taxonomy): Bacteria > Pseudomonadati > Pseudomonadota > Betaproteobacteria > Burkholderiales > Oxalobacteraceae > Herbaspirillum > Herbaspirillum sp. FG34. Next base: position 61,004 of record NZ_JBMDJS010000005.1, on the reverse strand, counting down.
GGTCTGTATGGCTGGCAGTGGATGTTTGCCATCGAAGGTGCACCAGCGGTGGTGCTGGGCCTGCTGGTGATTTTCCTGCTACCCGACGGACCGGCACAGGCCAGGTGGCTGACCCCGCAAGAAGCCGGTTTCCTGCAGACCCGCCAAAACCAGGAAGCGCTGCGTACCCATCATGTGAGACCGCATTCGCTGATGGCGCTCAGGCAGGCGCTGTCGCATCCTCAGACCTACCTGTTCGCCTTCATCTACTTTGCGCTGACCTGCGGCTCGCTCACGCTGAACTTCTGGATGCCACTGATGATTCGCGACTTCGGCATCAAGGATGTGGTCGAGGTCTCGCTCTATACGGTCATCCCCAACGCCATCGGCGCCATCGGCCTGATCCTGATCGCGCGCCGCTCGGACCGCCGCAACGAGCGTCACGGCCACTTCCTGGTGTGCACCACCGGCGGTGCGCTGGCGCTGGCCGCGCTGACCCTGCATCCTTCCAGCTTTGCGGTCTCGCTGGGACTGCTGTCGATGGCGGCGGTGCTGATCTTTGCGGCCCTGCCGATCTTCTGGTCGCTGCCGCCCGGACTGCTCCCGAGCCAGACCATCGCACCGGGCATCGCCTTCATCTCCAGCGTGGGCATCACCAGCGGCATCGTCAGCCCCTGGCTGATCGGTCTGGTCAAGACGCGCACCGGCAATATCGATATCGCGCTGTATATCCTGGCGGGATTGCTGTTGCTCAGTGGCTTGACGATGTGGACGATGATTCCACGCAGAGCGACGCAGGAAGGGCCGCAGCATCGCGCCTGAAACGATCCGGCGGTCCGGGGAGAAAAGCCGTCCTGCGAGAGCAGGGCGGCTTTTTTACTATCGACATGCGAGACGAATCGGATCGCGTACGGTTCGCGTCAGCCGGGATGACAGTCCGTGCGTTAAGCGTCCACCCGGTCGCGTCAGGCAGTCAAGCAAATGTCGGCATCCGGGAAGGTGGTCAAGAAACTGTCAGAATTCCTTGCTACAGTGGCGCCGCCGGTCCCGGGGGGCGACTGATCCATCAGGCATGGGATCGCGCACGACCGGATTGAAGCCGTTGACCACGTCTTGCCCAGCCACGAACGCTACCACCGCGACCAACACCAACACCGCCATCCAGCCTCGCCGCCATGACAATGAAGACCACCTCGCCGCAACTGACGGCCTATGAAGAAGTCAAGCCTGGCTTCGGCTGGATCGATGCGCTGGTGCTGGCGGTGCTGTTCGGCCTGCTGTGGAGCGCGCTGCACTTCGGCCGTGGCATGCTGGTGCACTTCGACCCGTCCGACCAGCTGGAGGTCGACAGCTCGCCCGCCATGATCCCCTATTACGCCGGCCGCACCCTGCTGCGCATGTGGATCGCCTTTGCTTTCTCGCTCTTCTTCGCCATCGGCACCGGCTACCTGGCCGCCAAGAGCCGCCGTGCGCGCGCCCTCATCCTGCCTGCGCTGGACATCCTGCAATCGGTGCCGGTGCTGGGTTTCCTCTCGGCCACCGTGGCCGGTTTCATGGCGCTGTTCCCGGGTAGCCTGATGGGCGTGGAATGCGCGGCCATCTTCGCCATCTTCACCGGCCAGGTGTGGAACATGGCCTTCGGCTTCTATCACTCCATGGTCACCATCCCGACCGACATGCAGGAAGCCGCTACCACCTATCGCCTGACCGCCTGGCAGCGCTTTCGCACCGTGGAGCTGCCGGCATCGGCACACAGCCTGATCTGGAACTCGATGATGTCCTTCGGCGGCGGCTGGTTCTTCGTGGCGCAGAGCGAAGCCATCAGCGTCATGAACAAGGACCTGAAGCTGCCCGGCCTGGGTTCCTACATGGCGCAGTCCATCGCCCAGGGCGACCATACGGCAGCACTGTGGGCGGTCATCGCCATGCTGGCGCTGATCCTGGTGAGCGACCAGCTGGTGTGGCGGCCACTGCTGGCCTGGGCCGACAAGTTCAAGATCGAACTGACCGAATCGAGCTCGCCGCCGACCTCTTGGGTGTATGACCTGCTGCGCGGTTCCTACGTCTTTACCTGGCTCGATGAGAAATGCTGGCAGCCGCTGGGTGACTGGCTGGCGCGTCATCGTCCCGCCATCTCGGCAGCGCTCACGCCGGCGCGCATCACCCGCCAACGCTGGACCAAACGCGTGTTGACCGGCGCGATCTGCGGCCTGCTGATCTTCGAAGCCCTGCGCGGACTGGTCGCGGCCATCGATGCGCTGCACGGCGCGATGAGCTGGAGTCTGTTCGGTCACATCGTCTGGCTGGGCTTCCTGACCATGCTGCGGGTGCTGGCCATGACCGTCATCGCCACCCTGATCTGGACCCCGGTGGGGGTATGGATAGGCTCCAAGCCGCACATCGCCCGCTTCGCGCAACCGCTGGCGCAGATCGGCGCATCCTTCCCCGTCAACATGACCTTCCCGCTGGTGGTGGGCTGGTTCGTCGCGGCCAACGTCAGCATGAACTGGGGCAGCATCCTGTTGATCGCCATGGGCACGCAGTGGTACATCCTCTTCAACGTGATTGCCGGCGCCATGGCCATTCCCAATGACTTGAAGGAAGCCGCACGCATGTACGGACTGTCACGCTGGAACCTGTGGAAGACGCTGATCCTGCCGGCCATCTTCCCGTTCTGGGTGACCGGTGCATGTACCGCCGCCGGAGGGGCCTGGAACGCCTCCATCGTGGCCGAGCTGGCCAGTTGGGGGGATGTCTCGCTCAAGGCCGATGGCCTGGGCGCCTATATTTCGGCAGTCACCAAGTCCGGTGACACGCCTCTCATCATCGCCAGCATCGGCGTGATGTCGATGTTCGTCGTGCTGATGAACAAGTTTGTCTGGCGTCGCCTGTATGCCTTCGCCGAACGCCGTTTCCGCCTCGATTGATCGTGAGCCAACCCATGACACCCTCGCAACAACGCCCTGCCGTCGCCGAACTGTGCGCGGTCAGCAAATCCTACAATACCGCCGGCGGCCACGAGCTCAAGGTGCTCGACAACATCGACCTGGCCGTCCACGAAGGCGAACTGCTGGCGCTGCTGGGCCAGTCCGGCTCGGGCAAGTCGACCATCCTGCGCTGCCTGACCGGCCTGGTGGAACCCAGCTCGGGCCACACCATGGCCGCCGGCAAACAGCTCAATGGTGTCAATCGTGATGCGTCGGTGGTGTTCCAGACCTTCGCCCTCTATCCCTGGCTGACCGTGGAACAGAACGTGGCCGTAGGCCTGATGTCGCACAATCCGACCCGCGAGGAACGCGACGCGGCGGTCGACCGCGCCATCGAACTGATCGGCCTGGGCAACTACCATAGCGCCTATCCGCGCGAACTCTCGGGCGGCATGCGCCAGCGCGTGGGCATTGCACGGGCGCTGGTCTCCAAGCCCAAGCTCTTGTGCCTGGACGAAGCCTTCAGCGCCCTGGACGTGCTGACCGCCGAAAACCTGCGCCAGGAACTCATCAGCCTGTGGCGCGCACCGGACAGCGGCCTGACCTCCATCTTCATGGTTACCCACAACATCGAGGAAGCGGTGGAAATGGCCACCCGCATCGTCGTGGTGTTCCCGCGTCCGGGTCGCCTGGGTCTGGTGCTGGAGAACCCGCTACCCTATCCGCGCGACTCCAAGAGCCCGGAATTCCAACGTCTGGTCAACATCATCCACGAAGCCATCACCACCCTGACGCTGCCCGACCTGCCGCCGGAAGTGCACGTGCCGGGTGAGCCGATCTCGCGCGGACGCAAGCGCATGGAATCCATCCCGCTGATCCCGGTGGGGCAGATCCTGGGCCTGATGAGCCTGTTGAACGACGAACCGGAGTTGAACAACATCTACGACATCTCCGACGAGATCGGCAAGGAATTCGGCGAGACCATCGCTACCGTGAAGGCCGCAGAGATCCTGGAACTGGTGGACACCCCCAAGCAGGAGGTCTACCTGACCGATCTCGGCCGCCGCTTCGTGGCGGCCGACCGCCAGGGACAGCGCGCCATCTTTGCCGAGCAGGTCTACAAGCTGCGCATCTTCCACATCATCCTGGCGGTGCTGGGCGAGGCCGAGGAGATCGAGGCCGAGCGCGTATTGAAGGACATCGGCAGCGCCCTGCCCTATGACAATCCTGAAAAGACCTTCGAGACCATGATCGCCTGGGGCCGCTATGCCGGTCTCATGGATTACAACGCCAAGAGCGGCATGGTGTTCGTGCCCAAGGACGAGGACGAGGACGACGGCCCCCAAGGCTGAGTGCCGTCCCCCTGCCGCTTCGCTCTCTCGGTATCGGTCTCAGTGCAGGGCCGCCAGCGGCGCGCTCTGCAAGGCCGGTGCCGTCGGGCTTGCGGGTGCGTTGTCGGTCATGGTCGAGGCATCCTGGCGGATCTTGAAGACCGACACCACCTTCAGCAAACCCGAGGCCTGCTGCGACAGCGACTGCGCCGCCGCACTGGCCTGTTCCACCAGCGCTGCATTCTGCTGGGTCACCTGATCCATCTGCACGATGGCGGTATTGATCTGCTCGATGCCGCTGCCCTGCTCCTGGGTGGCAGTGGAAATCTCGTTCATGATCTCGCCGAAGCGCTGCACCGAAGCCACGATGCCGCTCATCTGCTGACCGGCGCTGGCCACCAGTTGCGAGCCCGCCCCCACGTGTGCCATCGATTCACCGATCAGATCCTTGATCTCCTTGGACGCCACGGCGCTGCGTTGTGCCAGCGAGCGCACCTCCGAGGCCACCACCGCAAAGCCGCGCCCCTGCTCGCCGGCGCGGGCCGCTTCCACAGCCGCATTCAAGGCGAGGATATTGGTCTGGAAGGCGATGCCTTCGATCACGCCGATGATGTCGGCCATCTTGCCGGAACTGGCCGAAATCTTGTCCATGGTCGAGACCACGCGATCAAAGGCTTCGCTGCCGCTGGCGGCCGTCTGCGCGGCACCGCCCGAGAGGCGCAAGGCTTCGCTGGCATGGCTGGTGTTCTGGCGCACGGTGGTGGTCAGCTCTTCCATGCTGGCGGCGGTTTCCTCCAGCGAGGCCGCTTGTTCTTCCGTACGTTGCGAGAGGTCGAAATTGCCCTGGGCAATCTGGCCACTGGCCACCGAAATCGTCTCGGCCGCCGACTTGATGCCGTGTGCGATTACGTTCAACTGATAACGCATCTGCTCGATCGACGCCATGAGGCTGGCGCCGTCGCCCTCACGCAGACGCACCGTGGCCGTAAGATCTCCCGAGGCAATCTCGCGCGCGACGGCCTGCGCTTCCGATGGCTCGGCCCCCAACTGGCGCAGGATGCTGCGCGCGATCATCGCCGAGGCGACCACGCCTGCGAGCAAGGCCAGCGCCACCGCGCTGAGCATGATGGAACGAAGCCAGGCATAGGTGCTGCGGGCACTGGCGGCAGCGTCGTCGTTGAGCTGGTCTTCGAATTCGGCCAGTTCGGTCAGCGACTTGATCCAGGCCTGCTGCTTGGGCCGCACTTCGGTGATGAGCACCTTGACGGCATCGGCCGGCTGGTTATCCAGCCCCAATTGCAGCGCCTTGGCCATCAACGGCACGGCGGCCGCCTCGTCGGACCTGATCTGGGCCAGCAACTGTTTCTCGCGCTCGCTGGTGGCCGCTTCGGTGTTGAACATCTTGTCCAGCGCGAGCAAGGCATCGCCATAGATCTTTTCCTGGCGCGCCAGCGTCTGCGCTTCTACGCGCATGCCTTCCTGGTCATCGAGCAGGGCAATGTTGCGAATGGCGATGGCGCGCTGGCTCAGTGCGTTGCGCATGGTGGCAACCAGCCTGGTTTCGGCATTGTTGACAGAGGTGATGTCGCTGAGGGCATCATTGATGCGCGACATGCCCGCCATGCCCAGCAAGGAAATGCCCAACAGAAACACGAGAATCAGGCCGAAGCCCAATGCCAGCCTGGTCACGACTTTCAACTTGCCCATGGTATTGCCCCCTTTTGTGGTATCCCCCGGCCGATGCAGGATGAGGCCGGAGAGAGTTGGACGGAGCTTGCAAGGGTGGACTGCGAAACCTGAACGCTTGAGTGGGGCGAGGAGGATGAAACGGGACGCTGTTGTGCTTGTAATTCGCCCTGGGTGGCAGTCGGCACACCGGCAAGCAAAAGCAGTCTATGCTCCCGCCTGTCGGGACAAAGCGAGAATCAACGAGGATTTAAGGGCTCACTAAAAAGTTACCAATTCAGGTACATTTCAGTCAATAACGAGTTCCGGGGGCCTTGACGTTTTCTGCACCGTGGCTCGCAAATGCAGATCAGGCGGGCGATTGCGCCTTGCGACGCAGGCGGCTGGCGCTCACTGCCGTAGCCAGCGCGGTAGCCAGGACCGCGACCCACAGGGCAAGACGGATCGCCTCGCCATCCTGCGTCGCACTCATCTTGAGCTCACCTTGGGCCACCGCACCGGCGGTGTAGATCGCCAGGATCGTGCCCAGCATGGCCGCGCCCAGGCACTGGCCGAAGGTACGCATGATGGCCAGCACGCCCGAGGCATTGCCACTGCGTTCGCGGGCGACATTGGAAAGCATCTCGCGGTTGTTGGGACTCTGGAAGAAACCGAAGCCCATGCCGCATACCAGTGCGCGCCAGCCAATGTCCCAGGCCTGGGCGTGATCGGGCAGCAAGGCCAGCAAGCCCAGCCCGACCGTAAAGAGCGCCAGGCCCAGGCTCGACAGCAAGGCCGGAGAATGACGGTCGGCCAGCTTGCCTGCATGCGGCGCCACCAGCACGATACCCAGCGGCCACGGGGTGAACAGTGCTGCCGATTCAAAGGCGGTGTATCCATAGCCGTTCTGGAACAGGAAGGGCAAGGCCACGAAAGCGATGCCCTGCCCCACGAAGGACGCCAGCGAGGTCAGTGCGGCCAGCGAGAAACGTGCATTGGCAAAGATGTCCAGCGGCAACAGCGGTTCCGGTACACGGCGCTGGCCGCGCACGAAGGCGGTACCGGCCAGCAGCGCCACCAGGGCGTAGGCTGCCGCCTCCAGCATGGCGTGGGTACCCTGGCCCGGTTCGGCAAAGCGCGCACAGGTATCGGCCGCCATGATGATGGCGCCCATGGCCAGCGCCGACCACAGCGCACCGGCCACGTCGAAGGGCGCCTGCGCCGGCTTGCGTGTTTCCGGAATGGCGCTCCACGACAGCAGCACGGCGAGGATGCCCAGCGGCACGTTGATGAGGAAGATCCATTCCCAGCCCAGCGCAGCCAGCAAGGTGCCGCCCAGTACCGGACCGATGGCGGTACTGGCCGCCACCAGCACGGCATTGAGGCCGAGGATGCGCCCCAGCAGGCGGTTGGGAAAGACGGTGCGATGAATGGCCGGCGCAATGCTCAGCATGGCTGCACCGCCCAGGCCCTGCAACACGCGCATGGCAATGAGCAGGTCCACCGAGTGCGACAATGCACAGCCCAGCGAGGCCAGCGTGAAGACAGCCAGCCCCGCCGTGAACTGGGAGCGGAAGCCCAGTCGCGACGACAAGGCGGCGAAGGCGGCCAGCGTCATGGCCGTAGCCAGCAGGTAGGCATTGGCGACCCATACCGAGGCGGCGGCCGAGGTCTGCAGGGCCTGGCTGATCTGCGGGAGGGCCACGTTGATGATGGTGCCGTCGAAGACGGCCATGGTGGTGGCCGTCATCACGGCCAGCATGGCGCGGCGGCGCTGTACGCCCGGCAGGCCTTCGTCGCCGGGCAGATCGGAAAAGAGTGACATGGAGATCGCTTGGGAAGATCGAATCAGGTCTTCACTATAGCCAGCCGCGAGACAAGGCGGAAGACGCACGGCCTGCATTGGATCATTGCATGCAACGCCATGCCTCCAATCATGTCTGCTACCGCATGCTAGGATGCCGTCATGTCCGATACCGACCTCAACCTGCTGATCGCCCTCGATGCCCTCATCGCCGAAGCCAGCGTGGCCGGGGCTGCGCGCCGCCTGGGCCTGAGTGCCTCGGCCATGAGCCGCACCCTGACCCGCCTGCGCCAGGCCACCGGCGACCAGTTGCTGGTACGGGCCGGACGACAGATGGTGCTGACTCCCTGCGCAGAAGCCCTGCGCGAACGGGTGCGCAATGTGGTGCACGAAGCCCGATCGGTCTTGCGTCCCTCGGTACCGGAACTGGACCTGGCCCGGCTGGAGCGGGATTTCACCCTGCGCGCCAATGAAGGCTTCATCGAAGCCTGCGGTGCCGCACTCATCAGTGCCGTGGCGGCAGAGGCCCCGCTGGTGCGGCTGCGCTTCGCGCCCAAGGTGGAGCGCAGTCCGCTGCCGCTGCGCGAAGGCAGTGCCGACATCGAGATCGGCGTGGCCAGCGAGATGGGACCGGAGGTGCGTCTGCAAACCCTGTTTCGTGATCGCTTCGTGGGTGCGGTACGCATCGGACATCCATTGGCCGCCTTGCGCCGCGTCAGTGCCGAGCGCTATTGCGCCCACGAGCATGTGAGCGCCTCGCCACGAGGCGAGCGCAACGGCCCCATCGATGCCGCACTGGCCGGGCGCGGCCTGGTGCGCAAAGTGGTGGCAGTCGTGCCCAGCTTTCCGGGCGCGCTGGCGGTGGTGCGTAGCTCCGACCTGGTGACCATGGTGCCCTACTCCTTCCTGACCCAGGCGGGGGCACCGCGCAAGGATGGCAGTGCCTCCGGCATCCATCTGTTCGAACTGCCGGTGGCCACCGCCCCCATCATCGTCTCGCTGATGTGGCATCCCCGCGTAGAGCTGGACCCGGCCCATCGCTGGCTGCGCGACAAGGTGCGCGCGGTCTGCGCCGGGCTGGCGCAGCGCGGCCCCAAGGGCCGTCCCGGCTGAACCCTCTTTCTGAAAGCATCCCATGCAGCTGCAAGGCATCCATCATGTGGCCCTCATCTGTTCCGACTATGCGGCCTCCCGCGCGTTCTACGTCGATCTGCTGGGCCTGCGCGTGATTGCCGAACATTACCGCGAGGCACGCGACTCGTGGAAACTGGACCTGGGCCTGCCCGACGGTACGCAGATAGAACTGTTCTCCTTCCCCGCCCCACCGTCGCGTCCTTCGCGTCCCGAGGCCTGCGGTCTGCGCCATCTGTCCTTTGCGGTCGCCGACGTCGCCGCCAGCAAGGCCGAACTGGAAGCCCGTGGCGTGGTCGTGGAAGAGATCCGCGTGGATGAATACACGGGCCGGCGCTTCACCTTCTTCGCCGATCCGGATGGCCTGCCGCTGGAATTGTATGAAGTGTCGCGCTGAACCACCCCCTCTGCAAGCCTCGCTGCACCTGATGTTGCGGGGCATGGTGCAGAAAACGTCAAGGCGCGATGCGCGCACTGCAAGGGCAAGGGCTATACTCGCGCTGCATCGCTGACCGGCCCGCCTTCCTGCCCTCATCCTCTCCATGCAAAACCTCAAGACTTCCGCCTTTTCACGCCTGAATTCCACCACCCTCCTGGGGGCGGCCGTGGTACTGGGCATGCTCTACTTCGGCCGCGACATCCTGGCCCCGCTGGCAGTGGCCGGCATTGCCAGCCTGATCATCCTGCCGCTGGTGAGGAAGCTCGCCGCCCTGGGCCTGAACCGGGCTGCCGCCGCCATGGTATCGGTGCTGCTGGTGGGCGGCTGCCTGGTGGCACTGGCGGTGGTGCTGACCTTCCAGCTGGTGAGCGTAACCAGCGATCTGCCGCAATACCGCGAAGCCATCCAGGACAAGGTAGAAAGCGTGCGTGCCATGACCGAGCGTCCCTTCGCCCGGCTGGAGGCCGAACTGAGCGCGGTGATCCCGCAGCCGCTGCCGGAGAGCGCGCGCAGCGGCAAGAAGAACAGTCGTGCCGCCGCTGCAGCAGCAGCCGCCGCCGCACCCGAAACCGATACCCGCATGTCGGTGCGCGGGGCCTTGCGGCGGCTCTTTGCGCTGGCCTGGGGACCGATCGGCCAGGCCGGCATCGTGCTGGTCTTGCTGGTGTTCATCCTGCTGGAACAGGAATCCCTGCGCGAACGCCTGATCCGCCTGGCCGGACTGACCGAGATGAGCCGCACCATGCAGGCACTGGGCGATGCGGCAGAGGGCGTATCGCGTTTCTTCTTTTCACAGTTCCTGGTCAACCTGGTGTTCGGCCTCATCATGGGTGCGGTGCTGGCCGCCGGGGGCGTACCGCATGCGGTGCTCTGGGGCGCGCTGGCCGGGGTGCTGCGCTTCGTCCCCTACCTGGGTGCACTGGCCTCGGGCCTGATGATCTCGATCTTCATCGCCGCCATCGATCCGGGCTGGTGGCTGGCGCTGTCTTTCCTGGCGTTCTATGTGGGGCTGGAAGTGATCGTGGCCAATTTCATCGAACCGCGCGTGTATGGTCATAGCTCGGGCCTCTCGCCGCTGGCGGTGATCGTCTCGGCGCTGTTCTGGGGCACGCTGTGGGGACCCATCGGCCTGCTGCTCTCCACTCCGCTGACGCTGTGCCTGGTGGTGGCCGGGCGCCATGTGTCGGCCCTGGAACCGATCACCATCCTGCTGGGCGAGGCGCCCGACATGACACACGCCGAGCGTTTCTACCAGCGTGCCCTGGCCGGTGAATCGGACGCCATCATCCGCGATGCCCGCACGCATCTGCAGAAGCAGAGCTTTGCCAAGTACTGCGACCAGATCCTGCTGCCCGGCCTGGCCCTGGCGGCGCTGGATTTGCGCCATGGTCGCATCGAAGGAGCGCAGCAGGAGCGTCTGCTGCATGCGGTCTCGCAGTTGACCGAAGTGCTCACGCAAAGTCCCGGCGCGCCGCGCAGCCTGCGTCGGCGCCGCGAGGTACCGCTGCTCAACAGCGGCGTCGGTGCGCATCTGCGTGAACTGCGCCAGGCGCGGCTGGGACGCTGGCAGGGTTCGCTGGATGTGCCGCAAGGGTCGGTGGTGCTGTGCGGTGGCTTGCGCCATGAGCGCGATGACCTGCTCTCCGAACTGCTGGTGCATGCGTTGCGCGTGACCGGCATCGATGCCCGCAGCATCACGCTGGACCAGCCCGAGGAAGGACCGCCCGATACCAGCAAGGCCGAACTGGTGTCCATCGTGTTCCTGGTCTATCCGGTGCGAGAGAAACTGGACGCCTGGATGGGGGTAGTACGCGACCTGCGCGAGAACCTGCCGCATGCGCTGCTGGTAACGATTCGTCCGTCCTTCTTCAACGAGGAAGTCGAGGCCGCGACCGTGAAGGAACAGGTGGACATGGTGCTGTCGTCCTTCGAGGAAGGGCTGGCATTTGCGTCTACGCACATGCGGCCGGCAATCAAGGTCTAAGCCTGGCCAGACGCAGCACAAAAAAAATCGCCCGGCTTGCACCGGGCGATTTTTTTGGCAGCGGTGACCGGCGACGGCCACGTACGATCAGCGCTTCAACTGCGACAGATCACGCACGGCACCACGATCGGCCGAAGTGGTCAGCGCGGCATAAGCCTGCAGTGCCTGCGAAACCACGCGCTGGCGGTTGCCCGGCTGCCACGCGGCATCGCCACGGGCTTCCATGTCGGCGCGACGCTTGGTCAGTTCTTCACCGGAAATGCGCAGGTTGATGCTGCGGTTGGGGATGTCGATGTCGATCATGTCGCCCTCTTCCACCAGACCGATGGCGCCGCCTTCAGCCGCTTCCGGCGAAGCATGGCCAATCACCAGGCCGGAGGAACCACCGGAGAAACGACCATCGGTGAACAGCGCGCAAGCCTTGCCGAGACCCTTGGACTTGATGTACGAAGTCGGGTACAGCATTTCCTGCATGCCGGGGCCGCCCTTGGGGCCTTCGTAGCGCACGATGACCACGTCGCCGGCCTTGACCTTGTCGCCCAGGATGCCTTCGACGGCGGCGTCCTGGCTCTCGAAGACACGTGCGGTGCCGGAGAACTTCAGGATGCTCTCATCCACGCCGGCGGTCTTGACGATGCAGCCCTTCTCGGCGATGTTGCCGTACAGGACCGCCAGGCCGCCATCTTGAGAATAGGCGTGTTCGCGATCACGGATGCAGCCGTTGGCGCGATCCAGGTCGCTGTCTTCAAAACGCTCTTCCTGCGAGAAGGCCACTTGCGTCGGCACACCACCGGGGGCGGCGCGGAACAGCTTGTGCACGGCCGGATCGCTGGTGACGCGGATGTCGAATTTCTCGATGGCTTCACCCAGGGTCTTGCTGTGCACGGTCGGACGCGAAGTGTCCAGCAGGCCGGCACGGGCCAACTCACCGAGGATGGAGATGATGCCACCGGCGCGGTGCACGTCTTCGATGTGGTACTTGTTGGTCATCGGCGCGACCTTGCACAGGCAGGGCACACGGCGCGAAATGCGGTCGATGTCGGCCATGGTGAATTCCACCTTGGCTTCGTGCGCTGCGGCCAGGAGGTGCAGCACGGTGTTGGTGGAGCCGCCCATGGAGACGTCCAGGGTCATGGCGTTTTCCCAGGTTTCCTTGGTGCAGATGTTGCGCGGAAGGATGCTGTAGTCATCCTGTTCATAGTGGCGCTTGGCCAGTTCGACGATCAGGCGGCCGGCGCGCAGGAACAGTTCCTTGCGGTCGGCGTGGGTGGCGACGATGGTGCCATTGCCCGGCAGCGACAGGCCCAGCACTTCGGTCAGGCAGTTCATCGAGTTGGCGGTGAACATGCCCGAGCAGGAACCGCAGGTCGGACAGGCCGAGCGCTCCACTTCGGCCACGTCGGCATCCGAGATGTTCTTGTCGCCGGCCTGGATCATGGCGTCGACCAGGTCCAGCTTGATGACCTTCTTGTCGGTGTTGACGGTCTTGATGACCTTGCCGGCCTCCATCGGGCCACCGGAGACGAAGACCACGGGGATGTTCAGGCGCATGGCGGCCATGAGCATGCCCGGGGTGATCTTGTCGCAATTGGAGATGCAGACCATGGCGTCGGCGCAGTGGGCGTTGACCATGTATTCGACCGAATCGGCGATCAGGTCACGCGAGGGCAGCGAGTACAGCATGCCGTCGTGGCCCATGGCGATGCCGTCATCCACGGCGATGGTGTTGAATTCCTTGGCCACGCCGCCGGCCGCCTCGATCTCGCGCGCCACCAGCTGGCCCAGGTCCTTCAGGTGCACGTGACCCGGCACGAACTGGGTGAAGGAGTTCACGACCGCGATGATGGGCTTGGTGAAATCGCCATCCTTCATGCCGGTGGCACGCCACAGCGCACGCGCGCCGGCCATGTTGCGGCCTTGGGTAGTGGTATAGGAACGATAGGTCGGCATGATGGGTGTCTCCTCAGGGCTGCTTAGGGAAAAAGGGAGCACAAGAGTGCCTCCGAGGAGAGTGTTTGTCCAATATATAATTCGATACGTATTAATATCCAGAAGATATTAATACGTATCAGTACGAACATTCCTCGTCAGCAACAGAAAGGCCCGCAACAACGCGGGCCAGTCGCTTTCTCCATGCACTGCGCGCTCAGGCTTCGTCCCCCGCCTTGCGTACCGTGATCGGCTCCACTACGCTCAACAGCAGCACCAGGCACAGCAGCGAAGTGCCGACCATGTAAAGGAAGACACTGCTCCAGTCATAGCGGTCCAGCAGCATTCCCACGGCCAGGGGTGCACAGGCGCCACCGATCTGGCCCAGCGAATTGACGATGCCGAACGCGGTCGGGTAGGTGGACTTGGTGGCCAGGCCCATGGGATAGGCCGAATAACCGGCAAAGCCGATCCCCAGCATCAGGCCCGACAACATCAGCATGGCGCCGAGATAGAGCACGCTGTCGGGCGCATCCACCAGCATGAGCGTCATCACGGCGGTACCCAGCGCCCCCAGCAGCATCATGGGCTTGCGGCGGCCACCCAGCAGGCGGTCCGAGATCACGCCCCCCAGCATGTTGCCCGCGACCGCACCGATGAACGGTGCCGAGGCAAGGAAACCCATCTTCACCGAAGCAAATCCCTTGACCGTGACCAGATAGGTCGGGATCCACGACATGAAGATATTGCTGATGCCGATCATGCAGCCATAGCCGAGAGCCACGCCGATCACGTTCCAGGACGTGAAGACCTGGCGCAAGGTCTCCAGGCGCGGCACACGACGGGTACGGTTGATGCCGTCCAGCCATGGCATCGGTGCCACCTGCGCACCCTGCCCCGCAACAGTGCCGGCGCTGGCCGCACCGGCCGACAGCTCCTGGGTGATGTAACGGCGCTCGGCCTCATTGCAGAAGCGGTTTTCGGCGGGCGAATTGGTCACCAGGAAGAACCACAGAATGGCCAGGAAGATGCCCGGCACCGCAAACACGTAAAAGATTTCGCGCCAGCCCCAGAGCTGGATGACGATGATGCACACCGTCGGCACGATCAGCGGACCCAGCTTGGAGGCCGCAATCCACAGTCCGGTGGCGGTCCCCTTTTCCTCCGGCGGGAACCAGCGATTGATGACGTTGGTACAGCCAATGCCCAGTGGCCCTTCCGACAAACCGAGACCGACACGGTAGAGCTGCAACAGCAGCACCGAGGAAGTCGTGCCCATGAGCCCGGTAAACAACGAGGTCAGCAACATGAAGACGGAAAACAGCATGCCGGTGGTCTTGGCACTCAGGCGCTTGTACATCAACCCGACCGGAATCTGCACCAGACCATAGGCAAACGAAAACAGACTCACGATCAGTCCGGCTTCGGTGTTGGAGATGCCGTACTCCTTTTTCATGTACGGCAGGGCGATGCCGAAATTGGCGCGATCGGCGCAGGCAATGGCCCAGATCAGGAAGATCAGGCCCATCACCACCCAACGGTAGCGGGTGGGTTTCTGCTCTGACAAACGGCTGGCCGCAGGGGCAGCAATTGCAGAGGATGCGGTGGAACTATGGCGGCCGACGGGGTCGGCGGCGTCGACAGGATTCATCGTCGAACTCCTTTGGTGGCGTGTCTCGTGGTTATCGTTATGGTTGGCGGCAACGGCGTGGTGATGCGCCCGTGTCAGGAGGGCAGCGCGCGCTGCCTCCGGTGTGATCCCAGGTTCATGCTTGTCTCCAGTGCAGGTGGCGGGCTTTGTTGTGCGTCCCGCAAAGGGATCTGTTGGCGCCCGACGTTGATGGCGACCTTGCGTGTCTTGCAGGCCGACGCCGGGAATCATGGCCGTGCCCCTGCGTGGCGTCCAATCTTTTCTGGCTATCAGGTGATGTGCAGATTGAATCGATATTGATACCCGATCAGGTGCCATTTCCTGAATCAATTGATAGCCTTTTCGGATTGGACGTGCTGGCGGAATGCCCGCATCATCGCCCCGCATTGCCATCGAACGAGAAGGAGTTCTCCCATGAAACGCCACGTACTGCAGCTCAATCCCATCCTGGTTCCTGCCATCAATGACAAGCTGGAGAATCTCTATCACATGCACCGCCTGTTCGAGCAGGAGGACAAGGAAGCCTACATCGCACGCCACGGGGCCGTCATCGAAGGGGTCATCACCGGCGGCCATACCGGTATCAGCAACGCCCTCATGGATCGCCTGCCGGCCTTGAAGGTCGTGGCCGTCAATGGCGTAGGGACCGATGCAGTGGATCTGAACCATGCGCGCAGCAAGGGCTTGCCTGTCACCGGCACCTTCGGTGCACTGACCGAGGACGTGGCCGATCTGGCGCTGGGCCTGATGCTGGCGGTGAGTCGGCAGATCTGTCCGGGTCACGCCTTCGTGCAGCGCGGTGACTGGGTGCGCCATCCTTCGCCGACGGCGATTCCCCTCTCGCGTCGCCTCAGCGGCAAGTGCGTGGGCATCGTCGGCATGGGCAAGGTCGGCCGTGCCATCGCCCAACGCGCAGCGGCCTTTGGCTGCCCCATCGCCTACACCGACCTGCGCGCCATGGACGACCTGCCCTACACGTTCCAGCCGGCATTGCTGCAGCTGGCGCGCCAGAGCGATGTACTGGTGCTGGCCGCTGCCGCCGACAAGGCGCAGGGCATCATCAACGCCGCCGTCCTGGATGCGCTGGGACGCGAAGGCATTCTCATCAATATCGCGCGCGGCAAGCTGGTGGTGGAAGAGGATCTGGTGGACGCCCTGCAACGTGGCGTCATTGCCGGTGCGGGGCTGGATGTGTTCGTGGACGAACCCAACGTGCCGCCGGCCCTGCTGCAGATGGACCAGGTGGTGTTGCAGGCGCATCGCGCCAGCGCCACCGTGGAATCGCGCACGGCCATGGGCGAGATGGTGCTGGCCAGTCTGGCGCAGGGGCTGGCAGGGCAGCGCCCCGAAGGTAGCCTGACCACCTGAATCCGACCACGGCCGCAGCGGGGAGCGGCCATGCCTATAATGCAGGCGCTCCCCTTACCGGCACATCCTCATGCTCGATCTGGCTCAAGTCCGTTGTTTCGTGGTCGCTGCGACCGAACTCAATTTCCGTCGTGCGGCGGCGTTGCTGAACATGACCCAGCCGCCTCTGTCACGCCAGATCCACTTGCTGGAACACCGGCTGGGTGTGCAGTTGTTCGAACGGGTGGGGCGCACGGTGCGGCTCACCACCGAAGGCCGGGTGTTCCTGGCCGACGCGTCGCGCCTGCTGCAATTGTCGGAACAGGCCGAGAGCACGGTACGCCGCGCCAGCCAGGGCAAGACCGGGCGCGTGCGCGTAGGCTTCACGGGCGCGGCCGGCTACGAGCTGATCCCGGAGTTGCTCATGCAGGCGCGCAAGAGCCTGCCCGAGATCGATGTGGTGCTGTTCGAACTGATTTCGGTGGCGCAGCTGGAAGCCTTTAGCGCCAACACCATCGATATCGGCTTCCTGCGCCCGGTATCGACGCGCCAGCCGCTGGAATTGCAGCTGGTCGATGAGGAACCGCTGGTGCTGGCCATGCCCCAGGGGCATGCGCTGGCGCTGCATGAACGCATCGCCACCAGCCAGCTCGATGGTCAGCCCTTCATCATGCACTCCCCCACGCATGGCAAGTACTTTTACGAACGCATCATGGCCATGCTGGGCGCGGCGGACGTCAAACCGGATTTCACCCAGTACATCGACCAGAGCCATACCATCCTCTCACTGGTACGCGCCGGCCTGGGCGTTGGCATCCTGCCTGCCTCGGCACAGCGTTTCCATTACGATCGGGTGGAGTTCCGGCCACTGGCCGGGGAGGTGCCGCGTGCCGAGATGAGCATGGCGTGGCGCGCGGACCAGGACAATCCGGCGGTGACGGCCTTTCGCCTGATGGCCACCGGATACTGTGCCGAGCGCGCGGCACGACTGCACAGGGCCTGAGTTCAAGCGCCCGCGCGGCTCATGTGCTCGTAGAGAATCGCTGCGCCCACGCCGATGAGAACCACACCCCCGACAATCTCGGCACGCTTGCCGATCAGATGGCCCAGCACGCGGCCGACCATCACGCCGATGGTGACCATGGTGGTGGTGGCCAGGCCGATCAGCAATGAGGCTTCCAGGATGTTGACGTCGATGAAGGCCAGGCCCACGCCCACGGCCATGGCGTCGATGCTGGTCGCCACAGCGGTGAGCGCCAGCATGACCACGGATTGCTTCTGCGGGGTCGCATCGGCCTCGTCTTGCTCATCATCCTCGCTCAGACCTTCGCGGATCATGCGCGCGCCCAGCACCAGCAGCAGTACGAAGGCGATCCAGTGGTCCCATTCGGCGACCCACTTGGTGGCCACGGAACCGGCAAACCAGCCGATGAGCGGAGTGATGGCTTCGATCACGCCGAACAGCAGACCGATACGCAGCGCCTGCAGCAAGCGTGGCTTCTGCATGGCGGCACCCTTGCCGATGGCTGCCGCAAAGGCGTCAGTGGACATCGCGAGCGCGAGAAGAACGAGAGCGGGGAAATTCATGAACGGGGTTCCTTGGCCGGGCGAAGTCCATGGACGTGCCTGCGCGCCCAGCCTGGCCGCAGGATACGTCTATGGTCTCGCCTACCTGGATGGCTACCCGCGCCACGGCATCGATGCTGCCGAGAATGTTGACACGGGCTCTTCCGGATGACCCGGAAGCTGGCTACTCCCCAAAGAGAAGCCCGGATTTTAAACGAAGACGGCCGTGCCCGACAAGTCGTCGTGCAGAGTTCGTCACAATGTAGTGCTCCACGCTACACAGTGTATTGCCACGCAGTCATTGTGACGATCAGTGCGCTGCCCCCTGCTCCACCGGATCCACATGCGTCATCACATCCAGCACATGATGCGCCGCCAGCACCCGCCGGCGCGCATCGATGGCAATGGCATGGCCCTCGGTGACGGTGAGGGCGCCATCGATTTCCAGATGCACGTCCACCAGCGTCAGGTCACCCATGCGCCGCGTACGCAGATCATGCAGCCCCTGCACGCCGGGCGTGGCGAGGATGGTGGCGCGGATGGCCTCGGCTTCCTCGGCCGAGACGGCACGGTCCATCAGGTCATGCAGCGCGCTCCAGAAAAATCCCCAGCCGGTGCGCACCACCATCAAACCCACGACCGCCGCCGCCACCGGATCAAGCAAGGTGAAACCGGCCAGGCTGCCGACGATGCCCAAGGCCACCACCAGCGACGAGGCCGCATCCGAACGCGCATGCCAGGCATTGGCCACCAGCATGCTCGAACGCACGCGCTCGGCGATGCGCAGCATGTAGCGAAACAGCAGTTCCTTGGCCAGCAAGGCCGCCAGTGCCACCCACAAGGCCGCCACGTGTACTGGCGGGGTGTGGCCGTAATGCTGGATCTTCTGCGCCGCCGATACCAGCATGCCCAGACCCACGGCCAGCAGCAGCGCACCGAGTGCCAGCGAGGCGGCCGTTTCGTAACGCTGGTGACCATATTGATGATCGTCGTCGGCCTGCTTGCGGCTGTGGTGCCCGGCCAGCAGCACCACGAAGTCGGAAATGAGATCGGACAGCGAATGGATGCCGTCCGCAATGAGCGCCTGCGAACCGGAAAACACGCCCGCCGTGACCTGCAGCATCACCAGCGCGATGTTGACCACGATGCTCACCAGCGTACTGGCACGCCCGGCACGATAACGTGCCGCACTCAAGGCGTCGTCGCGAGGATCTTCCCCCTTGAAGTCTTCTATTTGGGTACTTAACATAAAACCAACGATAAGAGCCTAATCTAGAGCCAAAATTGGCAAAACTTGTGCTATCGAACAAATTACTGGATCATCTTGCCACATTACAATGTCAACTGTATTGCGTCAGGGGGACTGCCGTCGGCATGATGCCGACCCGGCACGTATGGATGGTGCCTTGAGGGCGCACGCCTCCATTGCACAAGACGATATCGCGGCCGCCATCACCCGCAGGGGATCCGCAGCAGACCCGGTGCAGCATCACATCGAGGAACAGCATGAACCAAGCAACTCCGCAACCGCTGTCGTTTGCGTTCGACCGGGCCAGCGGCGAACTGAGCGCAACGTGGCAGCCCACGCCGGGCTTCCCGCCGCTCACGCTGGCCTTCCTGAAACAGTCCATGACCGATCATGGTCTGACCAAGCTGTTTTTCCAGGATTCGATCCTCAACGCCTTCGTGCGCAAGGCAGAAGATGCCAAGGAGGCGGTCACGCAGGTCATCGCCGAACGGCGCGATGGCGAGTTCTCGCTGGAGGTGGCCGATGACCTGATGACGGCCTCGCTGACCCTGGTGCCGCCCTATGGTGGCCGCGCCAAGAGCGTGGAAGTGGTCAACGCCATCCGCGCGGCCGGGATCACCTACGGCATCCTGCACGAGCAATTGCGCGGCGCGCTGTCGGCCGGTTTCTGCAACAAGCTGGTAGTGGCCCAGGGTCTCATGCCCACGCCGGCCGAGCCGGCTCGTTTCGAGAGCCTGCTGGAAGAAAAGGAAGAGGAACTGGCCGACATCGACGAAGATGCCGTGGTCTCCTACGCCGACATGGGCCATATCCTGCTGGTCAAGGTGGGCGATGCGCTGATGCGCCGCATTCCGCCCGTACCGGGCCAGGACGGCATCGACATCCGCGGCGGCAAGGTACCGGCGCGGCCGATTGCCGACGCCCCCTTCTCCAAGGAATGTATCGGTGCCGAGCCCAGCGAGGACGACCCCAATCTGCTGGTGGCCATCGTGCCGGGCCAGCCCACGGTCATCAAGAATGGCGTGAAGGTCAATCCGGTGCTGGATGTTGAAAACGTCGACCTCTCCACCGGCAACCTCAGCTTTGAAGGCACGGTCAAGGTCTCGGGCGACGTGCTCACGGGCATGAAGATGCACGTGGGTGGCGACGTGGTGATCAACGGTACCGTGGAAGCGGCCGAGATCGTGGCCGGCGGCAGCGTCACCGTCAAGGGCGGCGTGATCGGTCACAGCGAAGGCGTGACGGCGCAGGCCGGGACCACCGCCATTGCCTCGCGCATCAGTTCGCAAAAATCGGTGCAGGTGATGTTCGCCGAGAGCGCCCACATCGAAGCTGCCGAAGACATTCTGGTGCTGGGCAATGCCCGCCATTGCGAACTGCTGGCCGGCAACGAGATCACGGTGGGCAAGGGCAATCCGCGCACCGGCCACATCATCGGCGGGCGCGTGGAAGCCACCAACCTCATTCGTGCCAACGTGATCGGCGCCTCGACCACCACGCATACGCGCATCCAGGTCGGTCTCGATCCGTATCTGGAAGAGAAGATCGCCATCAAGGAACAGGAATACACGCGCAAGGTGGCCGAGCTGGACCGTACCATCAAGCAACAGAGCTACTACAAGCTCAACCCCGAGAAGGCCACGCCGGAAATCCTCCATGAGACCAGCGACAAGCGCAAGGCGCTGGCCTACGAGGTCAAGGTGCTGCTGGAAGAAGTGAGCCAGATGAAGGAAGGCATGGTGGCCGCGGAAGACGCTCGCATCATCGTGGCCAAGGCGGTCTACGAAGGGACCGAGTTGCGCATCGGACATGAGGTGTGGCCGGTGCAATCCGACCTGGGAGGCGGTACGGCACAGCTGTTTGAAGGCGATATCCGCTACAACCCGAAAAAGTAGGTTTGCCCGGTTTTCTTGTTTTCGCCAGCCTGTGGATAAATCGTTTCTCGCATTGGCACTGCGTTTATCCACAGGACATCAGGCTTTACCACTGATCCATTGCTCCCATGCAAGACCTGCTTCCCCATCCAGACCTGGCGCAATTGCGCGCCCTGGCTACCGAGAGTGCGGCCATCACCACGCCCTGCAATTGCCGCACAGCCGACAGCCGCGGCTGGATCAGCCTGCCGCTGTCCTTGCCGGAGACCCAGCTGGTGGACGTGGCCACGCTCATCACCGACCCCTACGACGAACCGACCTTCACCGAATACCATCCGCACGGCACGCGCTATGCCTCGCCGGAGGCGCCCATCGCACCGGCCTGGTATCCCTGCAACCGCAGCAACGTCGCCCGCTGCACGCAATGCGGGCGCCATTATCTGCGCTACGTGGAAGCCGGTGGCTACTTCGTGGACCGGCGCATCCGTTCACTGGCGGACCCCGCCCTGATTGTCGAGACGACCTGAAACCCGCCCCGGACAAGCTGTTCAGCCACGACTCAGGCGGCTGGCCATGAGGATCTGGTAGAGCGTATCGGCCGGGCGCGACAGGCGCCGCGCGGTCAGGGCTACATATTCCACATCCGGCAGGCGCGGCAGGGCCGCGTGATTCAAGGGCTCCACCAGGTCGCGTGAGCCCAGGTGCTGCGGCAGGGCTGCCAGACCCAGCCCGCCGCGCGCAGCCGCCATGCAGCCGGCATGACTGCCACTGGTGCAGACAATGCGCCAGTGATGACCCGACTTGCCCAGTGCCTGCAAAGTGGCCGCGCGGGTGATGCTGGGCTCGGGCAGCAGGATCAGCGGCAAGGGTTCGCTCAGATCGACCAGCGTATCGGGGCGCGTAAGCCACTGCATGGGGGTGGAAAACATGCTGTGTCCGCGTGACTCGCCCGCGCGGCGCTTGCCGACCAGCAGGTCCAGCTTGCCTTGCTCCAGCGCGGCATACAGATCGCTGGTGAGGCCGATGGTGATTTCCAGTTCGACTTCCGGATGCTGGCTGCGAAAGGCCGCCAGCATGTCCGGCAGCGGGCCCATGGCAAGGTCGTCGGAGGTGCCGAAGCGGACCCGGCCGCGCAAGCGCGGGGCACTGAACTGCGCTTCGGCCCGCGCATGGGCCTGCAGGATCAGGCGCGCGTGCACCAGCAGGCTCTCGCCATCGGCGGTCAGCGCCAAGGAATGCGTGTCGCGCACGAACAGGCGTCGCCCCAGACTTTCTTCCAGGCGACGGATATGGTCGCTCACGGTGGATTGCGTCAGGCCAAGCTGGCGCCCGGCCTCGGTGAAGCTGGAAGCAGTGGCAGCCGTGGCAAAGGTCTGGAGCCAGAGGGGATTGAGCATGCGGCCATTATCATCGGATTTTCCGATGACAGTCAACGCGATCAGAGGGGTTCCCGATAGCCGTGCACTTTCCTATGATGAGGGCAAACCCGGGCAATTTCCTTCCATTTTCTTCGCGAGCGCGCCATGAACCGCTTCCTCCCCGACCGCTTCACCCAGTTGCTCATCGGCACCGTGCTGCTGGCCACCCTGTTCCCGGCCACCGGCGGCTTCGAGCATTTCATGCACATCGCCAGCAATGCGGCCATCTCGCTGCTGTTCTTCCTGCACGGTGCCAAGCTCTCGCGGGAGGCGGCGCTGTCGGGGCTGAAGCAGCCACGCCTGCATCTGCTCACGCTGACTTCCACCTTCCTGCTGTTTCCCCTGCTGGGCCTGGCCCTCAGGAGCGCCGTGCCCGACCTGCTGACGCCGCAGTTGTGGATGGGCGTGCTGTTCGTCTGTACGCTCTCCTCCACGGTGCAGTCTTCCATCGGTTTTACCTCGATCGCTCGCGGCAACGTGCCGGCGGCGATCTGCGGCGCCACCGCCTCCAACCTGCTGGGCATCGTCATCACGCCGTTGCTGGTGACGCTGCTGCTGCATCGTCACCACCAGGCCAATGGCATGACGCAGGTGCTGAGCATCCTGCTGCAGTTGCTGCTGCCCTTCGTGCTGGGCAACCTGATGCGGCCCTGGATCGGCGCCTGGATCAATCGCCACAAGGTCATCGTCAACGTGGTTGATCGTGGCGGCATTCTGCTGTCGGTCTATGCCGCCTTCAGCGTGGCCGTGGCGCAGGGCGTGTGGCACCTGTTTCCGCCCGCGCAACTGGCCTTGCTGGTGCTGGTCAATGCCGTGCTGCTGGGGACCGTGCTGCTGGCAACCACCTATGGCGCCCGCGCCCTGAAGATGCCGCGTGGTGATGAAATCGTGCTGGTCTTCTGCGGCTCCAAGAAGTCGCTGGCCTCGGGCATTCCCATCGCTTCGGTGCTGTTTGCCGGCAGCGGTGCGGCCGTGGTGCTGCTGCCGATCATGCTGTTCCACCAGATGCAGCTGATGCTGTGCGCGGTGCTGGCGCGGCGCTATGCGGCCCGGCACGATAGTGATAGTGAACAAATCGGCCAGACCGCGCAGCCGGAGGGCGCCCCGGCCACGGCGACGCGCTGATTCGTGAAGGTTTCTTCCTCAGGGCGCGAGGGCTACTGACAGAACGGTGTCAGTAGCCCTCACGCATGATGCGCTCCATGCCAACCGGCATGCACAACGCTCCCCTCACAAGAAAAGGAAGAACATCATGCAAACCCAAGTCAACTGGTTCGAGATCGCCACCCAGGACCTGCCGCGCGCCACCCGCTTCTACGAAGCCGTCTTTGCCACCACGCTGCGCCAGGAACAACTGTCGGAAGAAGGACCGATGGCCATCTTCGTGCGTGACGATGGCCAGTCCGTCGGCTGCCTGACCTCACCCGGCTGGCTGGAGCCGACCCGTCAGGGCACGCTGATCTATCTCGATGCAGGCCCTTCCATCCAGGCCGTCCTGGATCGCGTCGAGGCCGCCGGTGGCGAAGTCACCATGCAGCGTTTCCAGCTGCCCAACGATATCGGCTATATCGCCCAGTTCATCGACAGCGAAGGCAATCGCCTGGCCCTGCACGCCATGCACTGAATGCTGTGGCGCGCCCGCTGAATCTCACGCCCGCATCTTGCACAGCAGCATCGAAGTTCGTGGCGGGCCAGGAGCATGCGTGCCAGAATGGCGCGCATCTTTTTTTCTCTGCCAGTCATGCGTCGAGCCGATCGCCTGTTCCAGATCACCCAATACCTGCGCGGACGCCGTCTCACCACGGCGCGTCAGCTGGCGCAGTGGCTGTCAGTGTCGGAACGCACGGTCTATCGCGACATCCGCGACCTGTCGCTGTCAGGTGTGCCGGTGGATGGCGAAGCCGGGGTCGGCTATCGCATCAAGCCGGGCTATGACCTGCCGCCGCTGATGTTCAACAGCGATGAAATCGATGCACTGGTGATCGGCATGCGCATGGTGCAGGCCTGGGGCGGCCCGCAACTGGGGGCTGCGGCCGCATTGGCGCTGGCCAAGGTGGTGCTGGCCCTGCCCAGGGAAAAGCGCGATTTCGTCGAGGCCACGCCGCTATTTGCTCCGGCCATGCAGGACGATGGCAGCCAGGGTGAGCGGCTGGAAGCCATCCGCCAGGCCATCAACAGCCGCCACAAGCTGCTGCTGCATTACACCGATGCCCAGCAGCGCAGCAGTCAACGCGTGGTATGGCCACTGGCGCTGGCCTTCTTTGGCGGTATCTGGCTGCTGGCGGCCTGGTGCGAGCGGCGCGAGGACTTCCGCTCCTTCCGCCTGGACCGGGTGCAACAGATGAGCGAACACGGCCACTATCCGGACCGCAATGGTCGCCGCCTGCCAGACTTCGTGCGCGCCATGCGGCGCCAGGCGCGCGCCTCCTCTGCGACCTCGACAGGTACGGACACACCGTCCACCCCACCCGCCTGACTCCACCTGCCGCCTTGACACCGCAAAAATACGGTGCCGCTTGGAAAAAATCACGAAAGCCCCCTACAATCGACTCCCCGGCCCGCCCTGCGCGCCGTACCGACAACATGCCAAGACGGCAATTTCCGGGAGTTCGCTTGAAGATCGTATCTCGCCTGTGCACCTGCCTGCGTCCGCGCGTGTCTGCGCTGGTGCTCACGCTGGCCGGTGCCATGGCTGCAGCACCGGCGGCTCAGGCCGCGCCGCAGCCCAGCTTCGGCATCGAAGTCGGCAATGCCCTGCTGTGCCTGAACCAGCTCAACAGCAAGTATTTCTTCGATTACCTGGTCGCCGCCTTCGGCCCGCCCTACAAGACCGAGGGCGGTGCCTACTGGTTCAAGGCCTCCAATGTCTCGCTGTGGGGCATGCAGCCCACCGATTTCCTGGTCAATGACAGCAACAGCCAGGCTGATTTCATCGGCGCCTACTTCAAGACCACGCCGGTCAAGCTGAGCGATGCCATCAAGGCGGCGCTGGGCATCCGCTTCACGCCCGAGGATGACTCGGCCTATCCGGTGCGACAGTCGCAGGCCGGCAGCAAGATCGTCTACAACGACACCAACGCCAAGATGTATTGCGCCAAATCCAAATTCCTGGTCCCAGGGCCCGAGCAACCCTGACTCCGAGCTGGGCCAGCCCCATGAAAAATGCCGCGCGGTGGGCGACCATCGCGCGGCATTGTCATTGGGTCCTGGGCGTGGCTACGCTATCGACGCCTTCACGAGATCTTCGCTGGTACGAATGCAGTCGCGGCCCGACGCCTTGGCCAGCGCCAGCGCCTGTTCCGATTCGCGCAGCACGGTATCGGGTTCGTCCACCTGGCGCTGCGGTGCCACGGCAGCAATGCCGATGCTGATGGTCACGCGGCCGGTAGGACTGGCGCTGTGCTCGATGTTGAGTTGCTCGATCGACGTGCGGATGCGCTCGGCCACGATCAGCGCGCCTTCCAGGCGCGAGCCCGGCAGCAGCACGGCGATCTCCTGGGTACCGAAGCGCGCCAGCAGGTCCTCCGGGCGTACGTTGGTATCACGGATGGCGCTGCCGACGCGGCGCAGTACCTTGTCACCGGCCATGCGGCCATAGCTGGCGTTGTATTCGTCGAAGAGATCGATGTCGATCATGATGATGGCCAGCGACAGACTGGTACGGGCCGCACGGTTGAATTCTTCCAGCAGTCCGCGCTCGAACTGGCGTCGGTTGGCCAGGCCCGTGAGCGCATCCTCCAGGCCCACGCCGGCCAGGGTCTTTTCCATTTCTTCCAGGTGGGTGCGGGCATCGTCACGTTGCTCCACCAGTTGCTTGTGCTCATCCTGCAGCTGCTGCATGCCCGCTTCCAGCTCGGACAACGGTTGCAGCAACTGCCGCGCCAGCCCCCAGGACAGCAGCGCCGATACGAGCACCAGCAGCACGGCAGCGACGGCCAGGCCCTGGGTAATGCCATTGAGGGCCATGGCGGTGAGCACGATGGCTGTCAGCAGCGCGGCAGCGGTGCCGGCCAGGGTCAGGCGTGTTTGGAGTTTGCGGGACAGGGACATAAGCTGGAAACCGACTTTCCTTAAAGAGAGCTTCGGCGCCTCGATGGCAGACAAGGCAGATGCGGCCGTGCAGGCCGACAATACGGCCACGCGGAATGCTACAGGCTAGTGCGCTGCGATGCAACGCGCATTGCGCGCCGGATCAGGCCACCTGCAAGGCCCGCAGCAGGGGGAGCCGGGTCCGTGCAAACAGTCGCGCCTGGGTGGCCAGTTCGGCCAGGTTCTCATCCTCGGCTTCCAGCCGCACACCATCGCGTACCAGCCGCTTGCCCTGCGCGGCGATATGCCGCCAGGCCTGCGCGGGCCAGGCTTCGACGTCATCGCCGCAGACTTCACGCGCCAGCAGGAACAACTGCTCGACCCGCTCCACCTTCACGCCGCCTCCGGTCAGCGGGCTGACCAGGTGGCTGATGTCGCCCTCCTGGCTGTCCGGCAGCACCAGCGCCGCGCGTTGCAGCAGATAGGCATTGAGGTCGGCCGTGCGGCGCGCGATCTGGGCCTGGGTGGCGGCGTCGGGCTCGGGCGGCAGCGGTGCGGCGTGGCCGGTACCGATGAGCATGAGGGCCGAGTCGATCACCTGCGCCAGATTCAGATTGCGATGCGCCAGCGAGGCCGCCAGGTCCACCAGAGTATGCGGCCGGTAGTCCGAGAGCGCCTGCAGGATGGGCTCGTAGATCAGGCGGTTGAGCGTGATCTCGGAGGCCACGTTCTGGATCGTCAGCGGCACCTTGTCCGGTTCGGTCAGCAGTACCACGCTTTGCAGCGCCAGGGCCTGCACACGCTGGCGCTCGTCCTGCACCTGGGCGCCACGGACCCAGTAATCGCGGCGGAAAGTCTGGTTGACCATGAAGTCGCGCGTGCTCTGGTACAACACCGGGTCGTCGATCCCGGCCAGGCACTGGCGCTGCGCGGGCGTCAGGTTGGCCATGTCGAGATGGTCGATGTAGTGTGCCGGACAGGCAAACTGCAAACCCGCCGGCGAGAAGCGACGATGGATCTCGGCAAACGCTTCGGCATGCCAGTCACGGTTGAAGTACTCGTGCGCCAGGTAACTGCGCGGCTGCTGCAACAACAGCTTGAGCCGGTCCCGCATGAAGGGATTGGCCTGGGCGTAGACCGGGTCGGTCTCGAACAGACGCGTCGCGAAGGCCAGCGCAGCCTCGATGCGGTCCGCGGTAGGCAGGCCGCGTTCCTCGTTGCCGGCCAGTTGCGTGTGCTGCACCAGCAGGTCGCGCAGCGGCATGAAAGCCGACCAGCCCGGCTGGGTGTTGTAGCTCAGGTAGAGCACCCCGCCCGGTTTGAGCTTGCGGTCGATGAAATCCAGAATGATGGAGCGGTTGTCTTCGGACACCCAGCTCCAGATACCGTGCAGGGCGATGAAATCGAAATCCGGCAGATCGTCGCGACGACAGAAGTGCGAGAAGCTGGAGTCCTCCAGCTGCGCGCCGCTGCCGCTGGCGGCCGCCAGCTCCCGGGCGAAGGCGGCCTGGAGGGGATTGAAATCATTGCCCCACCAGCGCGTGGTGGACGCCGCAGCGTGGAAGTTGGTCGACAGCCCCTGGCCGAAGCCCAGTTCGCAGGCAGTCTGGATGGCCGGCGCCTGCAGGCCGTGGAAGGCGAAGGCCAAGGGCAGGCGTGCCGGATTCATGCCGGGGTAGTAGCCGTAGGTATAGGCGATGTCGACGACGTAACCGTCATTCCAGTTGGTCAAGGCAGGCTCCGGGCAGCGAACGTGGGAAGTGGGCAAGCAAGGAAGAGGCCAGCCTCAGGTGCGAGTCGGGGCATCGGGCGCGCCTTCATCGGCATCATCGGCCGGGCTGGCCAGGGCACTGTATTTGCGCGCATTGCCACGAGCCAGCTCGACCGGGTACTTGCGGCGATTCAGTTCCATCTTCTCCAGCACTGCGCTGCGCAGATCCACCCCGGTGTGGTCGGCCAGCTGGATGAGATAGACCAGCACATCGGCCATTTCATGACGGATGCCCGTGCGCGCGGCATCGTCCAGTTCATGGTCGGCGCCGGTGGGCAGCCACTGGAAATGTTCCATCAGCTCGGCCACCTCCACCGACAGGGCCATGGCCAGGTTCTTGGGCGTGTGGAAACGCAGCCAGTCACGCTCGCCGGAAAAACGGCGGATGAGCTCGCGCAGTTCGTGCAGATCGGACGGGGCGCCCGCAGGAGGAAGCGGGCCGGAGGGAGAGTCTGTCATGGGCTTGGCGTCGGATCGGATGTTGTAGTATTGCCTTGTTGTCGGCCAGGTACTTTATCACCAACCCACACAAACCGGCCTGCACGCTTGATCTGCGACAGGTTGGAGGTAGCGGCAATGATGCACAATGCCTCAATCCATCTCACGCCTGTTGATGAAATGGGTTCGAGGAAACACGCCACATTCTGACGAACATGCTGACACTTCTCCGTTCCCCGCTGCGTCTTCTGTCCTGCGCCCTGCTGGCCACCGTGATCCTGGCCACGGGCTGTGATCGTCATATCGACGACGAACTGGCCGCCCATGAAGCGGCGCAGACCACGCTGGGCGTCACCCCCAGGCAATTCTCCGATCGCTTCAACAAGCGCCTGGCCGACGTGCTCAAGGACATGAACGTGGAAGAGCCCGAGCACATGGCCCGTCTCTACATGCTCGATGCGGCACGCCTGCATCCGGGCCAGTACGAATATGTGCTCGATACCCGCGTGGGGCCGGCCCAGACTACGCTCATCGGTACGCTCAACAAGAAGGGCGAGCTGCGCAACGTCGGCGTGATGATGACCAACAAGGTCCCCGGCGCCCGTGACGAATTCCTGATCTGTGCGACCAGTGCCGCGCGCAGCTTCATCTCCGGTGGACAAGACAAGCTGCTGCCCCTGATTACCCGACTCACCACGGTCGCTCTGGACAATCCCGGCCAGCGCATGACTGAAGTGGTGGCCGACCAGTTGCTCTCGGTAGAAGTGGTCCCGCAGGGCGTGCTGTTTCAGGTACAGCCGCGCCAATGATCTGCGCCCCGGCCTGCCGGTGACGATGACGATGACGGGCGGAAACAGTTTCCACCCATCAAAGCCAATGCTGCCCCTGTTTCTGATGCACCCATGGAAAGGTCTGCCTGTTTAAAGGATTGAAAGCGCGGACCTGGGTTTAGATTCTGATGATCGTGGTTTCCGCGTTGCGCCGACCAGGCCGGACACAGGCTGGCAGCCTGCATGAGAAGCGGAAAGGCCACAGAACGCCTTTACACCAGGGTCGTCGCGCTTGGGGAAAAAGTGCGACGGCTTTCTATAACAGCGGCAGGACCGTGATCCCGCAACGTCAGGACCGGTCAGGGCAATGGGGGGGCAAGCATGCGCACGAATCTACCGATCACCACCAATGAACGCTTGTTGGAGGATGGCAAGTCCATCGTCTCCAAAACCGACCTGCAGGGCAACATCACCTACGTCAATCCCTACTTCGTGGACATCAGCGGTTTCGACGAAGAGGAGCTCATCGGGGCACCGCAGAACATCGTGCGCCATCCCGAGATGCCGCGCGAAGCCTTCGCCGACATGTGGGCCACCCTCAAGGAAGGACTGCCCTGGAACGGACTGGTCAAGAACCGCTGCAAGAACGGCGACTACTACTGGGTCCAGGCCAACGTCACCCCGGTGCGCGAGAACGGCCGCGCGGTCGGCTACATGTCGGTGCGTACGCGCCCCACGCGGGAACAGGTGCAGGCTGCCGAGAGCGCCTATCGCCGCTTCGTCGCCGGCCAGGCGCGCGGCCTGCGCATCCGTCGCGGCGCAGTGGCGCGCACCGGCTTGATCGGCTGGCTGCAGGGGCTGCGTGATCTGTCGCTGGCCAGGCGGCTGGGTTGGCTCATGAGCATACTGACGCTCATGTTCATTCTCGGTGGTGCCGTGGCCGGCAGTGCCTTGCAATCAGCCGGGGGCAGCCCGTATGCGGTCTGGCTGGGCACGCTGGCTGGCGCCGTCCTGCTGCTGGGATCCTGGGCGGTGCTGCATGCGAGCGTCGTGGCGCCCTTGCGACGCGCCATCAAGGCTGTCCATGGCCTGGCCGGTGGCGACCTCGATCTGCATATCGATACCGATGCACGCGGCGATATGGGACTGCTGCTGCAAGCCCTGCAACAGCTCAACGTGAACCTGCGCGCCATCATCGGTGACGTACGCCGCAACGTCGAATCCATGACCATCTCCACCGGCGAGATCGCCAGCGGCAACATGGACCTCTCGGGCCGCACCGAATCGCAGGCCTCGGCGCTGGAGGAGACGGCCTCCAGTGTCGAGCAGTTCGCCGCCACCGTGCGCCAGAATGCCGACTCGGCCGCCAACGCCGACCGCCAGGCGCAATCGGCCTCGGCCATCGCCCAGCGCGGCAGCCAGTCGGTGCAACGCATGGGCAAGACCATGCAGGAGATCGACGCCGCCTCGCACAAGATCGTGGACATCATCGGACTCATCGACGGCATCTCCTTCCAGACCAACATCCTGGCGCTCAACGCCGCCGTCGAAGCCGCCCGCGCCGGCGAGCAAGGGCGCGGCTTTGCGGTGGTGGCATCCGAAGTACGGACCCTGGCGCAACGTTCGGCCGCCGCGGCCAAGGACATCAAGGGTCTCATCGACGACTCGCGCGCCAAGGTCGAAAGCGGCAACCAGCTGGTGCGCGAAACCGCGCAAGCCATGGGCGACCTCGGGGGCGCGGTGGAAAACATGGCGGTGACCATGGCCGAGATCACGGTGGCCAGCAACGAACAGAGCGGCGGCATCGAGCAGCTCAACCAGGCCGTCAATGCCATCGATGAAACCACGCAGCAGAATGCCGCCCTGGTGGAGCAGGCGGCCGCAGCCGCCGAAAACCTGCGCGACCAGTCCGTCAAGCTGAGCCAGGCGGTCTCGGTATTCAAGATCAGCTACGGCAGCCCGCGCTCGCCGGCTGCTGCGTCAGCCGCCACCGCGACACGCCAGAAGGAATCGACCCTGGCGCTGGCGCAGTAAGTGGGCAGGGCATGTCGCTGCAACGACATGCCAACACCGCTTTACAAGGCATTGCATTTCTTTACCCGTTGCAGGGCTGTCCGCACCTTTGCAGGGGCGGCGCGCTTGCCTATGATGAACTCCTGTCCGCATCTCCCTCACCAGAGGGGGATGCCGGCTGCCTACCTACTACAAGGGAGTTTCACATGAGCGTATCTTCGGTCTCCTCCAGCAACAGCAGCTTCTACAACACCATCATCCAGCCGATCAAGAATGTCGCCTCCGAAGTCGGTGATGACATCGAGAGCGCCTACGACACCACGGTCGATGCCGTTTCCTCGGCCGCCCACTCGGTGGCCGACAGCGTGAGTTCGGGCATCAAGGCCATCGGCAACATCATCGATACCTCGGCCTGATCCTGAGTACAGCAGCATGGCGCAGGAATGGCGCCATGCAATCATCCCCGCTTTGCGACTGACCGCCAGCCCGAAGCCTCTCTGCTGGCCATCCGTTTTCACCGGGAGCTGCGCACATGGACAAGGAGCACGTGCACGGTGTTGACTGAGCCTGTGCGAAAGGTGTCGACATCCTTTGTTGCAATTGCCTGACTGCGCTTAGCAAACTGTCGGTGTTCAATGCTGCCTCACTGCATCTCTTTCCTTTTCTTTGCATGAGGTTGACCATGAAACGATTGACGACACTGCTGGCAGCAGCACTGCTGCTGACCACACTGGGTGGCTGCGTCTGCGCCCCCTGGTTCTGCGGTCCGGGACCGGGCGGCGGAGGTGGGCCACGCGGCGGCTGGGGCGATGGCGGCCACGGTGGCGGGCCGCGCTGAGCGCGATACGAGCGGCCGGACCATCGTCCGGCCTTTTTCATTTCAGCCCAGCGCCCCTACGCTGCCTTCCAGCAGTTTCCAGGCGTCTTCGCCGAACTTGGCACGCATGTCCTTGTAGAAGTTGGCCTGCGCCAGCGCCTGCTTGAACGAATCCTTGTCGGCCTCGATGATCTGCAAACCCTTGCCCGCCAGGTCATTGCGCGCCATCCCGGAGAAGGTGGCGATGTCGGCACGCTCATCGGTAGCGGCCTGGTCGAGTTCACGGCGCACGATTTCCTGGATGTCCTTGGGCAGCCTTTCAAAGGCGCGACGATTACCCAGGATCCAGTAGGCATCCCATACGTGATTGGACAGCGTGCAGAATTTCTGTACTTCGTACAGGCGCGCAGTGCTGATGATGGCCAGGGGATTTTCCTGCCCTTCCACCAGCTTGGTTTGCAGCGAGGAATAGACCTCGTTGAAGTTGATCGGTGTGGGGCTCGCACCCAGCGCCGAAAACAGCGAGGTCAGCATCGGTGCCGCCGGCACGCGCAGCTTCAGGCCCTTGACGTCGGCAGCACTCCTGATCGGCCTGGTCGAGGTGGTGATCTCGCGAAAACCATTATCCCAGGGCTTGGACATGGCCAACAGGCCGACCTTCTCGATCTGTGCGCGCACATGGGCCCCCAGGGCGCCATCCATGGCTTTCCAGACGGCGGCGTAATCCTGGAAGGCAAAGCCGGTATTGACGATGCCGGCTGCCGGCACCAGGGTGGAGAGCACCGTGTTGGCCTGATTGAAGAACTCCACGCCGCCATTGCGGATCTGCGACATCAGGTCGGTATCCGACCCCAGCTGGTTGGCCGGAAACAGCTTGATCTCCATGCGTCCGTTGGTGGCATTGCGGATGCGGTCGATGGCTTCCTGGGCGCGTTTGTTGACCGGGTGGGACGGGTCCTGGCCGGTGGCGAATTTATAAGTAAACTCGGCCGCACTGGCCGGCCGCGTGAGAATGGAAAACAGCGGCAATGCTGCGGCCACGGCGCCCGCCTTCAATACCTGGCGGCGGTGGATTTTCTTGGATGCGATCTCGTCTTTCATCTTCTGTCTCCTGTCGTTTTTTTTTAGAACTCATGGTGGGAATCGATGAAGCCGCGCCGGCCGCTACGCCGGCGCCAGAACAACTCAATGGATCAGCATGCCGCCGTTGACATCCAGCGTGATGCCGGTGCAGTACTGCGACAGGTCGCTGGCCAGGAACACGCATACGCCGCCCACATCCTCCGGCCCGCCCAGGCGGCCCAGGGGAATGGTCTGGGCGATCTCGGCCTTTTTCTCCGCGCTCAGGATGTCCTTGTTGATGTCGGTCGAGATGAGACCTGGCGTGACGCAATTGACGCGGATGCCTTCCGGTCCGAACTCGCGCGCCATGGCGCGCGCCAGCCCCAGTACCCCGGCCTTGGCCGCCGAATAGTGCGGACCGCCCAGAATGCCGCCACCGCGCTGGGCCGACACCGAGGAGATGCACACGATGGAACCGCTCTGCTGCGCGCGCATGGCCGGCAATACGGCCTGTGACATGTAGAGCGTGCCGCGCAGGCTGACGTCGAGGATACGGTCGTAGTCCTTGCCGCTGATGTCGAGGAACTTGGCCGGCTGGGTGATACCGGCATTGTTGACCAGGATGTCGATGCGACCGAACTGCTGCAGCACGGCCTGCGCCGCCGCCTCGCAGGACGCCTTGTCGGTGACGTCGGCCACCAGGCCCAGATGACCCTCGCCCAGGCGAGCCGCTGCCGTCGAGGGCTCGGCGCGTTCCAGATCGAGGATGACGACGCGTGCGCCTTGTGCGGCCATCAGGCGCGCGGTGGAAAATCCCAGGCCGTTGAGGCCGGCGCCGCCGGTGATGACGGCGACTTTGTTCTTGAGCAGCATGGTGTGGTCTCCTGAAAGTGACATGCGAACGAGCAACAGCGAAGACCTGCGCCACCTAGCAGGCTGGCGGCTTCCGGTGCAATGGCACTCGTGGATGGGTGTCTGCCTGTTGTTCTGGCGGCGATCTTCGAACTTTCATCCGACGCCGACAAGTGATGCTTTGTCATGGAAATGTGACGAAGCTTCATCTGCCGCATCGATGCGCTAAAATCGGCCGCACGCCCACGCCGGTGCATGCTGTAGCGCAGCAGAATCCTTCACAAGAGCAAAAAACCGAGACACCATGATTCCTCCATTGACCTCCCTGATGGCCTTCGAGGCGATCGCGCGCAGGAAGAGTTTCAACCTTGCCGCTGCCGAACTGCACCTGACGCCCTCGGCCATCAGCCACCAGGTCGCGCGACTGGAAAAGCTGCTGGGGCTGCGTCTGTTCGAGCGCTCCACCAAGGGGGTGGAACTCACGCCGGCAGGGCAGAGCTATCTCAACCGGGTGGCCGGTGCGCTCGGTGCGATCAATTCGGCCACCGACGATCTGCGGCATGGTGTGGAGAATTCGCTGCAGATCCACTCCAGTCCCAGCTTTGCCAGTCTCTGGCTGATGCCGCGCATCGGCCGCTTCACGCAGCGCCATCCGGAGATTGCCTTCGGCTTGTCGGCCTCGCCGGAAATATCCGATTTCGAGATCGGACAGGTGGACCTGGATATCCGCTGTGGCGTGCCGCACTGGCCGGATCTGGAAATCGAACCGGTATTGTCGGAGCAGGTGATTCCGATGGCCAGCCCGGACTTCCTCGCGCGTCACCGCATCGAGACACCGGAAGACCTGGTGCTGGCACCGCTGATCCAGTCGCGCGGCAGTCTGCTGCAATGGCCGGAATGGTTTGCCCGCTACGCACCGGACCTGCGCCCGGAACGCATCGCACTGCGCTTCGACCGCGCCATGATGAGCATCGAAGCGGCGGTACAGGGATTGGGCGTGGTCTTCGAGAGCAACGCCTTCGGTGCCGGCCATCTGGCCAGCACTCGCCTGCAGCCGGTGTTTGCCGAGGGCATGACACTGGAGATCACGCAACACTTCGCGGTCTGTCCGGCGCGCAACAAGTCGCGGCCTGAGGTGGTGCTGTTCCTGCAGTGGTTGCGCGAAGAGAGCGGAACGATTTCGCCTAGTTGAAGCCAATTCAGCCAAGCCTGAATTTTCATCGCTTGCCTGCATGTGCACTGCGCGCCAAGAATAAGCCTCCACCATTACAACGGAGACTGACGCACCGCCCCGCCACCGGGTCGGCGCGCCTTGCTGTCATGACCCCACATCCCCTGCAGCCGCTGGCGCATGCCATCCGCTTCCTGTCCATCGATGCCATCGTGCGTGCCACCGAGGGCCACCAGGGCGTTCCGCTGGGCATGGCCGAGATCGCCACGGCCCTGTATGCGCGCCATCTGCGCTTTCATGCGGACGACCCGACCTGGCCTGACCGCGACCGCGTGGTGCTCTCCAATGGTCACGGCTCGATGCTGCTCTACAGCCTGCTCTACCTCACCGGTTACGAACACATCACGCTGGAGGAACTGCGCAACTTCCGCGAGTTCGGCTCGCACTGCGCCGGCCATCCGGAATACGCGCCGCATCTGGGCATCGAAGTCACCACCGGTCCGCTCGGCCAGGGCATCGCCAATGCCCTGGGCATGGCCGTGGCCGAGGCTTATCTGAATGCGCGTTTCGGCGACGACATCGTCAACCATCGCACCTATGCCTTCGTCGGCGACGGCTGCCTGCAGGAAGGCATCGGACAGGAAATGATTTCGCTGGCCGGTCACCTGCGTCTGTCCAAGCTCACCCTGCTGTGGGACGACAACCAGATCACCGACGATGGCGCCACCGAGCTCTCCATCAGCGAGAACGTGGCCGAGCGCTTCCGCGTGGCGGGCTGGCATGTGGTGGAAGTGGACGGGCACGATATCGATGCCGTCTCGCGCGCACTGGATGCCGCACACGCCTCGGACCGGCCTTCGATGATCGCCTGCCGTACCGTCATCGGACGTGGTATCCCGCGCGTGCAGGGCCAGCGCGGCGGTCACAGTGCCCGCCTGTATCCGGAGGATGCCCAGGCCGCACGCGCGCTGCTGCAATGGCCGCATGCGCCCTTCGAGATTCCACCGGAGATCCTCTCGCCGTGGCGCGGATTCGGTCAGCGCCATCGCGATGAACATGCGGCCTGGCAGCGGCGTCTGCAGGCCCTACCGGCGACACAACGCGCCGAATTCGAACGCCTCCTGCGCGGTGACTTGCCCGACCGATGGCAGGACGTGTTGCTGCAATTCAAACGCACCGCGCATGAGCCCGCGCAGGCGCAAGGCGGCATCCTGATCTCGGCCGCCCTCAACCAGTTGCTGGCCGAAGTGATCCCGGAACGCATGGTCGGCTGCGCCGATCTCGAAGCACCCACCGCGCACAAGGGTTCGCTCAACGCCTTTACTGCCGCCGACCGCAGCGGTGCCTACGTGCATTGCGGGGTGCGTGAACATGTGATGGGCGCCATGGCCAATGGCATGGCCGCGCATGGCGGCGTGATCCCGCTGGCCGTGACCTATCTGGCCTTCTCGGATTACGAACGCCCGGCCATGCGCATGGCCGCGTTGATGGGCTTGCCGGTCAAGTTCGTGTTCAGCCATGACTCCATTGGCATCGGCAAGAACGGGCCGACACATCAGCCGGTGGAAATCCTCGCCGCGCTGCGCGCCATGCCCAACATGCTGGTGATGCGTCCGGCCGATGCCAGCGAGGTGGTGGAATGCTGGGAAGTCGCCATGCAGCACCGGAGCGGGCCGGTGAGCATGGTGTTGGCTCGACAAAGCTTGCCGCCGGTACGCAAGCGTTTCGAGGTGAGCAATCTGAGTGCGCGCGGCGGCTATGTGCTGGCAGAGGCGCAATGCGGGGCGCGCCAGGTCACCTTGCTGGCCACTGGCTCGGAGGTCGCCATCGCCTGCGCTGCGCGCGATCTGCTCGAAGCCCGTGGCGTGGCTACGGCGGTGGTCTCACTGCCATGTTGGGAATTGTTCGACCAGCAGGACAGCCACTATCGTCACGCCGTGCTGGGCAGTGATACGGTGCGCGTGGGGATAGAGGCGGCGCTGCGCTTTGGCTGGGATCGCTACCTGGGGGAGCGCGGTGGTTTCGTCGGCATGACGGGATTCGGCGCACCGGGACCGGCCGATGTGCTGTACCGGCATTTCGGGATCACGCCGGAGGCGGTGGTGGCGCAGGCTTTGCAGCTGCTGGATGGTCCACACAGACTGGCTACATAAACCATTTATATCGTTTATATTGTTTCCAGAACGCAAAAAGCCCATCTGAAACCAGATGGGCCGTTCATTGATTAACGCTGGATTCCCTCATGACCCTGGCGATCTGCCAGGTGCTGCAAGAGTGTCCCGCCCGGCCTATCTGGCCGGTGCCGGACTCAATCCAGGTGTTCGTGTTGTGGTCCGGAAGCCGCCGTTGGTGCGGTCCGGTGTCACGCTTCTACGAGCGATTAATTAACTATTTGCTACACGGCTTGCGCCGTGATCGACGCGCCCCTGCCGTCAAAGTTCACCTGTCCGCGCTATCTGCACGGCCACAGGGGAGTCTCTGGCAAGGGCGGCGCCCTGCGCTGCCCTCTCCTTCGGAACCGACCCTCCCTGGCTATCTGCCAGGTGAGCGTCTGCGAAAGAATTCGCGCCGACATGAAAGGGCTGCGGAGTCTGCCGACCTGGTCCCTGGAGCGTATGGAATTCCGGGGACGTTCAGGCGCGGACAGCGGGGATATCCTGCTTCGCTTGCGCGAAAATCGCGGTCTTAGATGACCTTGATGTTGGTGGCCTTTTCACCCTTGGGGCCGACACCGCGGTCGAAGGACACGCGCTGGTTTTCCGACAGGCTGCGGAAGCCGTTGGACTGGATGTCCTGGAAGTGCGCGAAGACGTCGGCACCGCCGGCATCAGGAGTGATGAAGCCGAAGCCCTTGGCATCGTTGAACCATTTGACTACGCCGGTTTGAGTGCTCATGTTTGTTTCCTTTGGAAAGTTTGGGACGAATGAAGGCATCTGCCTGGAAGGCACTTGAAACCAAGAACTGAAACCGAAGGAAAGAAAACAGAACGACCGAGGAGGGAACGACAGTCAGGCGGAATTGGAACCAACAAGAATACAACTTGATGCAAGTACAAATCGTATTGTACACCAATTGCTACAACGTGCCGTGATCTGTTGATAAATGTGTGGTTTTTCTGTCGGCATGTCCAGCGTGTCGCCGCCACCGGGCCACGCCCGCAGACGCCGCGTGACCGCTTTTTGCTGGCCCAACGTAATTCCGGTATATTGACGCGGAGATAAAAGAGGCCGTGTCCCGTTGTGCGCCGGTGGGTGGGCGGCGCCGATGGCATCGCGGGTTCCGCTGCATGTCACCCAGTCACTGCGTGCTCGATGCCCCTTCCCGAACGCCCCTTGTTTGATCCCTCTGATGACGACGCCACCGTGCCTGGTCTGCCGGTGCGCTTCGGCATTTCCGCACTGGTGATGGCGGGCATGGTCCTGCTGGCGGTGGTGCTGGTCTCAGTAGGCTGGTGGGGGGCACGCCAGGTGCTGCTGGACATGGCCGAGCGTTCCGCCGAGGATGCCGGACGCATCATGACCGAGCGCTCGCGACGCATCATCGACCCTGCCGTGGCCACGCTGCGCCAGCTGGCCTTCGATCCGATCACCGAATCCACCCGGCTTGATGAGCGCCTCACGCGCATCGCGGCCTTCTCCATCGACCTGGTTGCCAATCCGCTGGTGTCGGCGGTCTACGTGGGCTATCCCAATGGCGACTTCCTGCTGGTGCGCTCGCTGCGGGGTGCGGAGCAGCGCGCTTTCTTCTCCGCGCCGACTGCATCGGCTTTCCTCGTGCAGACCATCGTGCACGATGCCCACGGTGCGCAGCACGGGCAATACCGCTTCTACGACGCCGAGCTGAAACTACTGAGCCTGCGCGACGAGGCCGGCTATCGCTTCGACCCGCGCACGCGCCCCTGGTACGCCACGGCGGACCGTTCGCTGATCCCCTCCATCTCGGCCCCTTACGTATTTTTCACCACGCGCCAGATCGGTATCAGCCTGTCGCAGCGTGCCCGCAACACCGATGCCGTGGTGGCCATCGACATGACACTCGATGACCTCGCCGCCAGTCTGGGCAACCTGCGCCTGACGCCCCACAGTGAGCTGGCGCTGGTGGACGAGAACCAGCGCGTGATCGCCTACAGCGACATGGCGCGCGTACTGGAGCAGGACGGCGAGAACTTCCGTTTCCGGGGCCTGCCGGAGCTGGATGTACCGAGCCTGTCGCACCTGGCCGAGCGCGCACGGGATGGCCAGACCAGCACGCTCTACAGCGTGGGCGGACGGGAGTGGCTGGGTCTGTCATTGCCCTTCAATGTCATCGACGGCCATGCCCTCAAACTGCTCATTGCAGCCCCCGGCGACGAGCTGCTGGGCCAGCTCGACCGCAATCGCAAGACCCTGGTACTGGTGGCCTTTCTGGTGGTGCTGGCCTTCCTGCCATTGGGGTGGTGGGCCGGACGCGCCATCGGCCGCAGCATGGAGCGACTCGCCCTGCGGGCCGGACGCATGTCGCGCTTCGACTTCCGCATCCAGAACCGGCGTCGCAGCACCCTGCGCGAGATCAACATGCTCACCGACATGGTGGACCACGTGAGTCTGACGGTAGAAGCTTTCCTCGACATCAGCGCCATCCTCAGTACCGAGACGCATGTCGAAGAAATGCTGCAGCAGGTGCTGGAGAAGTTCGTGCAGGCCACGCGCTGCGACGGTGGCGCGGTCTATCTGTGGCAGCGCGAGGGCAGCCAGATGCAGCGGGCTGCGGCCTATGGCCAGCAATGCGGCCTGGCCGACAGCATGGCTTATGACGAGCAGGGCGCAGAGGCTGCCGGGGCTGCTTGTGCACTTGAAGCACGCGAGACCGAGGATGGCCGCCTGCGCGTGGAACTGGACCTGCGTGGCCGCAATGGCTCGCTTGAAGGTCTGCTGGTGCTCATGCACGCCCATGACAGCGCCCACGAGGATCCGCGCTTCCTGGCCTTTGCGCGGCG
This sequence comes from Herbaspirillum sp. FG34, assembly GCF_057809315.1. Taxonomy (NCBI): domain Bacteria; kingdom Pseudomonadati; phylum Pseudomonadota; class Betaproteobacteria; order Burkholderiales; family Oxalobacteraceae; genus Herbaspirillum; species Herbaspirillum sp. FG34. Next base: position 20,811 of record NZ_JBMDJS010000005.1, on the reverse strand, counting down.
TCTTTCAGGCATGCTGGCCGTGGCCATCGAGACACGTCAGCTGATCGCCGCACAAAAGGCGCTGCTGGAGTCCCTGATCCGTCTCATGGCCGATGCCATCGATGCCAAGAGTCCCTACACCGGTGGCCACTGCGAGCGGGTACCGCACCTGGCCATCCAGCTGGTGGACCGGCTGGCGCAGGAAGAACAGGGCCGCTATGCCGACTTCCGGCTCGACGAAGACCAGCGCTATGCCTTCCAGCTGGCCGCGCTGCTGCACGACTGCGGCAAGGTCACCAGTCCCGAGCACATCGTGGACAAGGCCACCAAGCTGGAAGTGATCCACAACCGCATCCATGAAGTGCGCATGCGCTTCGAGGTTCTGTGGCGCGATGCCGAACTGGATCTGCTGCGCGAGCTCTACACCACCCTGCCCCCGGCCCAGGCCGAAGCTTGGCGCGTGCAGCTGCAACAGCGCCGACAGCAGTTGCGCGAGGATTTTGCCTTTGTCGCGCAGTGCAATGTTGGCGGCGAGGCCATGTCGGACGAGGCCATCGCACGCCTGCGCCAGATTGCCACGCAGACCTGGCAGCGTCATTTCGATGACAGCCTGGGTCTGGCTGACGAAGAGAGCCGGCGGCTCGCCGCCGCGCGTGGCGCTCAGGTGCAGCAGGTGCTTCCCTGCACCGAGCAGTTGCTGGCCGATCGTCCCGAGCACGAGGTGGCCTGGGAAGAGGGGCACCGCCCGCCGGTTGAACGGGGCGATCCGCGCAATACTCTGGGCTTCGACATGCGCTTGCCGCAGGTCCGGCAGAACATGGGCGAGCTGCACAACCTGACGGTACGGCGCGGCACGCTGACCGAGGAAGACCGCTTCGCCATCAACAACCACATCGTGCAGACGCTGGTGATGTTGAAGCGCCTGCCGTGGCCGGACTCGCTCAAGAGTGTGCCCGATACCGCTGCCAATCATCACGAGAAGATGGATGGCAGCGGTTATCCGCGCCGCCTGCGCGCAGCCGAACTGCCCTTGCAGGACAGGGTGATGGCGCTGGCCGACGTCTTCGAAGCGCTGACCGCGGCGGACCGTCCTTACAAGCCGGCCAAGACCTTGTCGGAATCGCTGCGCATCATGGCCAGGATGTGCCGGGAGCAGCACCTGGATACGGAGCTGTTCCGCTACTTCCTGCACAGTGGCTTGTGGCGCAGTTATGCCGATGAACTGCTGAGGGCGGAGCAGCGGGATGCGGTGGATATTGCGGCCATTGAAGACCTGCTTGATCCGCAGCCTGCCTGAATCCCGTGATGCGAAGCGTGAGTCCGCTTTCAGCGTAGAATTTGTGCACCTGTGTTTGGCGTCTCGCGCGTGACACACTTGCGCCGATGTGCCGTACCGATCAACTGTTGCCGTGTGCTCCCGATCATGACTTGCAAAATTTTCTGGTCCGCTCCCTACCAGACCGAACTCGATACGATGATCAGCGCCGTTGATGGGGACCAGGTCCAAGTGGCGCAGACGATCTTTTTCGCTTTTTCCGGTGGGCAGGAGAGTGACGTCGGTACGCTGGGCGGCCATCCCGTGCTGCAGGCGGAGAAGCGCGAGCAAGACATTGTCTACACGCTGCCATCGGGCCATGGACTTCAGGTCGGCGATGCGGTTCGCCTGCAGATCGACTGGATGCGGCGCTATCGCCTGATGCGCCTGCACTTCGCGGCCGAGATGGTGTTGCAGCTGGTCTACCAGATGCGTCCCGGCATCGAACGCATCGGCGCGCATATTGCCGTGGACAAGGCGCGGGTGGACTTCGCCAGCGAAACCAGCCTGGCCCCGCTGTTCCCGGCCATCGAGGCGGCGGCGCGGCAACTGGTGGCGGCGGACCGGCCCATCGTCACGGCCTTCAGCGACGAAGCGGCCGGGCGGCGTTACTGGGAAGTGGAAGGATTTGCGCGCATGGCCTGCGGCGGTACGCACCCTCGCACCACTGCCGAAGTGGGAACGATACGGCTCAAGCGCAAGAACACCGGGCGCGGCAAGGAGCGCATCGAGATTCTGTTGGATGAGGTTGGGCAGGCGTGAGCACAGATGCCTGCATGCGTCGATCCGAACGTGGAAAAGAGAAAGAGAGAGGCATCTTCAACAGATTTTTGCGGCCCTTTCCTTGATCCCGCTGCTGGCTTCATCGGCGGAGCTCAAGGTGCTTGCCGCCGGCGCCATCACGCCCATCGTGCGCACGGTGGCGGCCGACTTTGAACGGTGCAGCGGCATCCACGTCACGGTAGACAACGCCACGGGCGGTGTGGTGGACAAGCGGGTACGATCATGTCTGAATCTCCTGAAGTGCGGAGCGAACTAATACCTAGCAAGATCGCAAACTAAAAAATGAACCATGTCTATTCGAAATTAGAGCATGACCCTCCAAGCGCGTCGGCGGCGACTAGGTGAGCGCATTCAAACTCACTTGTTAACGACTTCTGCGGCATATTCTTAGAGAGATCTTCTTCAGGCTCATCACACCAACATTGGGTTAGAGAAAAAATTAAAGTGTGAATCGCTCCCTTAACCTCAATATCGCGCTTTGCACGGAAGAGTTTTTCCTTAATAACCGTTCCGCGTCGCTCATCCTTGATAAAACCTCCTGCTTTGTAACTTTGCTCAAAACACCTCCCAATTCGATGAATCTATCGGTCCCTCTAAAAAGCGCGACATAGGCATGACCACTATGTCTACGTAATTTCTGCGAATCAAAATCAAGCGCCTTAATCAGATAATCGAATGCTTCAGTAAATGCTTGGTCACGCCCGAGCGGATCGCCGTTCATTTTCTTTATAAGCAATGAGGCAAGCGTAGTCCAAGGGAAAGGATGCCCTTCAATAGCAACTGCTTGGCGAGCATGCTGTATCGCAATAGGTAAATTCCTTCCAGCCAGCTCCAATGCTCTCTGCTCCCAATATCTAGAATTCCATTGCCAATTTTTTTTTGTTCGAATGTAGAACTGCTCTGCCTCCTCACCCAAGAATTTAGTCACAACATCTTCCGCGTGAAACAACCGTCCCGACAATCTCGCCTCTGATGTACGAGCTATGATTGTTCGCCTGTTGACGTACGGAGCAATTACGTTACCTAATTCGACAAAAACTTCTAGCAAAATCCCAGGCGCGATTCGCGAAGACAAATCCAATATGCGTTCTCCGATGGTCGCATTAAGCGGAAGAATATAGTCATTATCATCATCACAGTATCCTAAAGGCAAAGCACAAGCGCTACCAAACAGTTGCACGATATCGTCAGTTCTTTGCGTCGCTCTCAACAACGAATACTTAATCCCATCTGGCACACAGAATTCCGCCAAGGCCACAGTCAAATAAATTTTCCGCTGAACAACAGAAGAGTCAATCCATAAAGACTGAACCACTTGCTCGAACGGTCTGAAACTATTTAAAAGTCTACAAGCCCCAATAGCAACGGGCTCTGATGAAAGACGTCTAGCAGAGGCATCTGGATCTTTCACAGCATCAGACGCTGCTAGCAATCCAGAATCTCTAAAACTCTCGATAAGTTGAAAATAGGTGTGCGCTTTCCAAGGAGGGACCTCCAAGTACTCAACATTAAATTCTTCTAAGTTAGCTAGAACATGAGCCTTGCGATAATCGCGCTCCGCAAAAACCAAAAACAGCTTATCGGCCAGATCTTCTTTTTCTAATAACAATCTTAAGAAATTAACATTTTCGGCAGCACCGTCCGCAAATAGCACGCAACGACCGACAATAGCTCGAAAGCATTGAAGCATATCGTCATAGTTCACATCTGCATGCCGCTTAAGAAAAAACACAGTCCTACCGTCTTTGACTAAATCGTATGCCACCCTTCTCAGATTAGTAGTTTTCCCGGTTCCCGGCTCCCCAATCAAAGCAAGAGCTCTGGAAGGGGACGCTCCGCCTTCCAAAAAGAATTTGACTTTGTTAACTAGATTTCCAGTGCTCGCGGTGCCAATGTCAACATCAGCTTCCAAATCTTGCCAAGTTGGAGGTTGTCCAAAGAAGAAACCAGAATGATCCTTAGCCCCCTTCCCCGCAACCGGTTGAACTAACTCGACCGATGAGAAGAAAGAGATTTTCGAAATTGCTGGCAAACTCTCTTCGAACAACTTCTCGACATCAGGCAACACAACGGTTTCCAAAGTCGGAAGCTCTCCCAATTTCAATTTTAGCCAGTTCAAGAATTCAATTAGCGTAGCCTTTACCAAAATCAAACCATGTCGGACGCAGTCGCTTTCCGTAACAGAATCGGGAAACGGCTCTACTAAAATCGACGGCCCGCGATCGGAACGTCCAGATCGATCGGTTCGAAAGCTTAGATAATATTCGAGGTCGGGCTCTGATAAAGATGTCCCAGAGATGATAAACGGTTCAGTAGCGAGCGTTTGAGACAACACCATCATCCAAGGATTTTGAGTTTTTGATATCCGGGCGTACTCCGTTTGAGCAAAAACATAACCTACATCAGGCTGCCGGCTGTAGCCATGCAAATGAACTATCTGGAGGTGCTCGGACGGTTTGGGATTCGTGAATGGATCATTAAAATTAATCGCAACAGCTTTTTGCTTGGGGGAGGCATTTTCTTGATATGCGGTTTCAAGCGCATCATCAATATTGAAGGTGTAGACTTGATTCCAAATAAAATCAGGAAGCAACCTGACAGTGGCCCCAGGCCGCGTATGGGAAAAACGATCTGTTAGAAATCGCTTTATCTCAGCTTCAGACAAAAGCTGATATACCTTGGTCAGGGGCCTGTTCTTCACCATCTTCAAGGTCGCCAATTCGTCTAAAAGGGAACCTCCCGATGGGAGCTGTTTCTCTCCGTTCTTTTCTGAGCTATCCAGTGAAATACCTGCACCTACTAAAAGATTATATCTCCCGGAAAACAGGGAGTCCTTCAAACGCGACAGATCATCTTCCCCTAGCATAGCAGCAACCCTTTTTAACCGTAAATTAATAATATTTTTAATTTTGCAAGGGCAATTTTGCCATATTTTTGGGAATAAATTTTCACTTTCAGGACGCTGTATATCCGCAATCAAAATCGGGGGATATTTCAAAATCAATCTCGGATATAGAGTCCAGCGGCGTGATGCGCGCCCGTTCAGCGTTTGCATGTAAGATCAGAAGCTATGTAAAATGCCCGTTGTGCGGGTGTAGCTCAATGGTAGAGCAGAAGCTTCCCAAGCTTAAGACGAGGGTTCGATCCCCTTCACCCGCTCCAGATCGCTTCCCTGCGGCCCTCTTCGCCCGTCCCTGACCGGCGCGACTGTGCGGGCCGCGCCTCAATTGCTTCGAGTCATCCATGTCTGAAAACAAATCCGGCAAGCCGCTGTTCTACGATCCCAGCGAGCGCCGCATCCGCAGTTTCGTCACCCGCGCCGGGCGCGTGTCGGTCGCGCAAGGACGCGCACTGGAAGAACTCGGACCGCGCTTCCTCGTCCCCTACGACAAGGCCCCGCTGGACCTGGATGCCACCTTCGCACGCCAGGCACCGACCATCCTCGAAATCGGCTTCGGCATGGGCGAAACCAGCGCCAAGATCTCGGCCCTGATGCCCGAGAAAAACTTCATCGGCGTCGAAGTCCATACCCCCGGCGTGGGCAGCTACCTCAAGCTGATCGGCGAAGGCCAGCTGGAAAACGTCCGCATCATCCAGCACGATGCCGTCGAAGTGCTCACCAACATGATCGCCCCCGAGTCCCTGGCCGGCGTGCATGTGTTCTTCCCCGATCCCTGGCACAAGGCGCGCCACAACAAGCGCCGCCTGATCCAGTCGCCCCTGGTGCAACTGATCAGCACCCGCCTGGCCCCCGGTGGCTACCTCCACTGCGCCACCGACTGGGAAGAATATGCCATCCAGATGCTCGAAGTCCTGTCGGCCGAACCGACCCTGAAAAATACCGCGACCGATCCGTCCGGCTACGTCCCGCGTCCGCATTACCGCGATACCACCAAGTTCGAAAACCGCGGCCTGCGTCTGGGTCATGGCGTGTGGGATCTGGTGTTCGAAAAGCGCGCCTGATCGATTCGCCCTCCCCCGGCCCCATGAAAAACGGCATGTTCCTTCACAGGACATGCCGTTTTTCATGGGACCTACGGGGCAACTGATGCAGAAAACTTCATATCGTCCATTTTCCACCCTCCCCCAGACTCTTGCCGCTATCCACCCTGCATTTCGGCAATCAGGGCGATGATCTGGGCGCCATAGGTCTCCAGTTTCTTCTCGCCCACGCCGGTGACGTGGCGCAGCGCATCCAGCGACTGCGGCCGCGCCTTGGCGATCTCGCGCATGGTGGCATCGTGGAAGATGACGTAGGCCGGCACGTTGTGTTCGCGCGCCGTCTCCACGCGCCACCAGCGCAGCTTCTCGAAGAGCGCCTGTTCTTCGCTGCTGAGGTTGGTCTCGACGAAGCCGGAGCGCTGCGAGCTGCGCTTGGCCTTCTCCGGCTTGCGGTAGCGGCGCAACTGCACCTGCTGCTCGCCGCGCAGTACCGGGCGGGCGGCTTCGGTGAGCTTCAGGGCGCTGTAGTTCTCGGCGTCCACGGTCAGCAGCCCCAGGGCGATCACCTGGCGCAGGATGGCACGCCATTCAGCCTCGCCACGATCACTGCCGACACCAAAGACGGAAAGCTGGTCGTGACGCCACTGCTTGACGCGTTCGCCATCGATGCCACGCAGCACCTCGATCACATGGCCGGGCGCAAAGCGCTGCTCGACGCGGTAGACGGTAGAGAGCAGCTTCTGCACCTCGACCGTGGCATCGAAGGAAACCGGTGGCGTGAGGCAGGTATCGCAATTGCCGCAGGGGCTGGATGGCTCGCCGAAATAATCCAGCAGGTGCACGCGCCGGCAGTGCAAGGTCTCGCACAGAGACAGCATGGCGTCGAGCTTGGTGCCGAGCACGCGCTTGAAGGTTTCGTCGGCTTCGGATTCGTCAATCATGCGGCGCTGCTGCACCACATCCTGCAGGCCATAGGCCATCCAGGCGTCGGCAGGCAGGCCGTCGCGGCCGGCGCGTCCGGTTTCCTGGTAATAGCCTTCCACGCTCTTGGGCAGGTCGAGGTGGCAGACGAAGCGCACGTCGGGCTTGTCAATGCCCATGCCGAAGGCGATGGTGGCCACCATCACGATCTTGTCTTCGCGCAGAAAGCGCGCCTGGTTCCTGGTGCGCAGCGCATAGTCCATGCCGGCGTGATAGGCCAGCGCATTGAGGCCCTCGCCGCGCAGGAACTCGGCAGTCTCCTCGACCTTCTTGCGCGAGAGACAGTAGACGATGCCGGCATCGTCCGGATGTTCGCTCTTGATGAAGTCCAGCAACTGCTTGCGGCCGTTGGCCTTCTCGACGATCTGGTAACGGATGTTGGGACGGTCGAAGGAAGAAACGAACTGGCGCGCATCTTCCAGTTGCAGGCGGTGGATGATTTCTTCGCGGGTCTGCTGGTCAGCGGTGGCCGTCAGCGCGATGCGCGGCACCTGCGGGAAACGCTCGTGCAGGATGGAGAGCTTGATGTATTCCGGACGGAAATCATGGCCCCATTGCGAGACGCAGTGCGCTTCATCGATGGCGAACAGCGAGATGCGGGCCGACTCCAGCAACTCCAGACAGCGCGGCGTCATCAGGCGTTCGGGGGCGACATAGAGCAGATCCAGATCCCCCTGACGCAGGCGCCGCTCGATTTGCAGGGCTTCGTCGAAACTCTGGGTGGAATTGAGGAAGGCGGCGCGCACCCCGACTTCGGCCAAGGCATCGACCTGGTCCTGCATCAGCGCGATCAGCGGCGAGACCACCACGCCAGTGCCCGCGCGCAGCAACGCCGGGACCTGGTAGCAGAGCGATTTGCCGCCGCCGGTGGGCATGAGCACCAAGGCATCCCCGCCACCGGCGACGTGCTGGACGATCTCGCCCTGATGACCGCGAAAGGACGAGTAGCCGAACACCGTTTCCAGCACGTGCAGTGCACGTTCCTGCTGGGTGGCGCCGGGAGGCAGGGAATCGAAATCGACCATGGAAAACCTGAAGCTGCTGCGTAGCAAAGGCGCTATTTTATTGCAGCCAGCCCCGCGACACCGCCAACAGCAGGAAAACACCCAGCGCAGCTCGATAGACGATGAAGGGCCATGTCGAGAAACGCTCCAGGAATTTCATCAAGCCCCAGATGGCGACAAAAGCCGAGACACTTGCCACGACCAGGCCGAACAGCAGCACGCCCCAGGCTTGCAGCGGGATATGCGCATGCAGCAGCACGGCCAGCTCCTTCAAGCCAGCCAGCGCGATGGCAGGCAAACCCAGCAGGAAGGAAAAGCGCGCGGCTTCCTCGCGACGGAAATTCAGGAACAGCGCGGCGGTGAGCGTGGAGCCGGAACGCGAGACCCCCGGGATGAGCGCACCGACCTGTGCCAGCCCGACGATCATGGCATCGCGCAGGCGCATCTGGTCGACACTGCGGCGATGGCGGCAGACCAGTTCCGAGATCGCCAGCAGCACCGCCATGACGATGCAGGACCAGCCGATCACGGAGAGGCTGCGCAGCGGCGAGCCGCAGGCGTTGAGCACGTGCGACAAGGCCAGTCCGGCAATGCCGATGGGAATGGTGGCCAGGAGGATGGCCACGGCCAGCCTGAACATGGGATCGGTGAAATCGCGGCGACGCCAGGCAGCCAGGCTGCCACCGGTCACCGCCGTCACATCGCGCCGGAAGTAGCTGATCACGGCGGCCAGCGCCGCCAGCTGCATGGCGGCGGAAAAGGCCGAGCCCGGATCATGCCAGCCCAGGAAGGCCGGTACCACGCGCATGTGGGCGGTCGAGGAAATGGGGAGCAGTTCGGTGATGCCCTGGACGATGCCGAGAAAACCGATCTGCGCGTAACTGAGGGAGGCAAAGCCGATATCAAGCCCGGCGCTGCAGACGTTGGCCATGGGGTGTGCTCTGAAGGGAGTTGGCGAAAAGAATGTTGTGAACCGGTGCCGGCAGCAAGGCCGGCCACGGGTGCAGCAGTGTACCGCGCCCGCCGGGGCGCGGGCTGACAGGCGCCTGACGTCCGCACAGGCATGCGCTGTGCGATGTCAGGCGCCGCTGGATCACTCCACCCAGGCGACCACGCCGGTATAGGCAGTCACCAGGACGATGATGCCGAAGACGATGCGATACCAGGCGAAGATGGTGAAATCGTGCGAGCTGATGTAGCGCAGCAACCAGCGCACGCACAGGAAGGCCGAGACGAAGGCGGCCACGGTACCCACGGTGAACAGCGGCACGTCGGCAGCCGACAGCAGGGCGCGTTCCTTGTAGAGCGAATAGAGGGTGGCGGCGAAGAGCGTGGGGATGGCCAGGAAGAACGAAAACTCGGTGGCCGCCTTGCGCGACAGGCCGAACATCATGCCGCCGATGATGGTGGCGCCCGAGCGGCTGGTACCGGGGATCAGGGCGAAGGCCTGGGCGATGCCGACCTTGAGTGCGTCCAGGGCGGTCATGTCGTCTACCGTTTCGACGCGGGCCGAGGCCATGCTCATGCGGTCCTTGTTGCGACGCTCCACCCACAGGATGATGAGGCCGCCGACGATGAAGGCGATCGCCACCGAGACCGGGTTGAACAGCATTTCCTTGATGCGGCGACTGAACAGCAGGCCCAGGATGGCCGCCGGCAGAAAGGCGATGATCAGGTTGATCACCAGGCGCTGCGCCTTGCGGTCGGTGAACAAGCCGGTCAACACGGCAGCGATGCGCGCACGGTACTCCCAGCACACCGCCAGGATGGCGCCGGCCTGGATGACGATCTCGAAGACGTCGGCCTTGTCCTTGGAAAATTCGGGACCCGTGAACTGCAACAGGCTGTTGGTCAGGATCAGGTGGCCGGTGGAGGAAATGGGCAGGAATTCGGTCAGGCCTTCGACGATGCCCATGATGAGCGCCTTGAGCGCGAGGAGAGTGTCCATACGGGTGCTGTGAGTGGCTGTGGTGGTGGGGTTGAAGGGAAATGAAGGAAATTGCTGCTGCCGGGCCCGAAAGCCCGCCAATTCGGCCCTCCGGGCGCCTGGATACGCAAACGGGTGAAGCAATCTCCCGTTTTTGGGTGGCCGGCTACCGTCAAGCACGGTCACGGGGCCGCCCAAACCCGGGCAGGACGGTTTGCGTTGCCATCAAGCGGCCTTTGGACCTCACCGGCACGCAGAAAGTGCACTCGGTGCGCTGCAACAAAAACGGATTTTACCTTAGCAGGGTGACAAAACTCGCGTTTTCCTGTCAGCCATTCGCACGAAGCTGACTTTTCATTCATCCCATCCCCTGCGGGGCAGGAGCGGGAGGCGGCCTGCCGGGCGGTGCAGGGAGATCTTTCGCCGGGACCCGGATCAGGACACATCGGCCCCGTATCAGCGCTCATTTGATGCCAAACTCGCCAGATGATGCCGATCCGTGGTACAAAGGCAGGGTTCCTCCCTCCCTTTTATCGATTCAGGAGCAGCGGTGCATCATCGACACGAAGAAAGTACTGCCGATCTGAAGGAGCTGACCACCATCGCTCCCATCAGCCGTGAAGCCCATGCCGCCCACCTCAAGGAAAAGGTGGATACCCGGCGGCTCATCGAGGATATTCGCGAAGAAGCGCGACGGCGGCGCGAGGAAGCCTTCTAAACTTCAGGCTTCCTCTTCCGGTCGCCGGCCAGCCTTGCTGCCCGGCGCGGTCAGCGTCTCCAGTTCACTGAGCCAGGTAATGGCCTGGCTGCGGTTCTGCCCACACATCTCCAGCGAAGGCTGCAAGCCGGCGCAGAAGGCCGGACGCTCCGGCTGGCCGAAGATCTTGCAGCGCATGTCCTCCCCCAGTTGCACACAGGGCACATTGGCCGGCTTGCCATGCGGCATGCCGGGAATCGGGCTGGTGATGGAGGGGGCGATGCAGCAGGCGCCGCATGCGTCTCGGCAGTTCATGGGCTTTCCTGGTGGCCGGTGGTATGCGGGGACTGCATTGTAGTGCATCGTGCTCTCTGCGGCTTGCGTGGAGGGCTTGCGCTGCTCGCTTGACGCCGGCGCGATTTGCCACTTACAGTGCCCCGTCCCGGTAATCTTGTTTCTCATGTCAGCATCGGCCAAAGAACCGCGTTGGGAACGACGCAAGCAGGACCGCCCCCAGGAGTTGCTGGCGGCGGCTCTGGAGTTGTTCGTCGAACGCGGCTATGCCGCCACCCGCCTGGAAGACGTGGCGGCCCGCGCGGGCGTCTCCAAGGGCACGCTCTATCTCTACTTCGACGGCAAGGAAAGCCTCTTCAAGTCGGTGGTGCGTACCAACATGCTGCCCCTGCTGGACCAGGCCGAGGCGCGCATCGAGGGCCATGCCGGCAGCAGCGGCGAACTGCTGCGCGAGCTCATCATGCACTGGTGGCAGGCCGCCTCGCACTCCGGCGTGATGGGTATTGCCAAGCTGATGGTGGCCGAATCCGGCAACTTCCCCGAGCTGGCGCGCTTCTACCATGACGAGATCACCGCCCGCGGCGACGCCACGGTGGTACGCGTGCTCGAACGCGGCATGGCGCGCGGGGAATTTCGCCACATCGATGCCCAGGCGATGAAGAAGGTCATCATCGCCCCCCTCATCATGCTGATGCTGTGGGAACGCTCACTCGCACCCTGCGCGGCTGATCCCATCGATCCGCAAGCCTACCTGCAGAGCATGATCGACCTCTGCCTGAATGGACTGAACACCTGATGCCAGCCTGACACGCTCGCATTGCATTGAGGAAAACCCGCAACACAAGCCTGCCGCTGGGCTTATTCCCCACACAGATGGGCTGATTAGGGCGGCGGTGTTTGCTAAAATGCTGCCTTTCCGTCGCAATTGATTAATCGAGCCACCGCCATGAATATCGAACAAGCCCGCTTCAACATGATCGAGCAGCAAATCCGCCCCTGGAACGTGCTGGCGCAGGATGTGCTGGACCTGCTGATGGTCGTCAAGCGAGAAGAATTCGTCCCGGCCGCCTATCGCAGCCTGGCTTTCTTCGACGCCGAGATCCCGCTGCCGGGTGGTGAAAACATGCTGGCTCCCAAGATCGAAGCGCGCATCCTGCAGGAAGCCAATGTGAAGAAGCACGAATACGTGCTGGAAATCGGCGCAGGCTCGGGCTACATGGCGGCCCTGCTGGCCCACAAGGCCCGTCACGTGACGACCGTGGAAATTTCCCCCGAACTGAAGGCCCTGGCCGAGCAGAACCTGGCCGACTACGGCGTGGCCAATGTGGACGTGCAACTGGGCAATGGCGCGCAGGGCTGGACCGGTGCCGACGGCAAGGCAGCTGAATACGACGTCATCGTCATCTCCGGCTCGCTGCCGGTGCTGCCGGAAGCCTTCGGCAAGCAGCTCAAGATCGGTGGCCGCCTGCTGGCCATCGTCGGCTCGGCCCCGGTGATGGAACTGCAACTGATCACCCGCACCTCGGAACACGCCTTCGAGACCGTCAATATCGTGGAAACCCTGGCCAAGCCGCTGCATGCAGCGATTACGCCGTCCCACTTCACGTTCTGAATCACCAGGCCGAGACAGGAAAGCATCATGGAGCACATCTCTGCCCCGGAACTGGCAGCCTGGATCAACGATCCGGACCGCCCCACGCCCCTGCTGCTGGATGTGCGCGAACCCTGGGAACACCAGACCTGCCACATCACCGGTTCGCAGCTGGTCCCGATGAACACCATTCCCGGCCGCTTCTCGGAGCTCGATGAAGAGCAGCCGGTGGTCTGCATCTGCCATCACGGCGGACGCAGCATGCAGGTGGCGGCCTTCCTGGAGCGCCAGGGCTTTACCAGGGTGATCAACCTGAGCGGCGGCGTACATGCCTGGGCCAATGAGGTCGACCCCGCGATGCCGACCTACTGATCCGGTCTATCGCTTCATATCGCACTCTGGCCGGCGGGCGTCATGCACATGGCGCAGGCCGACCAGACGGGGGCCGGGTTCTCCGGCCTGCCTGATTTTCCCTGTTTTTTTGCTTTTTACTTCATATCGCCTGAGAACCGCCCGGGTCTTGAGGGATTCAGTCCGGCTGCACCTTCTGCAGGGACGGCGCGGTCTTGAGGGTATGGAGCGAGGCCGCCAGGATGCGTTCGCCGTCCTTGACCAGGTCGAAGCTGTCCGGCGAAAAGAACCAGTCGGTGAGCAAGCCACTGAAGGTGGCATGCGCCGCCAGGCAGGCCAGGCGGATATCCAGCGTGACCGGAAGCTGACCGCGCGCAACCGCGTTGAGCAGGATCTGCTCCAGTCGCAACAGCCCGTCCACATGGCATTCGCGCTGGCGGATGAGAATGGGGTCGTGGGCGTCGGCGAATTCGCACTTGTTGAAGATGATGTCGAACACGCGCCGGCAGCGCTCGTCCGTCGCAGCCATGGTCAGCACATAGACACCGCTGCGCAGGAACTGGCCCAGCGGATCTGCGACCTGCGGGCTGGCATTCTCCTCCAGTACCGCTTCCATGGGCAGGCGCACGCGCTCGCACATGGCGTCGAACAGATCGCTCTTGTTCTTGAAATGCCAGTAGATGGCCCCGCGCGTGACCTCGGCCGCCTTGGCCACGTCGGCCAGCGAGGTCTGGGAGACGCCGCGCTCATGAAACACCTGCTCGGCCGCATCAAGGATGCGGGAACGGGTTTCCAGCGCTTCTTCCTTGGTCGATCGGGCCATGTCAGCAAGCTCCAGCAGAAAGAACGATGACGCCGCCCATCAGGCCCGCCATCCCATGCGCATGTTGCAAATGCACATCATCCGGCGCGGGCGCATATTCGTCAAAGGCTTCATGTGCGCAGCAATGGTCATGAAGAAATAAGTGAGATTCATGCACAATATCAGGGCCTCTGTTTCGTCTTCCTGGCAGCGCGGCAACACCCGCTGTGCAGAGGGAAGAGCTCAGGTTCTCGGCAGCGAAGACGGCATCTGAGTCCCTTTCGCACGAAAATGCAAGGTATCGCTCATATTTTGCTACGCCGTCTCGAACAATTTTGCTAAATTAATGTGATGTTGAGAAGAAATACATACATTCATGGATGTATGTATAATAGCATCCGCTTCAAGTCCCTGCCGTTCATCAAGTGCAAAAAAATTCATCACCCTGGCCGCGAGGCCGGTGGGGATCTTTTGCATTGCAACAACCTGCGCCCTGGAACATCCATCCCCTCCGACTGTGGATGACAGGGTCAGCATCATCGTCGTGACCGGTTCTACCGAATTCGTTTCATCGCCGCCCCTGGCGGCTTCAACTTTACTTTCGTGCGAGATATCTATGAGCTCAGTCAGTCGTTTCACGCGCCTCACCATGACCGTCGCCGTTGCCGCCGCGCTGGTTGCCTGCGGACAGAAACCCGCCGCGCAAGGCGGCCCGATGCCGCCGGCCGAAGTCTCGGTGGTGACCATCACCCCGCAGCGCGTGGCCATCACCAATGAACTGCCGGGCCGGGTGGAAGCCTTCCGCGTGGCGCAGGTACGCGCACGGGTGGCGGGCATCGTGCAAAAGCGCGTCTTCAAGGAAGGCAGCGAGGTCAAGGCAGGCCAGGTGCTCTTCAAGATCGATCCGGCCCAGTACAAGGCCAGCCTGGAAAGCGCACAAGCCACGCTGGCACGCGCCCAGGCCAACCTGACCCAGACTTCGCTGACCGCGCAGCGCTACAAGCCGCTGGTGGAAGTCAATGCCGTCTCCAAGCAAGAATATGACAACGCCGTGGCGGCCCAGAAGCAGGCCGAAGCCGACGTGGCCGCCGGCAAGGCGGCCGTGCAGACGGCCAGCCTGAACCTGGGCTATGCCACCGTGACCTCGCCCATCTCCGGCCGTATCGGCCGCGCGCTGGTGACCGAGGGCGCCCTGGTGGGCCAGGGGGATGCCACCCAGCTGGCCCTGGTGCAGCAGCTCGATCCGATCTATGTCAACGTGACCCAGTCCAGCGCCGATCTGTTGAGGCTGCAGCAGGCCATGGCGGCCGGCCAGTTGAAGAAGGTCGGCGACAACAAGGCCAGCGTGACCCTGGTGCTGGAAAACGGCCAGCCCTACGACCAGCCGGGCAAGCTGCTGTTCTCCGATGTGAGTGTGGATGAAAGCACCGGTTCGGTCTCGCTGCGCGCCGAATTCCCCAATCCCAAGCGCCTGCTGCTGCCGGGGACCTATGTGCGGACCAAGATCGAGCAGGCTGTCGATGAGCAGGCTCTGCTGGTGCCGCAACAGGCTGTGATGCGCGACGCCGGCGGTTCGATCGTGATGGTGGTCAATGCCGAGAACAAGGTCGAACCGCGTCCGGTCAAGACCGGCGGCGCACGCGGCAACAACTGGCAGATTCTCGATGGCTTGAAGGAAGGTGATCGCGTGATCGTGGAGGGTCTGCAGAAGGTCCGCCCGGGCGCCACCGTCAAGCCGGTCCAATGGAGTCCCGCGGGCGCTCCCGCCGCTGCTGCGGGCCAGCCGGCCAAGCAGGACGCGAGTGCCCAACCGAAAGCTAACTAAGAGGCTGCCAGATGGGAAAGTTCTTTATTGATCGCCCCGTATTTGCGTGGGTGCTAGCGATCTTCATCATGCTGGCCGGTGCGCTGGCCATCACCGGCTTGCCGGTGTCCCAGTACCCCAACATTGCGCCGCCGACCATTGTGGTCACGGCCACCTATCCGGGTGCAACCGCACAGACCCTGGACGATTCGGTGACCAGCCTGATCGAACAGGAAATGAACGGCGCCGATGGCCTGCAATACATCGAGTCGCAAAGCCAGGCCAACGGCCAGGTGCAGATCACCATCACCTTCTCGCCGGAAACCAATCCGGACCTGGCGGCGGTGGATGTGCAGAACCGCTTGAAGCGCGTCGAGGCCCGCCTGCCGGCGGCCGTGACGCAACAGGGCGTGCAGGTGACCAAGTCGCGTTCCAACTTCCTGCTCTTCATCGGTTTGTCTTCCACCGATGGCAAGCTTGATCCGGTGGCTCTGGGTGACTATCTGTCGCGCAATGTCCTGAACGAAATCAAGCGCGTGCCCGGTGTCGGTCAGGCGCAGCTGTTCGGTACCGAACGCGCCATGCGCATCTGGATCGACCCGAACAAGCTGATCGGCCTGAGCCTGACTCCGGCCGACGTGACGGCGGCCATCCAGGCACAGAACGCACTGGTGGCCGGCGGTACCCTGGGTGCCTTGCCCAGCCCGGGCACCCAGCAGATCGCCGCCACCGTGGTGGTGAACGGTCAGCTGACCTCGCCCGAGCAATTCGGCAACATCGTGCTGCGCGCCAATGCCGATGGCTCCAGCGTACGCCTGCGCGATGTGGCCCGCATCGAAGTCGGTGGCCAGAGCTATGACACGTCCGGTCGCCTGGATGGCAAGCCCTCGTCCTTCATCGGCGTGCAGCTCTCGCCCACTGCCAATGCGCTGGGTACCGCCACGGCCGTGCACAAGAAGATGGAAGAGCTGTCCAAGTACTTCCCGGCGGGCGTGAAATACACCATCCCGTACGACACTTCCAAGTTCGTCAAGATCTCGATCGAGGAAGTGGTCAAGACCCTGATCGAAGCCATCGTGCTGGTGTTCCTGGTGATGTTCCTGTTCCTGCAGAACATCCGCTACACCATCATCCCGACCATCGTGGTGCCGGTGGCGCTGTTGGGGACCTTTGCCACGCTGCTGCTGTTCGGCTTCTCGATCAACGTGCTGACCATGTTCGGCATGGTGCTGGCCATCGGTATCCTGGTCGATGACGCCATCGTGGTGGTGGAGAACGTCGAACGCATCATGAGCGAGGAAGGTCTCTCGCCTGCCGACGCCACCCGCAAGGCCATGGGTCAGATCAGCGGCGCGCTGATCGGTATCACCCTGGTGCTCATCGCAGTGTTCATCCCGATGGCCTTCTTCGGTGGCGCGGTGGGGGCGATCTATCGCCAGTTCTCGCTGTCGATGGTGGCCTCGATGGTGTTCTCGGTGCTGATGGCCTTCACTCTCACGCCGGCGCTGTGCGCGACCATCCTCAAGCCGGTGGAAAAGGGGCATCACCACGAGAAGAAGGGCTTCTTCGGCTGGTTCAACCGCAAGTTCAACACCACCGCCAATGGCTACCAGGGCTTGATCGCTCGCATGCTGGGCAAGGCCGGGCGCTACATGATCGTCTACGTGGTCATCGTGGCGTGCGTGGGCCTGCTGTATGTGCGCCTGCCGGCATCCTTCCTGCCCAACGAAGACCAGGGCTACATCATCACCAACGTGCAGCTGCCGCCGGGCGCGAGTACCGCGCGTACTACCGAGGTGGTCAAGCAGATCGAGCAGTACTATCTCAAGGATCCGGCGGTGGAGCATGCCATTGCGGTGCTGGGCTATTCGTTCTCCGGTAATGGTCAGAACGCGGCACTGGTGTTTACTCCGCTGAAGGACTGGTCCGAGCGCGACAAGTCGCAATCGGCTGATGCGATTGCTCACAAGGCATTCGGCACCTTCTCGCGGATCAAGGATGCGATCGTCTTCCCGCTGAACCCGCCGCCGATTCCGGAACTGGGCAATGCGACCGGCTTCACCTTCCGTCTGCAGGACCGCGCCGGTCTGGGTCACGCTGCACTGGTGCAGGCTCGCAACCAGATCCTGGGCATGGCAGCCCAGAGCAAGGTGCTGGCCGGGGTGCGTCCGGAAGGTCTGGAAGATGCGCCGCAGCTGCAACTGGACATCGACCGCGACAAGGCCAATGCGCTGGGCGTACCGTTCTCGACGATCAACAGCGTGCTCTCCACGGCGCTGGGTTCGGCCTATGTGAACGATTTCCCCAACCAGGGCCGTCAGCAGCGCGTGATCGTGCAGGCCGATGCCAATCGCCGCCTGCAACCTGAAGATCTGACCAACTTGTACGCCCGCAACGCCAATGGCGGCATGGTGCCCTTCTCGGCCTTCGTGACCGCGAAGTGGATCAATGGTCCGGTGCAGCTGATCCGCTACAACGGCTATCCGGCCATGAAGATCGCCGGCGGTGCAGCCCCTGGCCGCAGTACCGGTGAAGCCATGGCCGAGATGGAATCCTTCGTGACCAAGCTGCCGCCGGGCTTCGGTTTCGAATGGACCGGCCAGTCGCTGGAAGAAAAGACCTCCGGCAACCAGGCCCCTGCCCTGTATGCGCTGTCGCTGATCGCGGTATTCCTGGTGCTGGCCGCATTGTATGAAAGCACCTCGATTCCGCTGGCGGTGATGCTGGTGGTGCCGCTGGGTATCCTGGGTGCGCTGCTTGGGGTGACGCTGCGCGCCATGCCCAACGACGTTTACTTCAAGGTGGGGATGATTGCGGTGGTGGGTCTGTCGGCCAAGAACGCGATTCTGATCATCGAGTTCGCCAAGGATCTGCAAGCGCAAGGCAAGGGCCTGATCGAAGCGACGCTGGAAGCGGTGCACCTGCGCTTCCGTCCCATCATCATGACCTCGCTGGCCTTCATTCTTGGCGTGTTGCCGCTGGCCATCGCCTCTGGTGCCGGTTCTGCCAGCCAGCGCGCCATTGGTACCGGCGTGATGGGCGGCATGATTACCGCCACCGTGCTGGCCGTGTTCCTGGTGCCGATCTTCTTCGTGGTCGTGCGCAAGATTTTCAAGGGCAGCGAGCGTCAGCGCAAGTTTGACGCCGACCACTCGCCCAAGATTGATAGTGGAGAATGACAATGACCAATATGTCGTTGCCGCGCTCGCCTCGCCTGCTGCAATTATGCGCAGCGCTGATGGTGGCCGGCGTACTGGGGGGCTGCTCGCTGGCCCCCACTTATGACCGTCCGCAAGCGCCGGTGGAAGCGGCCTATCCGGCTGATGCAGCAGGCCGTGCCGAGCTGCAGGCTGTCAATCTGGGCTGGCGCCAGTTCTTCCCGGACCAGCGTCTGCAGCAACTGATCGCCGCTGCGCTGGAGAACAACCGTGACCTGCGCACGGCCGTGCTCAACATCGAGGAAGCGCGTGCGCAGTATCAGATCGCCCGCGCTGATCTGCTGCCCAACCTGAACGTCACTGGCAGCGCTGCGCGCGCGCGTACTGCGGCCAGTCAGTCGCTGACGGGGCAGCCGTTCATCAGCAACAGCTATCAGGTCGGCCTGGCGGTGCCAGCCTACGAGTTGGACTTCTTCGGCCGCGTACGCAACCTGAAGGATGCGGCGCTGGCGACTTATCTCTCCACAGAGGAGGCCCAGAAGTCGGCACAGATCAGTTTGGTGGCACAGGTGGCACAGGCGTATCTGTCCGAGCGCTCCTATGCAGAACAGCTGCAGCTGGCCAATGACACCCTGAAGTCGCGCGAGACCGATCTTGACCTGGCAAAGCGGCGCTTCGACGTGGGCGCTAGTTCTGCGCTGGACTTCCGTCTGACGCAGACGCTGGTCGAGTCGGCCCGAGTGGCCAAGGCTCAGCTGGAGCGCCAGCGTGCGCAGGCCGAGAATGCGCTCACGCTGCTGGTGGGCAAGAAGGTAGGGGATCTGCCGCCTGCGCAGTTGCTGTCGGATGAGAAGATCGTCACCGATATTCCGGCGGGTCTGCCGTCGGACCTGCTGATCAATCGTCCGGACATCCGTTCGGCCGAGCAGAGTCTGCTGGCAGCCAACGCCAACATCGGCGCGGCACGCGCGGCCTTCTTCCCGCGCATTTCGCTCACCGGCAGCTTCGGCAGTGCCAGCAGCACGCTGGGAGGCTTGTTCGAGTCAGGTTCGGGCGCGTGGAGCTTTGGTCCCTCGCTGTCTCTGCCGATTTTCGACTTCGGACGCAACAGCGCCAATCTGGATCTGGCCGAAGTTCGCAAGAACAAGGCCGTGGTGACTTACGAGAAGACCATCCAGACTGCCTTCCGCGAAGTGGCTGATGCGCTGGTGGCGCGTGGTTCGCTGGAGGATCAGGTCAAGGCACAGGAGGCTTTCCTGGCGGCCCAGCAGGAACGCTTGAAACTGACCGACCTGCGCTTCAAGAACGGCATTGCGTCTTCGCTGGATCAGCTGGATGCGCAGCGTGATCTGTTCTCGGCGCAGCAGGCCTTGATTCAGGCGCGGCAGTTGCGCTTGAACAATGCGATTGATCTGTACAAGGCACTGGGCGGGGGCATCCATGAGAATACGGTGACGGTGGCGACGAAGCAGTAAGTCGTTGCCATGTCCGTATCATGATGATGCAGCCATGATGGAAATGAAGAAGCCGGCTCTGCCGGCTTTTTTATTGTCTGTCGTTTGGGTGTGTTTGCCGGGTGCTTGCCGTGCCCGGCATGCGTGCGGGGATTCGGGTGGAATCTTAGATTTTTACCTGTGCATAAATTAACAGCCCTGGTGCGCAGTCAATCCGGCTGTGTATAAATCTAAGTTCCTGTTTTTCAGCAACCGCCTGGGCCAAGGGTTGACGGCCGACTGGACGCACCAAAACCAAAGATCCTGTCTGTCAATTGATGCACAAGCGCTTGCCGGTGGCCTGCGGGTCTGTGCATAACACTAAGAGAACGTGTGTACCTGATCGTCGCGTATGGGCGAGATGTCGGCTCTCGCCAGGGCAAACGGACATCAATACAAACCGGCCGCCCAAAGCAAAAACCCTCGCTACTTTCGTAACGAGGGTTCTTGGGAGTAACAAGCCTGACGATGACCTACTTTCACACTGGTTGCAGCACTATCATCGGCGCGAAGTCGTTTCACGGTCCTGTTCGGGATGGGAAGGGGTGGTACCAACTTGCTATAGTCATCAGGCATAACTTGTAAAGTCAGTTGCTCTCGATGGAGCAGCAACTAACCCAAACTGGAAGAAGTATTTAGTAGATTCTTGGGTGTGATGCACTAGGGCAAACACAATATATGCTCAACTTG